>CAYOFE010000033.1:0-24276 GCA_964403135.1 uncultured Chromatiaceae bacterium | reverse complement strand
CGAACACCTCGCCATGCTGGAACGGGCTCATGGTGCCCGGATCGACGTTGAGGTACGGGTCAAGCTTGACCATGCTCACCTTCAAGCCGCGCGCCTCGAGGATAGCCCCGAGCGACGCCGAGGTGATGCCCTTGCCGAGCGAGGACACTACGCCACCGGTCACGAATACAAAGCGCGGCATCTGGTCAACCCCTGTGTGCAGCTACGAGTCTCACTGCGAGACACGCGATCGCCAGCCCCTGGTCAACCGCTCTTAATGCAAAAAATATGCGGAACGATCACGGCATTTCCGCAACCGCTCCAACCGGGAATTCAGATGGGGAGAACAAGGTACCAGATCGTTTCCATGGTCACAATCGGCCGCTGCAGCCCGTCTCGCGCGCATTCAAACCAGCGGTGGATGGCGGTCCCAGCGCACTCGATATCCTGCCTCTCCTTCAGGCGCAGCGTATTCAGCGGCCACCCACAGGTCGGCCACGGCCACGATGCGCTCTTCGGCCACCAGCAACGGCACGTGCCCGCGCATCCAGGGTACGACGCCATGCTCCTGAAGCAGATTTTTCAGCTCCCGATGATGCGCATGGCCGGCTGGCCGCAGGCGCTCACCCCCTTCGCGAAACCGCACCTGCAGACCTGCCCGCGCCGTTTCGGCGGCGATACCTCCGACTTTCGCGGCAGTCAGCCGCAGTCGGCCGCTCGCTGCGCCCACGTCCAGCGTCGCGCCGGGTCGGAGTAACGAGGTAACTCGGGGCAGTTGACGATTCCATCCAGCCGGCAGCCAATACAGCCGGTCGCGGTAACGGCGCACCTCGCCGCCAGGCCATGCGAGCAGCGGTGAACGGTCGCCGGCGGCCTGAAGTAACTGTGCCAGCCCCTCGCGCAGTCGCGCGTCGTTCGGCGCCGATCCGAACTGTCTCCGGCAGAGATGGCGCAGCAGATTGCGCTGGCGTACCTCGGGCAGCCGCCGCAGTGCCGACACCAGCACGTGGCCGCGCTTGGTCACCGAGCGCAGATCGAGCCCGGCAAGTTCCTCGAGCAGCGCGGCCGTTTCCGCGCACAGCCTGGCGCTGCGGGCGAGGCTGGCATGGACCGCTGGCCAGCGCCGGGCAAACGCCGGCAGCATGACGTGTCGCAGGTAGTTCCGATCCATGCGCTGGTCGCGATTGGCCGGATCCTCGATCCACGCCAGGCCATGGCGGTGCGCGTAGTCGATCAGGACCTGGCGCGGCACGGTGAGCAACGGCCGGCTGACGGTGCCCGCCCCGAGTGCCGCCTGCGGGGGGATGCCCGCGAGGCCTGCCACGCCTGAACCGCGCAGCAGGTTCAGCAATAGGGTTTCCGCCTGATCGTCACGATGGTGAGCGGTCAACAGCCGATCGCCGCGAGACAGGCAACTGCGAAAAGCCGCATAGCGCGCGCGCCGGGCGGCCGCTTCGATGCCCTCGCCACGCCGCAGGTCGACTTTAACCAGAAGCGTCTCGATCGGCACCCCAAGCCGCGCGCAGAACTCCTCGGACGCTGCCGCCCATGCTGCGGAATCAGCATGCAGCTGATGATCAACATGTACCGCATGCAGCCGCCCGCGCAGGATATCGGGCCGCAGACCCGCCAGGGCGTGGAGCAGAACCGTCGAGTCCACTCCTCCGCTCAGCGCTACCCGCCAGGTACGTCCGGGGTCAGCGAGATCATCACCGAGAGCCTGGCGGATCGTTGCCGTAACAGGGTCCACCTCACGCACCTCGCGTCCTGCCGGCATGGTACGCGGGAGCCGCACCCTCCGGCCCGGACTCAGGCCTCACGGAAGCGGCCGAACGACTGCAGCCGTGCGCTCCTCTGCCGCAGCAATTCGTTCAGGTCGAGCACTTCGAGCTCGCGCAGCGCGCTGGTCAGCGCCGCACGCAGCGCTTCTGCCATGCCCTTCGGGTCGCGGTGTGCGCCGCCGAGCGGCTCGCGGATTATCTCGTCGAGCAGGCCGAGCTCCTGAAGCCGTGGCGCGGTGACGCCCATCGCCTCGGCTGCCGTCTCGGCCTTCTCCGCACTCTTCCATAAAATGCTCGCGCAGCCTTCCGGTGAGATCACCGAATAGACGCTGTATTCCAGCATGATCAGTCGATCACCAACGCCGATGGCCAGGGCACCGCCCGAGCCGCCCTCGCCGATCACCACACTGACGACCGGGGTCTTCAGGCGGGCCATCTCGAAGAGATTGCGCGCAATGGCCTCACTCTGCCCGCGCTCCTCGGCATCGAGACCGGGATAGGCGCCGGGCGTGTCGATCAACGTGATCACGGGCAGGCGGAACTTCTCGGCGAGCTTCATCAATCGCAGCGCCTTGCGATAGCCCTCGGGCTTCGGCATGCCATAGTTGCGGCGCACGCGGGACCTGGTGTCGCGACCTTTCTGCTGGCCGATGAACATGACGGGCCGGCCTTCGAGTCGGCCAATGCCACCGACGATAGCCGGATCGTCGGCATACATGCGGTCGCCGTGCAGTTCCTGGAAATCCGGGCTGATAACCTCGAGATAGTCGAGCGTGTACGGGCGCAATGGATGCCGCGCCAGCTGCGTGACCTGCCAGGCGCTCAGGCTGGCGAAAATGCTGCGCGTGAGCGCTTCACTCTTGGCCTTCAGCCGTTCGATCTCATCGCTGATGTTGACTTCGGAGTCGTCGCCAACGAAACGCAGCTCGTCGATCTTCGCCTCAAGTTCAGCGATGGGCTGTTCGAAATCGAGAAACTTCAGATCCACGACACCAGGCCCCGCAGGCAGCGCGGGGCCAGACTATACCGCCCGATCGGCGTGCGCACCACCTGCCGGTCAATACCCGCCATCGTACAGAAAGCGATAGCCGTCGGCGCCGACCAGGGCGGATAATCGCTCACGCAGCTCCCGGCTCGGTCGCACCGACCAGTCATCGGTCAGTGCAATACGTGCCTGCGCATCCGGCCGCGAGTAGTAGATGGCTATGGAGCAGGCGCCGGGCCGAAACGGTTCGAGCGCCGCCTGCAGGCGGCGCGCATCGAGCCGGCCGCGCTGGTCGCCGTTCCAGCGGATCACCAGGCGCGAGGCGCGCTTCTCAATAACCCGATCCATGTCGACGATGTCGCGCGCCGCAAGCCGCCACCCGTCGATGAACTCGTCGAACCGCAACGAGCCATTCACCACCACGATCGCATTCGACCCCAGGTGATTGCGGCAGCGCTCATAGACTTCCGGAAAAATACTGATCTCGAGCGCCGCCGTGCCATCATCGATCTCGGCCGTAATGCGCCCGGCACGCTTGCGAACGGCGGTAATCAGCCCCGCCACCACGACGTCACGCCCGGGCTGGAACTCGGCGCCCGGGACCGGCGGCGGGACACTGACCAGCGAGGCGATGGTTTCGCTGGCGATAAAGGCCGCATCCGCACGGTATTGATCGAACGGGTGGCCGCTCAGATACAGGCCGAGGCTCTCCCGCTCCGCTTCAAGCCGTCGGCCCACGCCCCATTCGTCGATCGCGGGCAGCGTGGCTTCGGCCGGGACCGGGCCCGACGCGGCGCCGAACATGTCCTCCTGTCCCGAGTCGCGCGAGCGCGCGGCCTGCTCGGCCCCACCCAGCGCTGCGGCAAGCCCCGCAAACATGCTTGCCCGGCTCGGTCCGAGCCCGTCGAGCGCGCCCGCCTTGATCAGCGATTCGATAGCGCGCCGCCCGATGCGCTGGCTGCCGACGCGGCGGCAGAACTGGTGCAGGTCGGCGAAAGCGCCATGCGCCTCGCGCTCGGCGCAAATCTGCTCGGCGGCGCCGCGACCGAGACCCTTGATGGCGCCAAGGCCGTAGCGGATCGCTTTCGGCCCGGCCACCGCGAAAGCGTAGCCAGACTCATTCACGTGCGGCGGCAGGACGTTCAGACCGAGCGACTCGCACTCGCGGCGCAGGCCCACCAGCTTGTCGGTGTCGTCCATTTCCGCGCTGAGCACGGCCGCCATGAAAGCCGCCGGGTAGTGCGTTTTCAGCCAGGCCGTCTGCCAGGCGAGCAGCGCATAGGCGGCCGAATGCGAGCGGTTAAATCCGTACTCGGCGAATTTCTCCATCAGGTCGAAGATGCGCGCCGCGAGCGCCGGGTCGACATCGCGCTCGGCAGCGCCGGCCAGAAAAATCGAACGCTGCTTCGCCATCTCTTCGGGCTTTTTCTTGCCCATCGCCCGGCGCAGCAGGTCCGCGCCGCCAAGCGTGTAGCCGGCCAGCCGCTGGGCGATCTGCATCACCTGCTCCTGGTAGACGATCACGCCGTAAGTGCTGGCGAGCACCGGCTCCAGGTCCCGGTGCAGATAGTCGATGGCCTGCCCGGCGCCGGAATGCTTGCGCGCGATGAAGTCATCAACCATGCCCGACTGTAGCGGCCCGGGCCGGAACAGCGCGACCAGCGCCACAAGGTCGTCAAAGTGATCGGGGCGCAGCCGCTTGATCAGGTCCCGCATGCCGCGTGATTCGAGCTGGAACACCGCCGTGGTGCGCCCGGAGCGCAGCAGCTCGAAGGTCGGCGCATCGTCGAGGGGAATTGCGCCAATCTGCAAAGGCGGCTGGCCAGTACCGCGATCGGCATTGATGGTCTTCACTGCGTGGTCGATGACGGTCAGCGTGCGCAGGCCGAGAAAGTCGAATTTCACCAGGCCGACCGCTTCCAGCCCGTCCTTGTCGAACTGCGTGACGGTGGTGGCCTCGCCTTCCACCTGATAAAGCGGCACGAAATCGGTGATGCGCGTCGGGGCGATGACCACGCCGCCGGCGTGCTTGCCCGCGTTGCGCACCAGCCCCTCGAGCTGGCGCGCCAGGTCGATCACCGCGCGCACGTCGTCGTCGGTCTGGTACAGCTGGCGCAGCTCCGCTTCGCCTTTCAGAGCGTCGTCGAGCGTGATCTTCAGCTCCTGCGGAATGAGCTTGGCGATCTTGTCCACGAAACCATACGGGTGGCCGAGCACGCGCCCCACGTCGCGCACCGCGGCGCGCGCCGCCATGGTGCCGAAGGTGATGATCTGCGAGACGCGCTCCCGGCTGTAGCGGCCGGCGACATAGTCGATGACGCGATCGCGACCTTCCATGCAGAAATCGATGTCGAAATCCGGCATGGAGACACGCTCGGGATTGAGGAACCGCTCGAACAACAGGCTGTGCTCCAGCGGATCCAGCTCGGTGATGCCGAGCGCATAGGCGACCAGCGAGCCGGCGCCTGAACCGCGGCCGGGGCCGACCGGAATGCCGTTTTCCTTCGCCCAGCGGATAAAGTCGGCGACGATCAGGAAGTAACCGGCGAACCCCATGCGGGCGATGACCTCGATCTCCTGCTCGATACGCTGCGCATGTGCCGGCGGTACCTCCGCCGGCGCAAGGCGCGCCGCGAGGCCCCGGCACGCCTCACGGCGCAGATAGTCATTGACGGTGAGCCCGTCGGGCACAGCCAGTTCTGGCATATGCGCCCCGCCGAGATCGAGCGTCAGGTTGCAGCGTCGCGCGATTTCTACGGCATTCTCGAGCGCCTCGGGCAGCTCGGCGAAGAGCGCCGCCATCTCCGCAGCGCTGCGCAGGTACTGCTGCTCGCTGTACTCGCGCGGCCGGTTCGGATCGTCGAGCAAACGGCCCTGCTGGATGCAAACGCGCGCCTCGTGCGCCTCGAAGTCGCTGGCTTGCAGGAATCGCACATCATTGGTGGCCACCAGCGGGCATTGCTCTGCCGCAGCGAGGCGCACCGCGTGCTGAAGATAATCCTCTTCGTGTCCCCGTCCCGTGCGTTGCACGCCAATGTAAAAGTCATCGTTGAACAACCTGCGACACTGTCGCAGCACGTCGGTAGCGTGCACCAGTCGGCCGGCGCAAAGCGAAGGACCGAGGATCCCGGCGGGACCCGGCGCGATGGCGATCAGACCTGCGCTGCCCGCACCCGCGAGCCAGGGAGCCCGGATGACCGGTTGGCCGCCTTCCCGGCCCTCGGTATAGGCTCTCGACAGCAGCTGCGCGAGATTGCGGTAACCCGTGAAGTCCCGGCAAAGCAGCAAAAGACGCCCTGGCGGGCGCGAATCCTCGTCAAGGCGCAGATTGACCTCGGCGCCGGCGATGGGCTTGATCCCGGCGGCAAGCGCCGCCTTGTAAAAAGTAACCAGCGCGAACAAGTTGTTCAGGTCGGTCATCGCCACGGCGGGCATGCCCGCCTCGCGCACCGCGGACAGCAGCGCTGGAATGCGAATGACGCTGTCGGCAAGCGAATACTCAGTGTGCAGATGCAGATGCACGAAGAGGCGGCTCATGCCATGCACCCGGACTGCAGTGCCGCCCGCACCGGGCCGAAGCTGCGGCGGTGCGCCGCGCAGGCGCCGAGCCGCTGTAATGCCGCGCGATGTTCCACCGTCGGATAGCCCTTATGCGCGGCGAAGCCATAGCCAGGAAATTCGGCATCGAGCTTCAGCATCGCGTCGTCGCGGGCGACTTTTGCGAGAATCGACGCGGCACTGACCGCCGGACAGAGGCGATCGCCCTGCACCAGCGTCTCCACGACGCCCGGGTACCCCGGCAGCGACGGTGCACGATTCCCGTCCACCCGCAGCCGCTCGGGCCAGACGTTGAGCGCCTCGACGGCGCGGCGCATGGCAAGCAGGGTCGCATGCAGAATATTCAGCCGGTCGATTTCCTCGACCGTTGCGCTGCCGAGCGCCCACGCCAGCGACTGCGCGCGGATGTCTGCCGCAAGCGACTTGCGCCGGTTTGCCGGCAGAAGCTTCGAATCGGCGACGCCCTCGATGATCTGCCCCGGCGCGAGCACTACGACTGCGGCCACCACCGGACCGGCCAGCGGTCCGCGGCCGGCTTCGTCAATACCGCCTACGCCCCGGAGCAGCGCCGCCGGGACCCGCTGTTGCATGTCCGGGATCATCGTCTCCCGATTATAAGGATTGCCGCAGCCGCCGCCCCAGTGTCATGGCAGGCCCGCGACCCGCATGAGCGCCTCGGCGGCCATCTCGCTCGCGTCGCGGCGCAGCCGCCGATGCTCCTGCAGGAAACGCTCGCGTAAACCGCTGTTGCCATCCGGCGACTCGATCAACTCGATCAGCGATGCGGCAAGCCGCGCGGGGCTCGCCTCGCCCTGCAGGTACTCCGCTACGAGGCGCTCGCCGGCCAGCAGATTCGGCAGCGCGAAAAACGGCGCCTTGACGATGCGCAAGTGGCGCGCCAGGGCGTAGGTGGCCGGCGCCAGGCGGTAAGCCACCACCATCGGCCGGTTGATCAGCATGGTCTCCAGGGTTGCGGTGCCTGATGCAACCAGCGCCACGTCGCAGGCTGCCAGGGCGTCGCGCGCCCGTCCGTCGAGCAGTCGCACGTTGCAGCCGCGCGCCGCTCGCGCGATCGCCTGCCTGAAACTGGATCCGACTGCCGCATTCGCCATTGGCGCGACGAAGCCCGCTCCCGGGAACCGCTTGCGGAGCAGCGCCGCCGTTGCCGCAAACACTGGCCCCAACCGCTCGACTTCGCCGATCCGGCTGCCGGGCAGCAGCGCCACCACCGGCTTGCCGTCGATGCCGAGCGCCGCGCGCACCGGATGCGGATCGCTGGCCTCGGGAATCTCATCGGCCAATGGATGACCGACGAACGTCGCGGCGACACCGGCCTGCCGGAGGAACGGCTCTTCGAACGGCAGCAGGCACAGGACGAGGTCGCAGGCCCGTTGCAACACCTTGACGCGCCCCGGGCGCCAGGCCCACACGCTCGGGCAAACGTACTGCAGCGTCGGGATTCCCGCGGCGCGTGCACGCGCGGCAATGCGCAGGTTGAAGTCGGGGGCGTCAACGCCGACATAGGCGGCCGGCCGCTCGGCAAGCAGGCGTCGCTCGACCCCGCGACCGATTCGGCTCAATCGCGGCAGGTGGCGCAACACCTCGACGAGCCCCATCACCGACAGTTCCTCGGTACGATACCAGGCCTCGCAGCCCGCCTCGCGCATGGCAGGACCGGCGATGCCGGCGAATTGCAGCCCGGCGCGCCGCCGCCGCGCGGCGCGGATCAGCCCGGCGGCCAGATGATCGCCGGAGGCTTCGCCGGCGACGATAACGATGCGGGCCATGGACGAGCCCTCGGTGCGCCGGTGTCGTTCAGCGCAGAATGCTGCGCTCCGAGCGGTCGATGAACTCGACGAGAGGCCGCAGTTCGGGCTGTTCGGGCACCAGCTCCTGCAGCCTCGCGCGCGCCTCGGCCAGCCGCAGATTCGATCGATACAGGATCCGATACGCTTCCTTGAGGTTGCGGATCTGCTCCGGCGTGAAACCGCGCCGCTTCAGTCCCTCGCTGTTGATGCCGTGCGGCTCGGGCGGCTGTCCCGCAATGGTCATGTAAGGCAGCACGTCGCGCGTGAGACCAGCCTGTCCGCCGATGAAGCTGTGTGCGCCAATCCGGCAGAACTGGTGCACAGCAACGAATCCGCTGAGGATCGCATGATCCTCGACATGAACATGGCCGGCCAGCGTCGCGTTGTTGGACATGATGATATGACTGCCGAGCCGGCAGTCGTGGGCGACGTGAACATAGGCGAGCAGCCAGTTGTGATCGCCAATGCTGGTGAGCCCTGCATCCTGCACCGTGCCGCGATTGATGCTGCAGAACTCGCGAATGGTGTTGTCATTGCCGATTTCGAGGCGCGTGGCCTCGCCGGCATACTTCTTGTCCTGGGGATCATCGCCTATGGCCGCAAACTGAAAAATGCGGTTGCGCTCGCCGATGCGCGCGGGCCCCTTGATTACCACGTGCGGCCCGATGCGCGTACCCGCGCCGATCACCACGCCAGGGCCGATGACCGTGTAGGCCCCGATCTCGACGTCGGGCGCGATCCGTGCCTCGGGCGAGACGATGGCGCTTGGGTGAATCAAGGAAGGCTCGCTCAGGACTTGCCGGACTTTTCGCTCAGCCGGCGTTCGAGCTCGCGCAGGCGGCGCGCCAGCTCGTCGAGCTGACCGAAGCGCACGGCATTCTTGCGAAAGCGCCGCGCCTCGTCGGCAGGCACTGCGCCACTGTAGAGGCCTGGCCGTCCAATCGAGTGGGTGACATTGGAGCGGGCGGTAATCACCACGTCGTCGGCTATGGTGATGTGCCCGGCAAAGCCGACGGAACCGCCGATCATGCATCGTGCGCCGATTCGCGTGCTGCCAGAGACGCCCGTCATCGCCGCTATCGCCGTGTGATTGCCAATGGATACATTGTGGCCGATCTGGATCTGGTTATCGAGCTTGACCCCGTCACCGATCACGGTATCCCCGATCGCGCCCCGGTCGATGGTGGTGTTCGCGCCAATCTCGACGTCGTTGCCAATCGACACACCGCCGAGTTGGGGAACCTTGAGCCACGCACCTGACGGACCGCGCGCAATACCAAAGCCGTCGGCGCCGAGCACCACGCCGGAATGCAGAAGGCAGCGCTGGCCGACGTGCACGCCGGCATACAGCACCACACCCGGCAGAATGCGGGTGTCATCCCCGATGCCACACCCGGCGCCGAGCACCGTGTTGGCGCCAACGTGCACTCGTTCGCCGAGGCGCACGCCGGGCTCGAGCACCGCTCCGGCATCGACCTGGCAACTCGGTGGAACGCGGCAACCCTCGCCGATGCGGGCCGATGCGTCGACCCCCGGTCGCAATGGCGCGGGCGGATGCAGATCCGCGGCGATACGCGCATACGCCAAATATGGATTCGGGCATACCAGCGCGGCCACCGGGCAGTCGGCGGCGTCCTCTTGCGCAAGGATCACCGCGCTTGCCTGCGTCGAGCGCAGCTGGCTGCGGTAGAGGGCATTGGCGAGAAAAGTCACGGCACCGGGTCCGGCGCTGGCAAGAGTCGCAACCCGCTCCACCACCGCGTCGGGATCGCCGCGCAGTTCGCAACCGTGGCGAACTGCCAGACCGCCCAATGTCATCGCCATGCGGTACTCGCCACAAACCCCGCCGGGCCGCTCGGTACCCGGCGCTACCTCTTCGGCGCTGCGGGCGGCGGCGCCTTGCCCTTGTAGGTGCCTTCCAGTGCCTCGACCATCGCCTGCGTCACATCGACCGCTGGCGTGGCGTACAGCACGCCCTCGCCGACGATCAGGTCATAGCCTCTCTGCTTCGCAAATGCCTGGACCTCTTTAAGCAACTCGCGCTGCAGCTTGCCGATCTCCTCGTTACGCCGCAGGTTGAAGTCCTCGAGAAACTCGTTCTGCCGGCGCGCCAGGTCACGCTCGTCCGAACGGAACGCGCTCTCGGCGTTGCGCCGCTCCTCGGCGCCCATCACTTCCATGTCCTTCTGCAGCTTGGCCTGCCGCTCCTTGAGTTCGTTCTGCTTGGCGACCAGCTCGCGCTGGCGCGGCGAGAACTCCTCTTCGAGCGCCTTCTGGATGGCGCGCGCCTGAGGCGATTCCTGGATCAGCCTGGCGACGTTGACCCAGCCGATTTTTGGGCTGGCAGCCGCCTGCGCCAGCGCCTGCCCTGAGGTAATCAGCCCACAGAGCAGAATCGCCGTCGCGGAAAAAACTCTTGCATTCATCGTCCTGTCCTTCCTGAACCGAAACACTAGAAAGCGCCGCCGATGGAAAACTGGAATTGTTCCTCGTCGTCACCGTAAAGGCGCACAGTCCCCTCGTCCGCATTGAGCGGGAATGCATAGCTGAAACGGAACAGGCCGAGCGGCGCGAGCCATTGCGCCGACAGGCCGACGGACTGCTTCAGCTCGCCGAGGTCGAAATCATACTCGATGGGATCGCCGAGCTTGTCGAAAAAGGTGACCCCGCCGGTGGAGAACACGTTGCCGATGTCGAAAAACAGCGTGAAACGGCTGCGCGCCCGCCATTTCTCGGGGATCGGCAGGATCAGCTCGGTTTGCGCCGCCACCAGCATATTGCCGCCGTAAGGGTTGCCAAAGGGGCTGTCCACCGGACCCAGATCGTTCTCGCTGTAGCCGCGCACCGTGTCGGGTCCGCCGGCGAAGTAATTCTTGTACGGCGGAATGGCGGTGGTGTCGCCGAACGCATCGCCGTAGCCAAGATCAAGATTGAACGACAACGTGAACAACCGCGACAACGGCAAGTACTGCGAAGCGTTGTAATTAAGGGTGTAGTACTCCACGTCCGCTCCCGGCACGGTCGACGAAAGCACCACTCGGTGTCTCGCGCCGCGATCCGCGAACAGCGCGCGATTGCGGCTGTCGTACACCCAGCCCGCCACCAGGTCGAAGCTGCTGAAATTCGTGCCGGCGACGAACCCGCCCGGCAACGCCTCGATGAAACTGTCGCCGTTGTTGAGCACCCATTCCTTCGCCTGACTGCTGCTGAACGAATCCGCAAGCAACTGCGCATCCTGCCAGTTGATGCCGAAGATCAGTCGCTGGTACTCCGTCAGCGGGTAGCCGTACTCAAGTGAAACCGCCATGGTCTCGGTCGAGAAATCCGACGCATTCGAGGTGTACTGGGTGATGTCCCGGTAGGTTATGCCGACGGTGCGGCTCACCTCATTGATGGTGGTGTAAGGATCGGTATGCGACAGGCTGTACACGGTGCGGTACTTGCCACTGCTCACTTCAGCGGCAACGCGGTTGCCGGTGCCAAAGAAATTGGTGTGCACGAAACTCCCATTGATCAGGAATTTCTGCGACTCCGAATAGCCGATACCGCCGCCGAACTGTCCCGGCAGACCCTCCTCAATATCGAAATCAACATCGACAAGGTCTGGCGTGCCCGGCACGGGATTGGTCGTGGACTCCACCTTTTCGATGTAGGGCAGGCGCTGCAGGCGGATCTTCGAACGCTCCACCTTGCTGTTCGACAGATAGCCGCCCTCGAACTGGCGCACCTCGCGCCGGAACACTTCGTCGTTCACGGCGGATGCGCCGTTGAAATTGACCCGGCGGACGTACACCCGGTTCTTCGGCTGCACGTACAGCGTCATTGCCACGGTCTTCTCGTCTTTGTTGAGCTCCGGGACCGGCTCGACACTGGCAAACGCGTAACCCTCCTCGCCGAGGCGCAGGCGGATCAGATCAGCGCTTTGCGTGATGAGCCGCTGCGAATAGGTCTGCCCCGGCTTGATCTGCAGGTACGGATTGAGCTCCGACTCGGCCAGGATCAGGTCACCGGCGAGCTTCACGTCGGAGATCTTGTAGCGCTCACCCTCAACGAGGTTGACGGTGATGAAGACATCTTTCTTGTCAGGAGACAACGCGACCTGGGTCGACTCAATGGCGAAGTCGGCAAAGCCCTGGTCCATGTAGTAGGAACGCAGCGTTTCGAGGTCGCCCTGCAGGGCCTCGCGCGAATAGCGGTCGTCCTGGCGCAGCCAGGACAGCCAGTGCGGAGTGCGCAGCTGGAACTCCTCGAGGATCTCCTCGTCCCCGAAGCTCCGATTGCCGACGATATTGATCTGACGGATTCGCGCCCGGTCGCCCTCCGTGATCTTGATGGCAATCTTCACCTTGTTGTCAGGCAACTCCTCCACCTCCGTTGCCACGCGCGCGGCGTACTTGCCCTGGCTGAAATACTGATCCGTCAGTGACTGCTCCACCTCATCGAGCACGGAGCGGTTGAAGATGCGGCCCGCCTTCAGGCCGATCTTCGCCAGCGATTCGGTAAGGTCTTCGGTCTTGATGTCCTTGTTGCCGGTGATCGTGAAGTCCTCGATCGACGGGCGCTCGGCCACCGCGATGATCAGCGTGCCGCCCTCCCAGCGAAACTCCACGTCACGGAAGAAACCGGTCGCATAGACGGCGCGCAGCGCCTCCTGCACGCGCTGCTGGTCGAGCCGATCGCCAATGTTGAGCGGCAGATAATTGAAAACCGTGCCCTCGGAGATCCGCTGCAGACCCTCGATGCGAATATCCCGGACGACCAGCGGATCCTGGGCGGCGGCGCTGAGGGCAACCGCAAGCATGGCGCTGGCCGCAATGCGCGCGATGATCCAGCCCCTGAATGAGCGCAATCTGCAATTCACGCCGGATCAGCCAAACAAACGAGAGAGGTCGTTATAAAAAGCAAAGCTCATCAGCAGCAACAGAAAGAACAAGCCGACCTGCTGACCGATCAACTGCGCTCTTTCCGACAATGGCGCACCCTTGGCGGCTTCGGCAAGCTGATACGCGATCTGGCCGCCGTCGAGCATTGGCACGGGCAGCAGGTTAAGGATGCCCAGGCTGATGCTGACCACAGCGAGGAAGTTCAGAAAAGCGGATGGGCCGACGCTGGCGCTGTAACCCGCATACTGGGCGATATTGATCGGGCCACTGATGTTACGCAGCGAGACATCGCCAGTGATCATGCGCAGAACCATGCGCACAGTCAGGCTGGCCATTTCCCAGCTGCGGCTCGCGGCCTGGCCGACGGCCGCCGTCACGCTGTAGCGCTCGATCGCCGACCAGCGCTCGAAGAACTTGTCCGGCACGCGCGGCCCTGCGCCTATGCGGCCGATTTCGGCGCCATCGACCATTGCCCGCTCGATATCGAGCTCGACCCGCCGGGTCTCCTCACCCCGGCGTATCGTCACGCTCGCCGTTTGCCCGGGGCGCTTGCGCACGTACTCCACCCAATGCGGCCAGTCGCCGACAGCCTCGCCGTCGGCTTCGAGGATCTCATCGCCCGGGACAAGCCCGGCACGCTCGGCCGTACCGCCAGCAACGACCTCGCCGACGACCGCCGGCAATTGCGGGACCCGCGGCTCGAAGCCCAATCCCTTGAGCAACTTCCCGGGCTCGGTCAATTCCGCTTCGCGGCCCGACGTGTCGAGCTCGACCGAGCGCGACCCGCCGTCCTCACCGACAACCTGGAGTGTGACGACACCATCGTCCAGCATGTCATCGAGCAACGCGACGATCGCGCCCTCCCAGGTGGCGGTCGGCCGGCCACCAACCTGAACGATCTCATCGTGGCTCGCCAGGCCTGCCCGGGCGGCAAGCGAGCCGGGCGTTACCTCGCCGATCAACGGGCGGCTGCCTGGAACGCCGATCACGAACATGAGCCAGTAGGCGAGGATGGCAAACAGGAAATTCAGCAGCGGCCCGGCCGCGAGCACTGCGATACGCGCCGGAATGGGCTGGCGGTTGAAGGCGCGGTGCTGCTCAGCCAGGGCGACCGGCGAGTCCCGCTCGTCCAGCAACTTGACGTAGCCGCCGAACGGAATCAGCGACAGGCAGTACTCCGTGCGGTCGCGGCCGCCGCGGCGAATCCAGATCGGCCGGCCGAACCCGATGGAAAAACGCAGCACACGCACACCGACCAGCCGCGCCACGATGAAATGACCATATTCATGGACGGCCACCAACAGGCCGATGGCCACCAGAAACGAAGCGGCTGAGACCAGGATTTCGCTCATAGCGATCGGCCCGGATTACCCCTGAAGCAGCAAACCACATGGCCCGCGACCCGGTTCGAGGGCGGACCTGACGGCGCCATGATGGCAAGCGCAACCGTCGCCGTGCAACCAGCCCGCAGCAGATTGCGACCGCTGCGCCGGCGCACGGGATATTCCCGTATCACTGCGCCGGCCCTCCCAGCCAGCCGAGCCAGGCAGCCTCGAGCACGAAAAGCGGCGCAGCAGCCGTCACGCTGTCGACCCGGTCCAGCACCCCGCCGTGACCCGGAATCAGCCGCCCGCTGTCCTTCAGACCGGCGTTGCGCTTGAACATGCTCACCGTCAGATCGCCGATCACGGACACGGCGGCAACGCTTAAACCAAGCGGCACAGCCACCGTCACAGGCTGACCGAGCGCCACCGCTCCGATCACAGCAGCCACGACAGCCAGCGCCATTCCGCCCAGGAAACCCTCCCACGTCTTGCCGGGGCTGACCATCGGCGCGAGCTTCACCCGGCCGAAACGACGCCCGGCGAAATAGGCCCCGGCATCGGCCGCCCAGACGATCACCAGAGCCAGCAACAGCAGATATCGGCCGGCCGCCCCGGCCTGCAACAAAGCAACCAGCGAGGTGCCGGCCGGCACCAATGTGAATAGCCCGCACAGCGCGACCACCGGACGACCGATCTGCATCGGGAAACGTAGGATCCCTGCAAACGCGACCAGCCACCAGGCCAGAGCGAGATACACCACCGCCAGCAAGGGTAGCGGCGAGGGTACTGCCCACATCGTCAGTCCAAGCAGCGCCGCCACTGCTGCAACATATGCGACGCGCTGCAGTCTGCCGGAAGGTTGCAGAAATGCCGACCATTCCCATGCGCCGCCAACGAGGAACAGCAGGATCAGCCCGACACCGAATACTTCCGGCAATAGCAGGAATGCCGGCAGCAGAATCCCCAGCAACACGATCGCCGTGACGACGCGCCGGGTCAGAGCATTGGATGGCATACGAAGCGGGCTCGACTCGAATTCGCGGCCCGTAGCCATCAGTCGCCGATGGCTTCGAGCTGATCGCTGGTTCGTCCGAAACGCCGCTGGCGGCTGCGGTAAAAGCTGAATGCTCCCTCCAGGAGCTCGGCATCGAAATCCGGCCAGAGGGTGTCGGTGAAGAACAGCTCGCTGTAGGCGAGATCCCACAGCAGGAAATTGCTGACCCGTTGCTCGCCGCCGGTGCGGATCAAAAGATCCGGCGACGGCAGCCCGCTCAAGGAAAGATGCCTGCCGACAACCGCCTCGTCGATGTCCTCGGGTTGCAGGTCACCGCTGCGAACCTTGGCGGCAATGCGGCGTGTCGCCTGCACGATGTCCCAATGGCCACCGTAGGCGAGTGCCAGCACCAGTGTCATGCGCTGGTTGGCGGCGGTACGCGCCTCGGCATCCGCCATGCGGCGGCGCAGAATTTCCGGCAGGTGCTCGCGCGCCCCGATAAACCGCAACTGAATGCCGTTGGCATCGAGTTCCGCCACCTCGCGTTGCAGAACCTCGACGAACAGCCGCATCAGGGCGTTGACCTCCTCCTGGGGTCGGCGCCAATTCTCGCTGCTGAAGGCAAACAGCGTCAGCACGTCCACCTTGGCCTCGGCGCAAGCCTTCACCACAGCCCGCGCCGAGCGCACGCCGGCCCGGTGACCGGTGCTGCGCGCCTTGCCGTTGCGACTGGCCCAGCGACCGTTGCCGTCCATGATGATAGCGACATGCCGTGGCCCCGGCTGCGGCAGCGAGTCGTTGTGCGGATGAGCGGCCACGATTGGGATTCAGCTTGAAAAGAAATCAAAATGCCATGATTTCTTTCTGTTTTTCCTCAGATATCTGATCTATCTGCGCGACATACCGATCGGTCAACTCCTGGATCATCTGGTGCGCCCGGCGTTCATCGTCCTCGGTGATAAGTTTTTCCTTCAACAGGTCTTTCAGGTCCTGCAGGACGTCGCGGCGCACGGTGCGCACCGCAACGCGGCCATGCTCGGCTTCCTGCTTGATGTGCTTGGCAAGATCGCGGCGCCGTTCCTCGGTCAGCGGCGGCAGCGGCACGCGAATGACACTGCCGGCCGTCACCGGCGTCAGGCCGAGGTCGGAGTTGATGATCGCCTTCTCGATGACCGGCACCATCTTCGCCTCCCAGGGCGTCACCGTCAGGGTCCGCGCATCCTCCACGCCGACGTTCGCGGTCTGGCTGATCGGCACATGGGTGCCGTAGTAGTCCACCTGAATGTGCTCCAGCAGACTCGTCGAGGCGCGCCCGGTGCGCAGCTTCTTCAAGCCTTGGGCAAAGGCCGCTACGGCCTTGCTCATGCGTTGATCAGCGTCCTTCTTGATGTCATTGATCACAGCCGCACCTCCGTGGCAACCGACTCAGGTCTCGGTGACCAGCGTGCCTATGTTCTCGCCGCGCGCGACGCGGATCAGGGCTCCCGGTTCGTTAAGATCGAAGACCCGAATCGGCAACGCATTGTCGCGACACATTACAACCGATGTCGCATCCATGACACCTAGTTTATCCGTCAGCACGGTGTCGTAGGACAACCGCTCATAGCGCGCTGCGGAACTGTCTTTTCTCGGATCGGCGCTATACACGCCGTCAACCTTGGTTGCCTTGATCAATACGTCGGCGCCGATCTCGATGGCGCGCAGCGCCGCCGCGGTATCCGTCGTGAAAAACGGGTTGCCGGTTCCAGCAGCGAAAATAGCCACACGGCCCTTTTCCAGGTGGCGTATGGCCCGCCGGCGAATGTAGTCCTCGCAAACCTCGTGAATCTGCAACGCCGACATGACCCGGGCATAAGCGCCAGCCCGTTCCAGCGCGTCCTGCATGGCGAGCGCATTGATGATCGTGGCAAGCATGCCCATGTGGTCGGCCGTGACGCGGTCCATGCCGGCACGCGCAAGCCCTGCGCCACGAAAGATATTGCCGCCGCCGATTACGATTCCAACCTGGATGCCAAGCTGGATAACCGCCGACACTTCTGCCGCGACTCGCGCGAGGGTCTGCGGGTCGATGCCGTAATCCGCGTTGCCGAGCAGCCCCTCGCCGCTCATCTTGAGAAGAATGCGGCGAAACGGCAGATTACTGCTATCGGCCATGGTCAGGTAACCCCTCTGCACATAAAAACAACCCCGCCTGAGCGGGGTTGCCGGGCTTCATGCCATGGTACGCGAGCCACGGCGCCGCTGCCGGACGAACCACGGCCCGCCCGCGCACCCGACTACCGCCGGCAGGATGGCTAGGCATGAGCGTTGACTTGCGCCCGGACCTCGTCAGCAAGATTGGCGGCCTTCTTTTCGATACCCTCACCGACCTGCAGGCGCACAAACCGCTTCACCACCGCCTTCTGCGCGGCGAGCAGCTTGCCCACGCTGGTGTCCGGATCCTTGACGAACGGCTGACCGACCAGCGTCACCTCGTTCAGGAACTTCTTCAGTCGCCCCTCGACCATGCGGGCGACGATCTCGGCCGGCTTGCCTTCCTGGCTGGCCTGCTCCTGGAGGATGCGGCGTTCCCGCTGCAGCACCTCGGCCGGCACGTCATCGGGCCCGATCCATTGCGGACTGGTGGCAGCGATGTGCATCGCCAGGTCACGGCGCAGAACCTCATCCCCGCCAGCTACGTCGACGAGCACGCCGATGCGTGTGCCGTGCAGGTAGCTACCGAGGGCGTTGCCGGCATCGATCGCCTCGAAGCGTCGCACGGTGATGTTCTCGCCGACCTTCGACACCAGGTCCTTACGCGCCTCTTCCACGCTGCGTCCGTCGCGGCCACGCAGTTGCAGCAGCGCATCGACGCTGGCCGGGCGGTGATCGATCGCGAGCCGCGCTACCTTGGCGGCGAAGGCGAGAAAATTGCTGTCGCGCGCGACGAAGTCGGTCTCGCAGTTGATCTCGACCATGACGCCGGCGCAGCCGCTATTGGCGAAAGCCAGCTCAATGCGGCCCTCGGCTGCGACCCGGCTGGCCTTCTTGTCGGCTTTCGCCTGGCCGCGCGTGCGCAGGATCTCCTGTGCGACCTCGACGTTGCCGTTAGCCTCGGTCAGTGCGCTCTTGCACTCCATCATGCCGGCCCCGGTCCGTTCCCGGAGTTCCTTGACGGCGGCTGCCGAAATACTCATCTGTTGATACTCCGCATCACCGCCGGCCGCGACGCCGCCGCCCCGGTCGGCTGATCAGCACTGTTACTCGACGTCGGTTTCGAACTCGCTCGCCACTTCCTCGGCTATGGAAGCCTCTTCGGAGGGAGCCTCCGTTACTGTCGCGTCGGCTTCCGCTGCCACCCGGGCGGTACGGCCGCGCTCGCGGCGCGTCACTTTGGCGCCGGGCGAGGCATTGCCACGCGAACGCCCGCCCTTGCGGGCGCCTGCGGAGCGTTTCGGACCGGGCTGCGTCTTCGGACGGCCTTCGGTGTCAAGCTCGACAAAGTCGTCTTCTCCGACCGGCAGCGCCGGCACCGAGGCCCTGCCATCGAGAACCGCGTCGGCAATGCCGGTCGCATAGAGTTCGGCCGCCTTCATGGCATCGTCGTTGCCGGGGACCACGTAGTCGACTTCGTCCGGCGAGCAATTCGTGTCGACGACACCGACTACCGGGATACCCAGCACGCGCGCCTCATGCACGGCAATGCTCTCGTGGCCAACGTCGACCACGAACACCGCATCCGGCAGCGCTGTCAGGCTCTTGATGCCGCCCAGGCTGCGCTCCAGCTTGGCCTGCTCGCGCTTAAGCGTCAGGACTTCTTTCTTGGTGAGCCGATCGATGGTGCCGTCGGCCTGCATCTGCTCGATTTCCTCGAGCCGTTTGATCGATTGGCGGATCGTCTTGAAGTTGGTCAGCATGCCGCCCAGCCAGCGGTGGCTCACGTATGGCATGCTGCAACGTTCCGCATGCGCCTTGATCGAATCGCGTGCCGAGCGTTTGGTACCGACGAAAAGCACATTGCCGCCGTCTGCCGCGACCTTCTTCACGAAGTCGCATGCCTTGCGGAACATCGGCACGGTGTGCTCGAGGTTAATGATGTGGATGTTGTTGCGGGCGCCAAAAATGAAAGGCGCCATCTTGGGATTCCAGTACCGGGTCTGGTGCCCGAAGTGCACACCAGCCTCCAGCATCTGGCGCATAGTTACGTCCGCCATGATGTCTCCGTCCGGGTTGAGCCTCCATATGCCCCGCCGCGGCAACCCGACTCGAGGTCAGGCACCCGGCCGCGCGTGACGGCACATGTGTGGATTTCGTTGCCTGTAAGGCGCGCGCTTTATACCATAACGGCCACCCTGCAACAACGCGCTTGTGCCGGACCAGCGGATGGGGCCCGGCGACCGGTGGCGCCCGTTCCGGAGCGACACCGCCGTCAACTGGATCGCCACCGCCGGGGCCGGTTGCCCGGGATCGGCTGCGCGGAACCCGCCCCGGCCGAAGCCGGCCCTGGAGTGACCGCCGCCCAATGAACATAACGATCAAGAGCGCCGAGGAACAGGAGCGTATGCGCCTCGCCGGCCGCTTGACGGCGGATGTGCTCGATATGATCGGCGAGCACGTGCGCCCCGGCGTGACGACCGCAGAGCTCGACCGCATCTGCCACGACTTCATTGTCGAGCGTCAGCAGGCGATTCCGGCGCCACTCAACTATCGGGGCTTCCCTAAATCGATATGCACCTCGGTCAACCACGTGGTGTGCCACGGTATTCCCGGCGATCGGCGCCTGCGCCCGGGCGACATCGTTAACATAGACGTTACCGTCATCAAGGACGGCTTCCACGGAGACAGCAGTCGGATGTATTTCGTCGGCAAACCTACGGTACTCGGACAGCGCGTCAGCCAGGTGTGCTTCGAAGCGCTCTGGCGGGGCATCCGCCAGGTGCGGCCGGGAAATCGTCTCGGTGATATCGGAAATGCCATTCAGACCTTCGTCGAGGCGCAGGGCTGCTCGGTGGTACGCGAGTACTGCGGCCATGGCATAGGCCGGGTATTTCACGAGGATCCGCAGGTTCTGCACTATGGTAAGCCCGCAACCGGCATCGAGCTGCGCGAAGGCATGACGTTCACGATCGAGCCGATGGTCAATGCCGGTGCCCGCCATGTCAAACTGCTGCCGGACGGCTGGACGGTCGTCACTCGCGATCACTCGCTTTCGGCGCAATGGGAGCACACGGTGCTCGTTACCCGCGAGGGTTGCGAGGTGCTGACGCTCGGTGCGGCCGAGCGCAGATGAGTACGGCAACCGCCAACCCGCCGCCTGCCGACCCGGCGATCGAGCAGCTGACCGCCACGGCCGAGGCCGGCAAGGCGTGGCTGATGCCGCATGGGGATGCCATCGACTGGGAGCGCATCGATGCACAACTCGGCGCGAGCGGCGAACCGGTCGCCAGCCTGCGCGCGGCGCTGCAGGGTGGAAATGCCGCCCTCGTCTGCCGCTTCCTGCAGGGTGAGGCTGCCGCAGACCTGGTTCGCGATCAGGCAGAACTGGTTGATCGGGTGATCCGCGTTGCCTGGGCGCGCACCTGCGGTCCACAACTGCCCGAGGTCGTGCTGGCGGCGGTGGGCGGCTACGGCCGCGGTGAACTGCATCCGTATTCGGACGTCGACCTGCTGATCCTGCTGCCGAACCGCAAGAAGCAGGACGTGAAGGAACCCGTTTCGGTCTTTCTCACGCTGCTCTGGGACATCGGCCTGCAGGTGGGCCACAGCACTCGCACCGTCGAGGACTGCCGCCAGGAATGCCGCCGCGACCTAACCACCGTCACCACGCTCATGGAGGCACGCCGGCTGCTCGGCCCGGAGGAACTGTTCCGGAAAATGACCGGGGCGGTAGCCCCGCCGGAAGTCTGGCCTGCGCGCAGCTTTTTCGAGGCCAAGCTCAAGGAACAACAGGACAGACATCGACGCTACGACGACACAGCCTACAACCTGGAACCCAACATCAAGGGCAGCCCCGGCGGTTTGCGCGACATCCAGATGATTGCCTGGGTAGCGCATCGGCACTTCGGTACAAGCGATTTCGAGACGCTCATTGCCCATCGTTTCCTGACGGCGGGGCAGTTGCGCGTGCTGCGGCAGGGACGCGAGTTCCTCTGGCGCCTGCGCTTCGCTTTGCACGTGCTCACGGGGCGCAAGGAAGACCGGCTGCTGTTCGATTACCAGACACGGATTGCCCGATTGTTCGGCTACCAGGATGCCACCTACATGCTGGCCGTCGAGCAGCTCATGCAGCGCTACTACCGAACCGTCATGGATCTCAGCCGCCTGAACGAAATGCTGCTGCAGCTTTTTCAGGAGGCCATCCTGATGAATCCTCTCGTGGAGGCGCAGCCGCTCAACGAGCGCTTCCAGGTCAAGAACGGCTTCCTGCAGGTCGTCGAGGACGACGTCTTCGAGCGCCAGCCTTCGGCGATCCTCGAGTTGTTCCTGCTGCTGCAGCAGCACCCCGGGATCCGCGGCGTGAGCGCTACCACGATCGATCTCCTGCAGCGCAGCCTGCCGCTCATCGACGATGAGTTTCGCCAGGATCCGCGCAATCACCGCCTGTTCCTGCAGATCCTGCGTGCACCCGAGGGCGTCACCCACGAGCTGCGGCGCATGAACCTGTACGGCGTGCTTGGCCGCTATGTGCCGTCTTTCGGGCGCATCGTCGGACGCATGCAGTACGACCTGTTTCATGCTTACACCGTGGATGCTCATACGCTATTCGTCGTGAGCAACCTGCGGCGCTTTGCGCTGTCCCGTTACGACCACGAGTTTCCCCGCTGCTCGGAAATCATGCAGGCGCTGAAGACGCCTGAAATTGCCTACCTGGCGGGACTGTTCCACGACATCGCCAAGGGACGGGGCGGCGATCACTCCGAACTCGGCGCCGTGGATGCCGAAGCGTTCTGCCTGGAGCACGGCCTGAGTCGCTACGAGGCGCGGCTCACCGCCTGGCTGGTGCGCAACCATCTGATCCTGTCGCTGACCGCCCAGCGGCGCGATATCGCCGATCCGGCGGTCATTCGTGAGTTCGCCGCGCGCGTCGGTGATGAAACGCACCTGGATTACCTGTACCTGCTCACGGTCGCCGACGTCCGCGCCACCAACCCGAAGTTATGGAATTCCTGGAAAGCGCAGCTTTTCGAGGAGTTGTACGGACTGACAAAACGCGCGCTCCGCCGGGGCATCGAAGACCCGATCGATAAGGACGAACTTATCGAGGAGCGGCAGTCCGGCGCACGTGTCCTGCTCGCCGCGGCCGGGGTCGATGCGTCCGCCGTCGAGCGCGTCTGGGCGACGCTCAGCGACGACTACTTCCTGCGGTCGCGGCCGGAAGCCATCGCCTGGCACACACGGCTGCTTGCAGCGTTCCAGGCCGGCAGCCAGCAGAAGATAGTCGATGTGCACGACGACGCGGGTAGCGGTGGCACGGAGATATTCCTCTATACGCCGCAGGCGCAGTTCACGTTCGCACTGGCGACTGCCTCGCTTGACGATCTCGGCCTGACGATTGCCGATGCCCGCATCATCCAGCTCGGTAACGGCTACAGCCTCTCGACCTACGTGGTCCTCGAGCAGACCGGTGAGCGTATCAGCGACCCCGCCAGGCATGAACAGATCCGGCGCAGCCTGGATCGGGCGCTCTCGCGCGGCGATGCCGAGCCGGCGCGGGTGACGCGGCGGGCGCCGCGCCAGGTGCGCATGTTTTCCATCCCTACGCTGGTTACCTTCGCCACCGACGAAAAGAACAACCAGACCGTCATGGAACTCGTGGCCGGCGACCGACCGGGCCTGTTATGCGAGGTGGGCAAGGTGCTGCGCGACCGGCAGGTCGCGATTCACACGGCCAAAATCGTCACGCTCGGCGAACGCGCCGAAGACGTGTTCTATTTGACGGACCGGGCCGGGCAGCCTCTGCCGCCAGCCTTCTGCGAGGATCTGAAAACAGCCCTGGTACGAGCACTCGACCAGGCCGGGTAAAGCCGTTATATCGCCCTGTCACGCACGGATACAGCTCATGGAGAATCTGAAGACCGTCATCGAAAGCGCATTCCAGCGCCGCACGGAACTCGACCTGTCGCGCCCGGACCCGGAACTGCGCGAAGCAATCGAGTCGGCCATCGAAATGCTCGACCGCGGCACGGCGCGCGTCGCCGAGAAAACCGCGGATGGCTGGACTGTGCATCAATGGCTTAAGAAGGCCGTGTTGTTGTACTTCGGCATATCGCCGAACGCACGCATCGACGGCGGCTTCACGACCTATTACGACAAGGTGCCGTTGAAATTCGCCGGGGCCACGGATGCCGGTCTTGCCGCCGGCGGTACGCGCATCGTACCCCCCGCCGTGGTGCGCAAAGGCGCATACGTCGCGCGCAGCGTGGTGCTGATGCCTTCCTACGTCAACATCGGCGCCTACGTGGACAGCGGCACCATGGTCGATACCTGGGCCACCGTCGGGAGCTGCGCGCAGATCGGCCGTAACGTACACCTGTCGGGCGGCGTCGGCATCGGCGGCGTACTGGAACCCGTGCAGGCCAGCCCGACCATCATCGAGGACGATTGCTTCATCGGCGCGCGCTCCGAGATCGTCGAAGGCGTAATCGTCGAACAGGGCGCGGTCATCTCGATGGGAGTCTACATCGGCAGCAGCACGCGGATCTACGATCGCGAGAACGATACGATCTCCTACGGCCGGGTGCCCGCCGGATCGGTGGTCGTTCCGGGAACCCTGCCCACGGCGAACGGGAAGTGCAGCCTGTACTGCGCCGTCATCGTGAAACGCGTGGATGCGAAGACCCGCGCCAAAGTCGCCATCAACGAACTGCTGCGCTCGGAGTGATACGCTGCGGCCACGCTACGCCAATGAAAACCGCTGACAACGTGAATCGCACCCTGGCCCTTACACGCGAACTGATCGCACGCCCATCGGTGACACCGGCGGA
>CAYOFE010000032.1:0-24311 GCA_964403135.1 uncultured Chromatiaceae bacterium | reverse complement strand
CGACGAGCCCGACCTGCTCGACCTGATGGAACTGACCCTGGTGAAAATGGGGCTGGAAACCGACCGCGCTGCGAGCGTCGCCGAAGCGCGCGGCAAGCTTGCCGACGGGCGCTACGATCTCTGTCTCACCGACATGCGCCTGGGCGACGGCGAGGGCCTGGAAGTGATCGCCGCCGCCAGCGCCCTGCCCGCGCCAGTGCCCGTGGCGGTCATCACTGCCTTTGGCAACGCCGGTAATGCGGTCGCCGCGCTCAAGGCCGGCGCCTTCGACTATCTGGCCAAGCCGGTATCGCTCGACCAGCTGCGCGCGCTGGTCAAATCGGCACTCGACGTGCCCGCCGCGCCCAGGTCCGACGGGGCCGCGCGCGACCTGATCGGCGAATCGACCGCCATGCAGGACATCCGCGCGCGCATCGCCAAGCTCGCTCGCACGCAGGCGCCGGTGCACATCTCGGGCGAATCGGGCAGTGGCAAGGAACTCGCCGCGCGGTTGATCCACCGCCTGGGCAACCGTGCCGACAAGCCCTTCGTTGCGGTGAACTGCGGCGCACTGCCCGAGAACCGTTGATAGCTGGTGTCGTCGGGATTTGTCGAGGCGTAGTCCAGTTCGGCGAACAGCCCTGGCGTGGCTCGGTAGGCCATCCGCGTGCCGTACATGGTGTCGGAGCCGAGTTCGTCAGCTCTCAGGTAGCCGATATAGGTCCCGAACTCGAGCCCGGAAGGCGCAAGGCTGGTTCCCACACGATGGAAAGGCGCAATCGCGCCTCCCGGCGGGACGGCGTCGGTCGAAGGCGGTTGTGCCTGCGCTGCGCTGCCGCCGCCCATCCAGCAGGACATGAGGACGACGGATTTCAGAGCAAGCACGGCCCAACGCCATCGCTGGCGCGTCAACACCGTGTAGTCGGCAAGGCACATCATCGCCTGGCGCTCTCGTGCGGAACCCCCGTTCCGGCAGCGATCGGAAGTTTGGCCGACCGGCGCAAGCGACGGGGCGGGCAGGTTACTAAAGCGGGATGCAGCTCCCGGTGTTGTGAACGCCGTCACAACCCGGGCTGGTATCGAAAACTCCCGCCGCGGATGGCAGTTACGTCTGGTTCACCAGGAACAGCACGCTGTCGGCCTTGCCGCCACGGTCTTTCATCGCCGGGTGCGCAGTGATCCAGTCACGCGGCACCAGTTCCGGGAAGTTGCCGAGGCCGAGCACGACGTCCGTCTTGCCGTCGTTATTGACGTCGGCGGCCTCGATCGAGCACCACACGCCGAAGAACTCGCGCGCGATCGACTGTGGCGCGAACTTCAGCCCGCCCTGGTTTTCCAGGTAGACGAAGGCCTCCGGCTCCTCGTAGCTCCACTGCGGAAACAGTGAAATGGCGGCGATGTCCGGGTCGCCGTCCCGGTCGAAGTCTTCCACCACCGAGCGGATCGCGCCGTGCATGCGGTAGTAGAACGCCTCCACGAACTTCAGGTTGCCGTCGTTGCGGTAAATGCGCACGCCGTGCTGCGGCCGGGGTGCGGGCACCACGCCGTTGACGTGGTTGCCAGCAACGTTGTCGCCGTTAAGCACGGCGAGGTCCATGTCGCCATCGCCGTCGAAATCGGCCGCGCGCAGGCTATTGCCACCCCAGGACGGGGTGTGCTGGTCGATCACGTGGCGCGTGAAGGTCTCGTCGCCGTTATTGGTGTAAACGATCAGCAGTTGCTTGCCCTGCGCCACGACCACGGCTATATCGGGCCGGCCGTCCTGGTTGAAGTCGGCGATGGTGTTGCCGATGGTTCCAGAGTCGGTGGCAACAATGTTTTCCCGCAGCGCTCCGGGCAGCACGCCCGGCGGAAAATTCGCCGGCGCATCCGCCCACAGCCGGTCGAATTCCCGGGTGCGGTAGTAGATGCCGAGAAAGCTCTGCGCGTCCTGCGCCACGCCATCGCCGAAGGCGTTGGCGACGATATCGACAAGGCCGTCGCCGTTCATGTCCACGTTGTGATGCTGGACCAGCCGCTGCTTGCCGTTGACCAGCATGCGGGTGCGCACCTTGTCGCCGTCGATCTCCCAGTCGGCGATGTTGGCGATGCCGACCTGGGTCATCGGGAAGCGACCGTGAGTGACGAGCCTGAGTCCTTTCTCGGTGAGCGCCATGTCGATCGGGTCGCTCGGCACCTTGGTGTAGCCGACGCGCCTGCCGGAGGCGATGTCGAACACCAGCACCTCGTCCCACTGGTCGAAACCCGCGCGTCGCTCGCCGCCGCCGACCCAGTCATCGATCACTGTCCGGCCTACGTACAGGCGCTTGCGTTTCGGGTCGACCTGCGTGGACAGGATCAGCGCGTCGGGCTCCAGATCCAGCTTCGGGAACACGGGCGTGAAAGTTTTCGACAGCGGCGCCTTCGGGTTCTGCATCTCCATTTCGTTCCAGGATTTCGCGTTGGAGACGAAATACTCGCGCATGCGCAGGAACTCAGCCTTCGTCATCTCGGGCTGTGCGGGGATATAGAGCTTGAAGGGGTAGAGATCCCTGAAATATCCCTGGCTGTCGTAGAGGAAATACCGCTTGGTGTAATCCTGCACCGGCTCCATCTCCGGCGGGGGCGGCTCGACGCGCATGTCCTCGAACTCGTCGCCTCTCATGCCCACATAGTTGCCCATGTAGTGCAGCGCGTAAGGCCAGTATTCCTTCGACAGATCGCCGGGCTCCGGCGCGAGATGGCAGCGCACGCAGTGCTTGTCGACGAGCTGCTGGGCGGTCAGTTCCGCGCGTGGCGCAGCTTGTTCGCCGGAGCCGCCGCAGCCGGCGATCAGCATGGCGGCCAGAAGCGCGGTCGGTCCACTGGTTATTTTCAGCATGAGGATTCCGTTATTGCCGTTTGCAGGGTGCCGACGAGGTCACAGAGCCGCTCGATCCGGTGGCGGTGAAGATACTCGGCAAGTCCCTGGTTGATCTTGCGGCACACCAGCGGGTCATAGAACAGGGCCGTGCCGACACCCACCGCCGCCGCGCCGGCGATGATGAATTCCAGCGCGTCACGCGCCGTGCAGATGCCCCCCTGGCCGATGATGGGCACGTCATGCGGTTTCGCCACCTGGTACACCTGCCAGGTTTTCAGCACGGCGATCGGGCGGATCGCCGGCCCCGACAGCCCGCCCTGCACGTTGGCGAGTACCGGCTTGCGCGCCTCGACGTCCACTTCCATGCCCATCACGGTGTTGATCACCGCCAGCGCATCGGTGCCGGCCTCGATGCAGCGCCGGGCGTTTTCCTGGATGTCGGTCTGGTTCGGCGAGAGCTTGGTGATCAGCGGTTTTGCCGTCGCCTTGCGGCAGGCCTCGACCACGCGGGCTGAGGCATCGGGGTAGTTGCCAAAGGACACGCCGCCTTCTTTCACATTGGGACAGGAAATGTTGATCTCGATCGCGTCGATCGGCGAGTCGTCGAAGCGCCGGCAGATCTCGCCGTACTCCTCGATGGTGGAGCCGCAGGCATTGGCGATGAAGCGGGTCTCGGAGAAGTCGAGCTGCGGCAGGATGTTATTCACCACCGCGTCGACGCCCGGGTTCTGCAAGCCGATCGAGTTCAGCATGCCGGCCGGAGTCTCCGCCACGCGATGCGGCGCATTGCCCAGGCGTGGATGCAGCGTGGTGCCCTTCAGCACCACGGCGCCGCAGTCACGATTCGAGAAACCCTCGACACGCGTATATTCTTCGCCGAAGCCGACACAGCCGGAGAGCAGCACGATGGGCGAGCTGAAACCGAGCCCGCAGAATTCGCTGGCGAGCCGGGGGTCTGTTGCCTGATGCGCTGACGTCAATGTTCGACCTGATTCTTTTCCAGCCGGAAATTCCGCCGAATACCGGCAACATCATACGCCTGTGCGCCAATACCGGGACGCGCCTGCATCTGGTGCGCCCGCTTGGCTTCACGCTGGAAGACCGGCACCTGCGCCGGGCCGGCCTCGATTATCACGAGATGACGGCGGTGACCGAGCACGAGTCGCTGCAGGCGTGCCTGGCCGCGCTCGGCGACCGGCGCCTGTTCGCCTGCTCGACGCGCGGGCGGCGGCACTACTGCGCGCCTGTCTATGCCGCCGGTGACGCTTTCCTGTTCGGGCCGGAAACCAGCGGCCTGCCGGCATCGGTGCTGGAGCGCGTGCCGGACGACCAGGTGCTGCGAGTCCCGATGCGTCCCGGAAATCGCAGCCTGAACCTGTCGAATGCCGCAGCGGTGATCGTCTACGAGGCCTGGCGCCAGCTTGGGTTCTCCGGCGGCGGTTGAGCGTCAGGCGGCGGTCTCGGGTCGAATCGAGCGGCTCATCAGTGCGACCACCGCGTCCTTTGGCGTCATGCCCTCATAGAGCACCCGGTAGACCAGCGCGCAGATCGGCATTTCCACGCCGAGCCGCTGCGCGACCTCGCGCACCGCTCGGGCCGCGTACACGCCCTCCACCACGAAGCCGATCTCGCGGGCGGCATCGCCCGGGCTGGTGCCTCGGGCAAGAGCCAGCCCGAGACGGCGGTTGCGGCTCTGGTCGTCGGTGCAGGTGAGGACCAGGTCGCCGATACCGGACAGCCCCATGAAGGTCTCGGCCGAAGCGCCGAGCGCCACACCGAGGCGCGTCATTTCGAACAGGCCGCGCGTGATCACGGCGACGCGGGCGTTGGCCCCGTAGCCCAGGCCGTCGGAGACGCCTGCGGCGATGGCGAGCACGTTCTTCACGGCGCCGCCGACCTCGACACCGATCATGTCGAGCGAGCTGTAGGCACGGAAGCCATGGCCTGATATCCGGGTGGCAAGCTCCTCGGCGAAATGTTCGTGACTTGCGGCCACGGTCATGGCGGTGGGCAGCCCGGCCGCCACCTCCCCGGCAAAAGTGGGGCCGGAAAGCACCGCAAGCGGCAGCCGATCGCCGAGGATCTCGCGGACGACCTCGTGCGGGAGCTTGCCGGTCTGCTGTTCGAAGCCCTTGGTGGCCCAGGCGACGCGGCTGTCGGCGCCTAAATATGGTGCGATCGCGGCAACCGTCTCCCGGAAGGAGTGGCTCGGCACGCAGATGAGCAGGGTGCGATAACCGCGGGCTGCGCGGGCAAGATCGGGCTCTATGACCAACTGCTCGGGCAGGCGCGTGCCGGGCAGATAGCGGGCATTGATCCGCTCGGCCGCCATGCGGCGCATCTGCGTCTGGTCCCGGCCCCACAGCGCGGTCGCACCATCGGCGCGCGCCAGCTGGATCGCCAGTGCCGTACCCCAGGAACCGGCGCCGAGGACGGCGACGGATTCCGGTGGGCTCGTAGCGCTCATCCCGCCAGGCCGTCCGCTCAGGCCATCTGGTGTTGCAGGCGGCTCTGGGCCTGGGCGTAGAGCGCCTCGAAATTGATGGGTTGCAATACCAGCGGCGGGAATCCGCTGCGGCCAACCAGCGAGTAGATCACCTCGCGGGCGAACGGGAACAGCGTCGAAGGGCAGGCGGCGCCAAGGATTGCTTTGGTCTCGTCGGCGCTGTAACCGATGATCTGGAAGATGCCGGCCTGCTGCAGCTCGATGAGGAACAGCGACTTGTCCTTGACGGTGGCATGAACGCTGAGGTGCAGGACGACTTCGTACAGGTCAGAGCCGAGCGACTGGTTGCTGCTCTGCAGATTGAGCTTCATCTCCGGCTGGAACTGCTCGGAAAACACCGCCGGCGAATTCGGCGCCTCGAGAGACAGGTCCTTGATGTAAAGCTGGTGCATGGTGAAATGGCGCTGTGCGCCGCCGCCGTTGCCATTGCCGTTGGTGCTGGCCATGTGCTTTGTTCCCTGGTGGTATCTGGTCAGCCGCCGATGCCGAGCAGGGCATCCAGCTGACCCCGTTGATCCAGCGCGGCGAGATCGTCGAACCCGCCAACATGCGTCTCACCGATAAAAATCTGCGGCACCGTGCGCCGGCCGCTGCGCCGGGTCATCTCGTCTCGCGCCGCCTCGTCGCTGCCGATGTCGATTTCGCGCCAGCTCACGCCCTTGTCGCGCAGCAGGGCCTTGGCGGCAGCGCAGTAGCCGCAGGTTGTCTTGGTATACAGAACGATGTCAGGGGAACCGGTCACGGCGGCTTCAGGATCTGGCCTTGCCGGCCACGAACGGGAGGTTCTCTTTCTCCCAGGCCGCCAGCCCGCCGTCCAGGCTGAACACGTTGTCGAACCCGGCCTTGCGCAGGGCGCTGGCCGTGCGCGAGCTGTGATAGCCGGTGTCGCAGACGATCAGCGCAGCGCGCTTTTTTTTCAGTTTGCTCTCGGCATTGGCTTCGAGCTCGGCGGCGCTCAGGTTGACGGCGTTGGCAATGTGCCGCGAGGTAAACGCCGCCGCTTCGCGCAGATCCACCACCGTGGCCCCGTCATTGATCATGCGCACCGCCTGCTGCGGGTTGACGGCGGTGGCGCTGCGACCGCGCAGGCGCAGTTCGTAAAAAATGGTGGCGATCAGCACGACCAGGGTCGTGCCGACCAGCACCGGGTGGCGCATGATAAATTCGATGAGCTGAGCCATGGCCGGGATGATTTCGGTGGCGGCGGATTATACCTGCTCCGGCGCGCCTGCCCCGCCCCGGTCGAAAGGCCTTGGCCGATCACCTAAACTCCGCAGCCGATGACAATGCGCCGGATTCTCGTTTCGCTGGCCGCCGTTGTGTCGCTGTCGGCCGTCGATGCGGCCCGCCCGGGCGCTGACGCGGAACGCGATCTCGATGCCGTGCATGAGCGTATCCGCGTCCTGGAGAAGGAGCTCTCCCGCGCGGCCCGGGACAAGCCCAGTGCCGCCCGGGCGCTGCAGGCCGCCGAACTCGCGGAGGCCGATGCGCGCCGCACGATGCGCGAACTGCGCGCTCAGCTGGCCGAGGCTCGTGCGCGGGAGAAAAATCTCCGCGACCAGATCCGGCAGTCCGAGGCCGATATCGCAGCGCATCGCGCTGCGCTGGAGTGGCAGCTGCGCCTTGCCTATGTCACGGGCCGGCAGGAATGGCTGCGGCTGGCGCTCGCGCAGGAAGATCCCGTCGCGCTCGCCCGGCGGGTCGTCTACTATGGTTATATTACGCGCCAGCGCGGCGAACTGCTGCAGCAGGTCGAGGCACAGCTTGCCGCGCTTCATGTCGCAGCGAAGGCTCTCGCCGAGGAACTCGAGCGGCTCGCGGCGCTCGCCCGTCAGCAGGAAGTCCGCCTGCGCCAGCTTGCAGCCGCCCGCGATACGCGCGCCCAGGCGGTGAAAACCCTGGACCAGGATATCGGCTCGCGCCAGGCGCAGCTGACCCGGCTGAAGCGCGAGGCGCGCGGGCTGGAGGAGCTGGTCGCGCGCCTGGAGCGCGAATCGCGCCAGCCGCCCCCCGCCATCGATGAGCCGCTGCCGCCGGCGCGCCCGATGCCGAAGGGCTTGCGCGAAGTGAAGGAACTGCCGGTGCGCGGCCGCCTGGTCGGCGATTTCGGCAAGCCCCGCGCCGGCGGTCTTCTAAAATGGGATGGCCTGCTGCTGGCGGCACCCGCGGGTTCGCAGGTGAAAGCGGTGCAGGGCGGGCGTGTGATCTATTCCGACTGGCTGCCCGGGATGGGTCTCCTGCTCATCGTCGACCACGGCAAGGGCTACCTGAGCCTGTACGGTCACAACCAGGAGCTGCTGCGCAAGAGTGGCGACACCGTACGACGCGGGGAAGTCATCGCGCACGTGGGGGACAGCGGCGGCCAAGGCACGCCGGGGCTGTATTTCGAGCTGCGGCGCAACGGCAAGCCGGTGAATCCCCACCCGTGGGTCCGCTGACCGGAACTGGTCGTTTTTTGGCCAATCCCGGCTGTGCTATGGTGAATCAGTCGTGGGCCATGAACGCAAGTCCGCCGCGGTGAACCTGAAGACGCGCAGCCTGCTAATGCTTGCCTGTGGAGTGGCACTGGGTCTTGCCCTGTCGCTCGGCGCGGGGGTGCTGGCCGAGCGCGGCGCGGACGCCCCGCTGCCGTGGCAGGACGCGCGGCTGCTCGCCGAAGTTCTGGAGCGGGTAAAGCAGGAATACGTCGAACCGCTCGACGATCACCGCCTCATGGAAAACGCGGTGCGCGGCATGGTGACCAATCTCGACCCCCACTCCCAGTTCCTCGATTCCGACGAGTACGAGGAGATCCGCATCAGCACCAGCGGCAACTACACCGGTGTCGGGCTCGAGGTGAATACGCGCGACGGGCAAATCGTCGTCGTTGCGCCGATAGAAGGCACCCCGGCCTTCGCAGCGGGAGTGCGCTCGGGCGACGTGATTCGCAACATCGATGGAGTCGCGGTCGGCAATGACAACATCGGCCTGGCGATTTCCCGCCTGCGCGGCGAGCCCGGCACGCGCGTGCGGATTTCGGTGGAACGCAAGGGTGAACCTGAGCGTCTCGATTTCGACCTGGTCCGCAGCAACGTGCAGGTGCACAGCGTGCGCTGGCAATTGCTGGAGCCGGGATTCGGCTACGTGCGCATCCGGCATTTCAGCGAGACCACCGACAAGGACCTGCGCCGTGCGCTGTACAGCCTGCGCCAGGGCCCGGGCGGGGGCCTGCGCGGGCTGGTGCTCGACCTGCGTGACAATCCGGGCGGCGTGCTCGATGCGGCCGTTGCGGTCAGCGACGAGTTCCTCGAGGCCGGCGTCATCGTCACCGCCAGCGGCCGTGGCCGCGAAGCGAATTTCCGCCACGAGGCCCGCCCTGGCGATATGCTTGACGGCGCGCCGGTAGTCGTCATCGTCAACGGCGGCTCGGCGTCGGCGTCGGAGATCGTGGCCGGCGCGCTGCAGGACAACCGGCGCGCCACGATCATCGGCGAGCGCACCTTCGGCAAAGGCTCGGTGCAGACCGTGATGCCGCTGTCGGGCGGCCAGGCGATCAAGCTCACCACGTCGCGCTATTTCACGCCGTCGGGCGATTCCATCAACGGCAGCGGCATCACGCCGGACATCGTGCTGGCGACATCAGGGGAACCGGGTCGCGCCGCGCCGGGTGTGGCCGGACGCGACACCGACCCGGCAAGCCAGCTCGAGACCGACCCGCAGCTGCGCAAGGCCCTCGAACTGCTGAAAGGCGGACGGTTGGGCCAGGCCGGGGACGCGGCCGCGGCCGCCGGCCACTAGAGCGGCGCCGCCGGTCAGGCGGCTTTTTTGCCAAGGCCGTCGCGGACTGGCAGAGCCGGGTACGACATGATTTGAGCTTATGTTTCCCCGCTTCCCGGCTGGTGGCGAGCAGCGCGTGCTGCGCAGCATTACGGAAGTCGAGGCGCTGCTGCTGTTCCTGGCAGTGCTGAATTTTTTCGTCGCCCGACCGCAGATCACGTACCCGGCGCTGTATCTCGCTGTCACGCTCGCTTACGGCGCGCTGGCGCTCGCGTTCCGCTATGGGACATGGTGGGCCGGGGCGCCCCGCCGCAAGCTCATTGGCGCGACCACCGGCATGGTGCTGTTCATCACCGTCGCGCTGGCGTTGTCCGGCGGCAGCCACGGCGCCGCGCTCGGCCTGTACCTGCTGCCGGTGATCACGGCGGCGCTCACGCTCGGCAAGGCAGCCACCGTCGCTCAGCTCCTGCTGGTGCTCGTCGCCCGCATCGCGCTCGCCGTGCATATCGACGGAACCGATGTGTTCTCGCTTCATTACGCGCTGTCTATCGTCACCGAAGCCATTCCGCTGCTGCTGGTGGCACTGCTGACTACGGGTCTCGCGTACGAGGCGCAGCTTGCCTCCCAGCGGCTCGAAGCCACGCGCGGTGAGGATGATCTGACGGGGTTGTTGAACATGAAAGCCTTCATGCGCCTGATGCATGAAGAACAACGGCTGACCGAGGCGCGCGGCGGCAGTTACGCGCTGTTACTGATCGACATCGACGGCCTGAAGGCGGTCAATGACCGCTTCGGCCCGGAGGCCGGCAACCGCGCGCTGCGGGCGGTGGCGCTGGCGATCAGGCGCAGCAGCCGCTCGATCGATCTGATTGCGCGTTATGGCGGCGATGAGTTTCTGGTGCTGATTTCAGGGGCCAGTGCGCCCATCGCCAGGGTGGTTGCCAACCGCATTCGTCACAACGTGTTCACCACCACGATGGACTTCGGAGGCGCGCTGTACCGCGTGTCGGTGGGCATCGGTGCGGCGGTGTTTCCCGAACAGGGGCGCGAGCTTCGTGACCTGGTGCTTGCTGCTGCCCGGTCTCTAGAGCGCGACAAGGAGAACCGCCGGCCTGTCGTCGATGAGGATTCCGGCGGCAAGGCGCGGCAGGCCGTCTGAGAGTCAGCCGAGCGCGGCGCGGATCCGCCGCGCGTGTTCTTCGAGCACTGCGGCATCGGCCATCTTGCGGCCGTGGCTGCGCAGCGGCTGGTCCGCGTAGCGCGGCACGATATGCATATGGAAGTGAAACACGGTCTGGCCCGCGACCGGGCCGTTGAACTGCATCAGCGTGATGCCGTCGGCGTTCATGGCGCTGCGCACGGCGCGCGCCACCTTCTGCGTGGTGCGGATCACGGCTGCCGCCATGTCGGGGTCGAGGTCGAACAGGTTCTCAGCCGGCGCTTTGGGCAGCACCAGAGTGTGGCCATCCGACTGTGGCATGACGTCGAGGAAGGCGATGGTCTGCGCGTCCTCGTACACCCGATAGGCCGGGATCTCGCCTCGCAGGATCTTCGCGAAAATGTTGTTCGGGTCATAGGCCATGTCGGGAAAATTCCTCGAAGCTGTGCCCGGCGGAAGTTTCCGGTGCGTGCCAGCGGACTGTTAGCATAGGTTCGGGGCGAGGAGCGCACAAGCAACCGGCGGCCACTGCCGCACCGCGAGGGGGCCATTTCATGAGCGAGCAACGCCTGCGTTCCGACGCCAATCACTGCTTCGTGTGCGGACCCGGCAACCCGATCGGCCTGCGACTGCCGTTTCGATTGGAGAACGGCGTGTGCCGCTCCGAGTTTGTGCCTGGCCCCAACCATGGCGGTTACCAGAACCTCACCCACGGCGGGATCATCTACAGCGTGCTCGACGACGTGATGGCGAACTGGCTGTTCCTGCAGGGCACGCGCGGCCACACGGCGAAAGTCGAGATCCGCTACCGCGAACCACTCGCGCTCGGCGAGCCGCTGCTGCTGGAGGGACGGCTGGTCAAGCGCAAGGGCCGTGTCGTCGTCATGCGGGGCACCGCGCGGCGCGCGAGCGATCTCGCGCTGGTCGCCGAAGCCGAGGGCAGCTTCATGATCGTCGCCGAGGCTCAGCCGCCGGCGCGCGGCTGAGCCCCGGACTCTATTTACTTCTTCGCCGCGCCTTGTGCCGCCGGCGGCACGCCCTGGAACGTATTCTCGACCAGCGGCTGCGCATCGACCTGCGGGACGTGACACAGCGTGCACTGGTAGCGGGCGCCCGAAACAGTGGCTTGCACGGTGCCGGTTGCCGGATCGCGGAAATGGCTGTCGCCGAGCTTCGGTGCGTTCTTCTTCTGGTATGCGTCCGGCCCGTGACACTCCATGCACTGATTGTCAACTGGCGTGATCTCGTCGAAGTTCGTCATGGCGTGCGGGATCAGCGGCGGCTGCTGCTCGAACGTGCGGGCAATCGCCGTTTGCGAGCCGGGGCGCTTGCCGAGGTATGTTTTCTCTTCAGGCGCCTGGTCAGCCTCGCCGACACTGGTAGGGCGCAGCGACTGCACGCCTGAACTGTCTGCCAGGGCGGTACCCGCCAGCAGCAGCGCCGCGGCGAGCGCCGGAATCAACGTCAATGGCCGGTAGTGGTTCATGGCGCAATCTCCCGATCGATCTTAGCGTTGAGCGGAAATGACAGGCAGCGCGCGCTCGGCGCGCCGGCCCGGTCGTTCGTTGACTGTGGCAGCGCCCGCACCGGCGAGCCGATGCCGGTCGGTCAGGCGCGTGCCGAACTCGAATACCTCTCGCGAGCACACGTCGGCGCAGCGGCCGCAGGCCGTGCAGGCCGAGTCGAGAATCGTGGGCCTTACGCCGTTCTCCGCGCCTTTCAGTACCGGCTTCAGCACCTGGGGCTCCGGGCACACGGCATAGCAGTCCATGCAGTTGTTGCATTGCGCACGCCGCGGTGTGCGCACGCGAACGAGGGCGGCGGTGCCGAGCAGGCCATAGAACGCGCCGACCGGGCAGACGTGCCCGCACCAGCCACGTGGTGCAACCAGCAGGTCGAACAGGAACACGGCGGCGATCACCAGCCAGGCAAAGCCGGCACCGAATAGGAGCCCACGATGCAGCATCGATACCGGGTTGAGCGCTTCCCATACGATCATGCCGCTCAGCGCAGCGGCAACGAAGCTGGCGGCCAGCAGCCAGTAGCGCAATTGCGGCATGAGCAGCGCCCCGCGGCCGATGCCGAGGCGCCGCCGCAGCCAGGCGGCCAGGTCGGTGAGCGGATTCACCGGGCAGACCCACGAGCAGTACACGCGCCCGCCGATCAGCGCATAGAACGCGGCGACGATGGCGGCGCCCACCAGCGCCAGGGTCTCGGGGCGGTGACCGGCGGCCAGCGATTGCAGCAGCACGTAGGGATCCGTGAGCGGCAGCGTGTCGAGCGTGTAGCTGTACGCCAGGTTGCCTTTCACCAGCCACAGGCCCGCCACCGGGCCCAACAGAAACAAGCCCAGGATACCGAGCTGGCAGGCGCGCCGCGCCATCAGCCAGCGATGCGCCGCCCACCAGCCCCTGGCGGCGATCGCTTCGCTGCCGACCCGCTTTGCGGTGGGGCTCATTGCGGCTGGCTTTCCGGGCTCACCAGCCCGCCGCCGCCCGGTTCGTAGCGATAGCCCTCGGGCAGGTTATACCGGTGCTCGGCGTCGGGCGCGACCAGGCTAGCGCCCGCTTTTTCTTTCTCGCGCCAGCCGATCCGGTAATGTTCGCCGGCCGCGCCCTTGGCGAGCGCCAGCGGAAATACCTTGATCGCGGCCTCTTCGAGCACGCAGCTTTTCTCGCATTTGCCGCAGCCGGTGCAGTGCTCGGAATGCACCACGGGGATGAACTGCGTATGCCGGCCGGTGCGCGCGTTGTGCCGCGGCTCCAGCGTGATGGCCTGGTCGATTACCGGGCAGACGCGGTAGCAGACGTCGCAGCGCATGCCGAGGAAATTCAGGCAGGTTTCCTGGTCCACCAGTACTGCAAGACCCATGCGCGCCTCGTTGATGTCGGTGAGCGCGTGGTCGAGCGCGCCGGTGGGGCAGGCCTTCACGCAGGGAATGTCCTCGCACATCTCGCAGGGCACGTCGCGCGCGGTGAAGTAAGGCGTGCCGGTTGGCACCTCGTCGCCGAAACGGGCGAGATCGAGCGTGCCGTAGGGGCAATCGCGCACGCACATGCCGCAGCGGATGCAGGCGCCAAGGAACCCGGTTTCGGCGCGCGCCCCGGGCGGCCGCAGCGCCTGCGCGGGCAGCGCGGCCGAGCGCTTCGCATAGGCGCCGAGCCCCAGCCCGAACAGGCTCGCCGCGGTGGCGGCCCGCACTGTCTCGGCCAGGAACCGCCGACGCTGCATGCGCACGCTGCGCGCGCCGTCGCTCATGATCTGCCGCCTTGGACCCGCTCTAGACCTTCACCACCTTCACGGCGCACTTCTTGAAATCCGTCTCCTTGGAGATCGGGCAAGTTGCATCGAGCGTGAGGCGGTTGACCAGGCGGTGCTCGTCGAAGAACGGCACGAACACTACCCCCTCGGGCATGCGGTTGCGGCCCCGGGTCTCGACGCGCAGCTGCACTTCGCCGCGCCGGGAGACCACCTTGACCGCATCGCCGCGCTTCAGGCCGCGCTGCTGCGCGTCCCTGGCGTTCATGAACACCGGTGCGTCCGGGAATGCCTTGTAGAGCTCGGGCACGCGACGGGTCATGGTGCCGGTATGCCAGTGCTCGAGCACGCGGCCGGTGGACAACCACAGGTCGTACTCGGTGTCTGGCGACTCGGCGGGCGGCTGGTAGGGAAGGGCAAAGATATTGGCCTTGCCATCCGGCTGGCCGTAGAACTTCACGCCTTCCCCGGCCTTGACGTACGGGTCATAGCCCTCCCGATAGCGCCACAGCGTCTCCTTGCCGTCTACCACCGGCCAGCGCAATCCGCGCACCCTGTGATAGTGGTCGAACTCGCCGAGGTCCTTGGCCTTGCCCAGGCCGAACTTGCGGTACTCCTCGAAGATGCCCTTCTGCACGTAGAAGCCGAAATACTCGGATTCGTCGTTCTTGTAGCCCGGTATCGCGGCGCCGTTCACCTTCGCGGTTTCCTCCTTCGGGAACCTGTCGATTTCGCCGTTGGCGAACAACACCTCGAACAAGGTCTTGCCGCGATACTCGGGTTTGTTGGCGATGAGTTCCTCCGGCCACACCTCCTCGACCTTGAAGCGCTTCGAGAACTCCAGGTACTGCCACAGGTCGCTGCGCGCCTCGCCGGGCGCTTTCACCTGCTGGCGCCAGAACTGCCCGCGGCGCTCGGCATTTCCGTAGGCGCCTTCCTTCTCCATCCACATCGCCGAGGGCAGGATCAAATCGGCGGCCAGCGCCGTCACGGTCGGATAAGCATCGGACACGACCACGAAGTTCTCCGGATTGCGGAAGCCCGGATAGATTTCGCCGTTGACGTTCGGGCCGGCCTGCATGTTGTTGGTGGTGGTGGTCCAGTAGAAGTTGAGCTTGCCGTCCTTGAGCATCCGGCTCTGCGCCACCGCGTGGAATCCTGGCTTGTCACTGATGGTTCCGGGCGGCAGCTTCCACGCCGCCTCGGTGATTTCCCGATGCTTCGGATTGGCGACCACCATGTCGGCGGGCAGCCGGTGCGCGAAGGTGCCGACTTCGCGTGCGGTACCGCACGCGGAGGGCTGGCCGGTCAGCGAGAACGGGCTGTTGCCGGGCTCGGCGATCTTTCCAACCAGCAGGTGAGCGTTGTAGATCATGTTGTTGACCCAAGTGCCGCGCGTGTGCTGGTTGAAGCCCATGGTCCAGTACGAGGTGACCTTGGTCTTCGGGTCGGCGTAGATCTTCGCCAGTTCCTCGAGTTGCTGCTTCGGTACGCCGGACAGTTGCGAGACGTACTCGGCGGTGTAGGTCGAGACGAACTTCCTGAAGTCCTCGAAGGTGATCGGGCTGGCAGCGCCCGGGTCTCCCTTCGGCTTGCCTTCGGCATCCGGGTAGCCGTTGTTGCCCGCGGCCTGCTCCAGCGGGTGCCCCGGGCGCAGCCCGTAACCGATGTCGGTCACACCCTGCTTGAAGTTCACGTGTTTGCCGACGAAATCCTGGTTCACCGCACTGTTCTGAATGATGTAATTGGCGATGTAGTTCAGGATCGCCAGGTCCGTCTGCGGCTTGAAAATGATTTCGAGGTCCGCCAGCTCGCTGGAGCGGTGGCCGAAGGTCGTCAGCACGACGATCTTCACATGCTTGGCGCTGAGCCGCCGGTCGGTGACACGCGACCAGATGATCGGGTGCATTTCCGCCATGTTCGCGCCCCACAGCACGAAGGCATCGGCGTGGTCCGCATCGTCGTAGCAGCCCATCGGCTCGTCGGCGCCGAAGGTGCGCATGAAGCCGGCCACCGCCGAGGCCATGCAATGCCGGGCATTCGGGTCCACGTTGTTGGAACGGAAGCCCGCTTTGAAGAGCTTGTTCGCCGCGTAGCCTTCCCAGATGGTCCACTGGCCCGAGCCGAACATGCCGACCGAGGTCGGGCCCTTGGCCTTGAGCGCCGCCTTGCACTTTTCCTCCATCACGTCAAAGGCTTGCTTCCAGCTGACCGGCGCGAATTCGCCGTTCTTGTCGTACTTGCCGTCCTTCATGCGCAGCAGCGGCTGGGTCAGGCGGTCCTTGCCGTACTGGATCTTCGAGAGGAAATAGCCCTTGATGCAGTTCAGGCCGCGGTTGACCGGTGCATCCGGATCGCCCTGCGTGGCGACCACGCGGCCGTCTTTCACGCCCACCAGTACCCCGCAGCCCGTGCCGCAGAAGCGGCACACGCCCTTGTCCCAGCGGATGCCATCGGCCTGGGCAGCGGTCTGGGCGACGCTCGCCAGCGGCACGCCGATGCTGGCAGCCGCGGCCGCCGCCGCCTTGGCTTTCAATACTTCGCGTCTCGTCAGGCTCATGATGATTCCTCCCTAATTCCCGGAATCGGTTTCGGACTGTTCGTAGACGAGCGCTGCGGACAACACCTGCGGCAGCTCCTGCAACTGGCCAAACCGGGCTGCTGCGTGGTCGCGATCGTCGGATTCAACCGTGACGACCAACCGGCCTTCCGCGGTTGCCGTGTGGACCTCGACGCCTTCGAGGCGGCAGAGCGCGCCCCTCACCTGCTCGACGTGCTCCGGGCGCGTGCGAACGATGATGCCGGCTACGTGCATGTGGTCTCGTGTGCAATCTCGGCGGGGCGTGGGATGGCAATACGGATGCTGCCCGTCGGGCACGGCGTCGCACAGGCACCGCAACCCGTGCACGCGCTGGCCTTGATCTGCGGCAGCGGCACGCCCCCTCGTTGCGGCTGCAGACTGACGGCGTCGTACTCGCATTGCTCGCGGCACACCGAACACAGGACGCCCCGTCGCGCGAGGCAATCCGGCCCGACCGACGCCTTCAGGGTCCATGGCGCGGCGGGGCGGGCATCCCGCACCAGCGCCCCGCTGCGGCAGGCCTCGACGCAAGCCGCGCAGAAGGTGCACTCGCCGCGCGCGAAATCGACCACCGGGTAGCCCCGGCCGTCGGGCTTGAGGATGCCAGCCGCGCAGGCGCTGAGGCATTCATCGCAGCGAGTGCATGCAGCGAGGAATCGCGCTTCCGCTCTCGCCCAGGGTGGACGCAGTGGCGTCGTCCGACCGCTGAGGTCGGCCCTCAGGAAGTGTCGCCGGCTGATGGTCGAGACGCTCGGCATGTTCTTTGACCCCATGATCGATCGGGGGTCGTCAGGAACGGGCCGCGTGGCAAACCCTCGAACGGCTGCCGCTGCCTGGCCGCTACGCTACGGGGGAGCTGATGGAGCAGCACAGGCAACGACAGCAGTATTCAGGCTAGACTGGTACCGGCGCTGGCAAAATACGGGGTTTCCCTACTAGGCGGGACTTGTCGTCAAACCTTGTCGGGCGGCGGCGACTCGTAGATCGCGATGTCGTAGATGCCGGTGCCCTGGCGCAGGTGCCTGCAGCCTTTCTGGTACTCGTCGCCCTTCAGGTACGCCAGCAGCTTCTCCATGGTCGGGAACTCGACGATGATCAGCGACTTGCCGGCGAGCTTGTCGCCTTCTGTGACCTCGGTGGGTTTGCCGCGCACGATGTACTTGCCGCCGAACTTGTGGATGAGATCGGCGGACTTGACCATGTACTCCTTGAGGTTCGGCGTGAGTGCCGTCACCTCGCACACCGAGACGATATAGGCTGCCACGATTGTTCTCCCCCGCGGTTCCGGTCGTGAAAGGCTGCGGATTATCGGTCGGTCTTGCCGGCGGTGGCAACCGCAGACCGGCCGGATTCGGCCCTCAGGGCACCCACCGCGCCACGAAGTCGCATTGCATACCGCGCACATCCGGGTCGATGCCGGCACTTGATGCCAGCCGGCTGTTGCGGTACCCCGAGCCGATGGCGAGCGCCCGCACTTCGCGCCCGTACGGCACAAAGCGCACGCGCCAGTCCCTGATGGCGAGGCGCAGTTCCGTGCCTTCGCGGCGAAGTCGCCGGTACGGATGCGGATCCGGGCCGAGCGTGAGCGTTGCCGCGCCGCGCTCACGCTGTTTCAGTCCCATCCGTGCCTCGTTCCATGCGGCCTGCTCGGCATTCATCGGTGGGGGCCCCGCGCCGGTTTCACCAGCAGCAGCACCACGCCCGCGAGAATGATGCCGGCGGATGCCCATTCCCACGGCGTGACGGTCTCATTGCCGAGGCTGATACCCAGCAGCAGCGCGATGATCGGGTTGACGAAGGTATAGCTGGCAGCGAGCCCCGCCGAGGTTTCGGCGAGCAGCACCATGTAGGCGTTGAACGCAAGCAGCGAGCCGAATACCACCAGGTAGGCCCAGGCCCAGGCCGCCAGGGGATCGGGAGGCCAGGTGAATGTTTCGCCGGTCATCACGGCGAGCAGCATCAATACCGCACCGCCAGCCAGCATTTCACTGGCGAAGCCCATGGCTCCGGGGGCGAGCGGGTAGCGGCGCTGGCTCAATACGCTGCCGAGCGACCAGCAGATGCAGGCCGTCACGATGGCGAGTAGTCCCTGCGGGGAACTCTGGAAGCCAGCGCCCCGCGTCAGCATCGCCACTCCGACCAGGCCGAGCGCGATGCCGGCGAGTTCCAGCCGCCCCGGCATGACCCTCCAGAACAGGTTTACCAGCACGATGAGCAGCGGCACGATGGCGATGAACACGACCACCAGCCCCGAGCCGACGGTTTGCTCGGCGATGGCGACGCTGCCCATGCCGCCGCCAAGCATCAGCGTGCCGACGATCAACGCGTGCTGCCATTGCCGGGCCGCTGGCCAGGCGGTCCCACGCACCCAGCGCATCCAGACGGCGAGTCCCAGGCCCGCCGCGACGAAGCGGCTGCCCATCTGCAGGTACGGCGGAAAGCTCACCAGCGCGAAGCGGATGGCGAGGTAGGTGGAACCCCAGATTGCCCATGTCGCGCCGAGGCAGGCGACGATCAGGGGCGAAAGTCGCGTGTTGGCTGGTGTCATGAGCCGAAGCGCACTAGATCCGCCCGTGTACGAGCAGGTGAATCTCGCCCTCCGCCGACACGGTCAGCTGCTCGAGACCGGCCTGACGCAGCTGCACTGTGATCTCTTCCGGTTCGAAGGCGGCGCACAGGGAATTGTAGAAATCGCGCTGCAGCACCTCGGGTTCCCCGGCGGATCGTTCTTCCACGATGCGGCGCGCCTCGCCCGGTGAACCGGGGCGGCGCAGGTCCGCGACGAACACCGCGCAGCCGGGCGGCGCCACGCTGAGAATCGTCTGCCACAGCACTTCGGGGCGATGCAGGTGATGCAGAAGGCTGTGGCTCATTACAAGTTGCCAGCGCCCGGTGGGGATTGCCGCAGAAGGGATCGTTGCGCAGTGCAGCCGGATTCGGGCACCGATGGCCGGGTCCCTGGCAAACGCCGCATCGGCCAGTTTCAGCATCGCCTGCGAGCCGTCCACCCCGGTGAATCGCGCACGCGGAAATGCCCTGGCAAACCGGCCGAGCACATCGCCGGAGCCGCAGCCCAGATCGAGCACGGCGCCGTCCGGCTCGAAACCGGGAAACACGCGCCGGAATATCCCGACGCGCTCGCCATGCGGCACGCTGAAATCAGCCTGGTGATAGGCGAGCGCCTGCGCGGCGTCGTCCATCAGTTCCGGCTCGAGGACGCGTTTCACCGCGCCTGGTCGGTCGCCGCGCGATAGAGCAGCGCTGCCGCCACCGTCACCGCCGCCAGTCCCGCCAGCGCCCCCGGCTGCCAGGCTTGCGGCACGGCCATGAACTCGGTCGTCCCGGTCACGACGATGGGAATTGCGAGCGCGATGCCGAGCAACGCCTCGCCGGTGATGAGCCCCGCGGCGAACAGCGTGCCATGGTCCGCGCCGCTGGCGCGTGCGCGCGCCAAATGCGCGAGCAGGCCACCGGCGAATATCGGCACCGAGAGTTCGATCGGCAGGTAGATGCCAACGGCTACGGCGAGCACCGGCGCGCGGAACGGCGACTGTCGACGCCGCAGGTAATCGTCTATCCCGATGATGGCCGTGCCGACCAGCCCGCCGCTGGCCACCATGGCCCAGGGCAGTCCACCGTGGAAAACTCCTTGCGCCACGGAGGCCATGAGCGTCGCTTGTGGCGCCGGCAGAGGATTCGGATGATCGGCGCTTGGTACGCCTATGCCATAGGCCTTGAGAAGCAGGTTGAGGATCGGCGCCAGCACCAGCATCGAAACCGCGACACCGGCCGCCAGCGCCACCTGCTGCTGCCAGGGGGTGGAGCCGACCAGCTGGCCGGTTTTCAGATCCTGCAGCAGGTCGCCGCCGAGCGAGGCCGCGCAACACACTACCGCACCAATCATGATGGCAGCGGCGGGCCCGCGGCTGTCTTCGCCCATCAACGCCAGCAGCAGCAGCGAGGCGAGCAGCATGGTGGCCATGGTCACGCCGGAGATCGGATTGTTCGACGAGCCCACCAGGCCTGCCATGTAGGCCGCGACCGAGGAAAACAGGAACGCCGCCACCAGCATCGTAATGCCCATCGCCATCGCGATACCGAAGCTGCCCACGATGGCGTTGTACAGGAACAGGATCGGCACCAGGCACAACGCGATACCGGCCAGCACCCAGGGCATCGGCAGGTCGTGCTCGGTTTCAGCGACCCGCCCGGCGCGGGCGCGGCGGAACTGCTCGAGCCCGCTCTTCACGCCCGAGAGCAGCGAGCCGCGCATTGACCACAACGCCCACAGCCCGCCGACCAGCATGGCGCCGACGCCGAGATAACGAATCTTTTTCGACCAGATCGTGAAAGCCAGATCGGCGGCTGGCAGCCGGACCGCGTCGGCCAGCTCCGGATCCGACGCCATGAACCAGCCGGCATAGATCGGAATTGCGACGTTCCAGGAGATCACGCCGCCAATGAACACCAGCGACGCAATATTCAGGCCGACGATGTAACCGACTCCGAGTAGCGCCGGCGAGAGATTGCCGCCGGCGTAAACGAGCCATTTGCCACCGGCCATGCCGGCGATCTGCGCTGTGCCCGGCCAGAGCCGCAGCGCCGTTTCGCAGAACTTGATCAACGCACCGCTTGCCCCCGCGACCGCCAGGTAACGCAGGCCTTGGCCGGTGCCCTCGCCTACGCGCAGCACCTCGGCGGTCGCCGTGCCTTCGGGGAAGGCGAGCTTCTGCTCCAGTATCAGCGCGCGGCGCAGCGGAATGGTCAGCAGCACGCCGAGCAGGCCGCCAATGCCGGCGATTGCGCACACCCACAGGTAATCGAAGCTGTCCCACACGCCGAGCATGATCAGCGCCGGAACGGTGAAGATCACCGCGGCGGCCAGCGCCTCCCCGGCGGAAGCCTGCGTCATGACGATGGTGTTCTCGAGAATACCGCCGTGGCCGAGCAGGCGCAGTACGCCGATGGAGATCACCGCCGAGGGAATGCATGCCGTGACGGTCATGCCGGCGAACAGGCCGAGATAGGCGTTCGCTGCGCCGAGCACCACCGCAAGAATCGCGCCGAGCACCAGTGCGCGCAGCGTCAGCTCGCGGGCCGGCGCGCCCGTGGTGGATGCCGCCATCAGCTTGCGCCGCCCATCAGGCGCTTCAGTGGCCGGACCAGCAGCAGCAGGATCAGGCCGGCGCCCGCGGTGGTGAGCACGATCTGCGTATACAGCCCCGCCATGTCCGCCAAGGCATCGTGCCGGAAACCGCCGGCAATCAGGCCGGCCAGCAGATTGCCGAGTGCGGTCGCGAGGAACCAGATCCCCATCATCTGGCCGACATAGCGGTGCGGGGCGAGCCTGGTCGTGGCCGATAGCCCCACCGGGCTAAGCGCCAGCTCGCCCATGGTATGCAGCAGGTAGGTGAAGATCAGCCAGGTCGGCAATACCTGTTCGCCACCGGCGACAAGGCGGGCCGCGCCGATCATCACCGCGAAGCCAAGACCCAGCGATATCAGGCCGATGGCGAATTTGGTCGGTGTGGAGGGATCGAGGTTGCGGCGCGCCAGCGCGACCCACATCGAAGCGTAGACCGGCGCCAGCGCCAGCACGAACCCGGCGTTCAGCGACTGGAACCACCCGGCCGGGATTTCGAAGCCGCCGATCAGCCGGTCGGTATAACGCTCGGCAAAAAGATTCAACGATGAGCCGGCTTGTTCGAAACCCGCCCAGAACATCGCCGAGGCGCTGATCAGCACGATGAACACCGTGACCCGGCGTTTTTCGTCCGCGGTGAGCCGGCCGAAGGCGAACAGCCAGGCAAAGTACAGCACCGCCATCGCCGCGATCATGATTCCGGTTTGCTGTGCGGCGGCCAGCGGATCGACGCGCACCCACCCCAGGATCACGGCGAGCGCGGCGATGACCAGCACGGCGGTCGCCAGGGCAACCCGTTGCCACCCCGCGCGTATCTGCGCCCGCTCGGCCGGGACCGTGACGTCGAGCGACGGGTAGCGGCCGGCGTCCTCGAGGCGGTCGCGCCTAGCGCGGAAATACAGCAACCCCACCACCATTCCCACGCCGGCAGCGGCGAAACCGTAATGCCAGCCGAAGCGCTCGCTCTCGCCGAGCGCGCTGCAGATCAGCGGGCCGGCGAATGCGCCGAGGTTGATGCCCATGTAGAACAGTGTGAAGCCCGCGTCGCGCCGCGGGTCGCCGCGCGCATAGAGCTCGCCGACCACCGCGCTGATATTCGGCTTGAGCAGCCCTGTGCCGATCACGATCAGCAACAGGCCGAGGGGGAATGCCAGAGGCGACGGCACCGCCAGCGTGAAGTGTCCGGCGGCGATGATCATGCCGCCGTACCAGATGGCCTGCTGTGCGCCGAGCAGCCGATCCGCGATCCAGCCGCCGGGCAGAGCGACCAGGTACACCGCTGCCGTGTACAGACCGTAGATGGCGGTCGCCGTCTGGTCGTCGAGCCCAAGGCCGCTCTGCGCATCGACCATGTAAAGCACCAGCAGCGCCCGCATGCCGTAGTAACTGAAGCGCTCCCAGAGCTCGGTGAAGAACAGCGTGCGCAGGCCGGCGGGGTGGCGGGCACTGGCTGCGGTGGGGGTCAACCGTGCCCCCTGTCAGGCGCTTGCCGGTTCATGCAGGGTCATGTCCGCTGGTGCGCGTGCCGGATACATGATGCGCGCCATCAGCAACCCACCTTCGAACAGCAGGTACATCGGCACCGCCAGCATGGTCTGCGAGATTACATCCGGGGGCGTGACGATGGCGGCGACGATGAAAGCGCCAAGAAAGACGTACGCGCGCTGCTTCACCAGGGTCTCGACGGAAACCAGCCCCGTACCGATCAGCAGCACCGTGGCGACCGGCACCTCGAAGGTGAGTCCGAACGCCAGGCAGGTGAGCAGCGTGAAGTCGAGGAAGCTGTTGATGTCGGTCATCACCGTCACGCCTTCAGGCGCGGCGGAGGAGAAAAATCCAAAGGCCACCGGGAACACCAGAAAGTAGGCGAACGCCACGCCTACGTAGAACAGCACCACGCTGGAGACCAGCAGCGGCACGGCAAAGCGCTGCTCGCGTCGGTACAGGCCGGGCGCGACGAAGGCCCAGATCTGGTACATCACGTATGGGACGGCCAGCAGCAGCGCGACGAAAAACGTGGTCTTGATCGGGGTGAGAAAGGGTGCCGCGACCTCGGTGGCGATCAGCTTGGCCCCTTCTGGCAGTTGCTTGAGCAGTGGCTGGGCCACCGCGCTGAAAATCGGTCCCGCGAAATAGACCAGGCATAGGAATACCGCCAGCACGGAGAGAACCGAGCGCAGCAGCCGGTCGCGCAGCTCCACCAGGTGCGACATGAGCGGCGCTTCGGCGAGCACCTCCTCGTCCTGCGGTTTGCCGTCGGGCTCAGCCATGCGTACGCTGACGGTGGCTCGGAAGGCAGCGGCCGGGCTCAGGTCGGCGTGCCGGTATCGGTGCTGGTGGCGCTGGCGGCCGAAGCGGGCTTCGGCTCGGCATCATCCGCCGTGCTCTCCGGCCGCAGCTCCTCCATGCCCGGCCGGCTATAGGTTTGCCGGGGCGGCGGCCTGGTGGAAACCAGGTCCTCGAACTGGCGCGTCGGATCGACGGCATCCAACTCCTGGCGCAGCTGGGTGGTGAGCAGCCGCGCCATGCGGCGGGCCTGGCCGGCCCAGTTGCCGAGTTGGGAGGCCAGCTTCGGCAGCCGCTGTGGCCCGAGTACCAGCAGGGCCAGCCCGAAAATCAGTGCCAGCTCCCAGAAGCCGACGTCGAACATGGTGGCTCAGCCGGGCCGCTTGCCCGTCGCGTCGCCCTGCTTGCTGCGGTTCTCGGAGAAATCGGCGTCGGCATCCTGCTGGCCGAGTTTCTTGGGGTCCTCCTCCGGGCGCTCCGCCTCGTTCATGGCCTTGCGGAAGCCCTTGACCGCTCCGCCGAGATCCTCGCCCATGTTGCGCAGTTTCTTGGTGCCGAAAATCAGCACCGCGATCAGCAGCACGAGGAGCCAGTGCCAGATGCTCAATGAACCCATGTCCTGGTTACTCCGGTTGGTCGGGCTTCCGTGCCCGTATCGTTGGCCTGCAATGATACGGCAAAGCCTATGACGGCGGCGCAGCGGGCGGGACCCGCAGCCAGATGGTGACGGGCCCCTGGTTGACCAGACTGACCGCCATGTCGGCGCCGAATCGCCCGGTGGCGAGTGGCACCCCCAGTTCG
>CAYOFE010000031.1:0-24376 GCA_964403135.1 uncultured Chromatiaceae bacterium | reverse complement strand
TACCCCGTCGCGGTGCGCGCGGTCCCCTTCACCGGCGCCGAGGTGCCACCCCGCCCGCGCGAGCCCACGCCAATGACCACCACCGGCTACCCGGGTGGGGGCACCTGGCTGATCCAGAACCAGGGTCACGCGGAATTCAATTCGGTGTACATGCTCTGCCCGAACGCCGGGCCGATCTATCTCGGTGCGGCCTCGAAACACCCGATCGACATTGCCGGCGGCAGCGCGCACATCGTCGATTACCGCGGCCAGGTGGTGTCCTACAGCGCCTCGACCAACAACACCATCGTCGCAGCGACTATCGATATCGAGGCGTTGCGCCAGTTCCGCGCCATGAGCCTGAACTACAACTGGCTGAAGGACCTGCGGGTCGAGCTGTTCAAGCGCATGTACGAGCAGCCCATCCACCCGAAGAACCTCTGGCTGAAGGACGACCCGAAGTCCCACGCCGAGGTCGACGAGATCTACCGCGCCAACATCCAGCGTCTCGTTGACCGGGGCGCATGGACAAAGCCGGCCTTCGAGCACCCGGGCTGCCGTTTTCAGCCCGGCGATGAAGGCGCGACGTGGCAAGAACTCAAGCAGCGGCTGTGGGGGCCGTGGCTGGATCAATAGTTACCGGGGAGATATCGCCATTATGAGCAGAATCCCGATGTTTTCCGCGCTTGCTATGGGCGTCGCGGTTGCAGCCACTCCGGCGGCGGCGCAAACCGAAGGGCCGCTCGAAGAAATCGTAGTCACCGCGCAGCGCCGCGAGCAGAGCCTGCAGGAAGTCGGCATCTCGGTGACCGCCTTCAGCGACACGCAGGTGCGCGAAATGGGCATCGCCAACACGGTGGACGTGGCCGCGATGACACCGAACCTGAACTACACGGTGCCGCAGGCCGAGTCGAGCCAGATCAACTTCTTCCTGCGCGGTGTCGGCCTGAACGACTTCGCCGACGCTCAGGAAAACCCGGTCGCCGTGTACGTGGATGATGTCTACAAACCGGCGATGGGCGGGCTGGCGCTGCAGCTTTTCGACGTCGAACGCATCGAGGTGCTGCGCGGTCCGCAGGGCGCGTTGTTCGGGCGCAATTCCACCGGCGGCGTGATCCACTACGTCACCAAACGCCCCAGCGAGGAGTTCGAGGCCTATGGCGACCTGTCGTACGGTGACTACGACCAGCTCAAGGCCGAGGGTGCAATCGGCGGGCCGATCATGGACGGGCTGATGGCGCGCTTTTCGGTGGGTCACAACAAACATGACGGTTATACGAGAAACCGCACGCCCAACGTGCAGGACTACAACAGCGCCGATGCCATCGCCTACCGCGTGCAGCTGCTGTTCGAACCGTCCGATGATCTGGACGTGCTGCTCAGCGGTAACTACGCCGACAATGACGCGAACGTCGGCGCGTGGCAGCACCAGGCGACCAAGCCGAGTGCAGATGGCAACGTGAGCCTGCCGCTGCCGCCGGGCGAGAACTTCTGGGGCCCGCTGTCCTGCCCGGGCTGCGACGCATTCGGCTACCAGGACACCGACGGCGATCCCTGGGTGGGCGATTACGACCGTCCGGGCCGGGTCAAAGTCCGCAACAAGGGCGTCCAGGCGAACATCGACTGGACGATCGGCGAGCTGGAGCTCACCGCAATCACGGCGTTCGGCAACGTGAAGCGTTTGCAGGAAGAAGACTCCGACATGAATCCCTTCCTGGTGCCGCCGTATTCGCCGCCGCCACCGCCGCCCGATTCCGTGCGTTCCTTCATAGCGCCGACCTTCGCCGCGGAAACCGATACGATTTCGCAGGAGTTGCGGCTTGCTGGCAAGACCGAGCGTTTCCGCTGGCTTGCCGGTCTTTATTACTTCAATAACGACGTCGACGGTGCGTACAACCTGAACACCGACGCCATCGGCTTCGTACGCATGGATGCCGACTACGAGCAGGAGACCGATTCCTGGGATGTGTTCGGGCAGGTGGAGTACGACGTCGCCGAGGCGTGGACCCTGATCCTTGGACTGCGCTGGACGGACGAGGAGAAAGACCTGGATTTCGTCAACATCGACGATTCGGGGATCACCGCCGTCTGCAGCACCGAGCCGGATCCGCCCGCGGTCGGTTGCTTCAACCCGGCGCCGACGCCGATCAGCCCGTGGCGGCCGACGCCGGATCACATGATCCTGTTCAATGAAGCCTCCGTGGGCAGCCTCGCCGAGCAGAGCGAGGACTACGTCACCGGCCGCGTGCAGTTGAACTGGCAGGCCACGGACGATCTCCTGCTGTACGGATCATTCTCGCGTGGCAAGAAGTCCGCCGGGTTCAACAACGGCTTCCTCGATACGACGCAGGTGTTCGGCAACAACCCGATCGAGACCATACCGTTCGACTCCGAAACGCTGTATGCGTACGAGCTGGGCGCGAAATCCACCGTGCTGTCGGATACCACGCGCCTGAACGCAGCGGTGTTTTACTACGACTACCAGGACTTCCAGACCTTCCAGTGGCTGATACTGAACCAGGTGATCTTCAACGCCGACGCGGAGGTGTGGGGTGCCGAGCTGGAAATCGACAGCCGGCCGATCGACGGGCTGACGTTGCAGGCCGGTCTTGGCGTACTCGACGCTACGGCCGAGGACATTCCGACGATCACCGGCGATGCGGTACGCGACCGCAACATGGTCGGTGCGCCCGAGCTGAGCCTCAACGCGCTGATTCGCTACGAGTGGCCGGCGCTCGGCGGCAGGATGGCGCTGCAGGCCTGGGGCAACCACCAGGACGAGATCTGGTACGACATCCAGAACCACCCGATCTCGAAAGAGGACGGCTACACGGTGGTCAACTTCCGCGCCTCCTACGCGCCGGAGGACAACGGCTGGGAGTTGTACGCCTTCCTCAACAATGCGTTCGAGGAAGAGTACAAGAGCTACACCTTCGACTTCAGCGGACTGTTCGGCTTCAACCAGCAGGCGTTCGGGCCGCCGCGGTGGTGGGGTGTCGGCGCACGGATGAACTTCGGCGCCGCGAAATAGTAAAGGACAAGGGGACCGGTTTTTCCGCAGAGCCAGTCAGAGCATCCGTCGGTCAGCGCCCGCAAACCAAATCTGTCGCCTGGTCCGCTTTTTCCTCACCAGCGATAGCGTGCCGACAGGCGCGGGCGAAGGCCCGCCGCCGGAAAGCCGACCGCTTCCTGGTATTCCGCATCCAGCAGGTTATCGATGGCCAGCGCGATGCGCAGCCGCGGCGTGGGCTGCCAGCCGATGCTCAGATCCACGCGGTGATAATCGTCGAGCTCGATCTGCCCGGTGGGCATTGAGTTGTCGAGCACCTCGCCCACGTAGAGCCAATCGAGATGCACGAGCCAGCCCTGTCGCGGCGTCCAGCGCAGCACTGCGCCTCCGCGCCAGTCGGGCCGTTGCAGCAGTTGCCGGTCGCTGTCCTTGACGTCGATGTCTATCCAGGTCACGTGACAGCGCAACGCGAACCCCGGCGACAGCGACCACGTGCCGCCGATCTCCACGCCGCGCGTGGTGACCTCGTCGCGGTTGATGTTGCGAAACGTGTCCGGATCGAGGTCGATGAGGTCTTTGTAATGGTTGTCGAACAGAGTGGCGCTGATGTCGGCGACCTCGCCAAGCCGTTGCGTCACGCCAAAGTCGATGCTCTCGCTCTGCTCCGGGCGCAACCGCGGCTGGCCAACCAACGGGCTGCCGAGTGCGAAGAAACTTGGCAGCTTGAAGCCGGTGCCCCAGTTCGCGCGCCAGCGCGTGCGCCCGTCGTTCGGCGACCAGGCCGCACCGATGCGGCCGGTGGTTTCACCGCCGGTGCGGTCCGGCTCGTCGTGGCGCAGACTCGCCTGCAGCAGCAGGCTCTCGACCGGCTTTCCGCGCGCCTCGACGAACAGCCCGAGGATGTCGCGCGCGAGCGCGAAGGTGTTCGGCACCCGCATGTCCGGCGTGAAACCCACGTAGCCGACGGACTCGCCCGACTCGTGCTGAAAATCGACCCCGGCGGTACCCGTCCAGCGCCCGCCGCGACTTGCGGTCAGGCGCAGCGCCGCGTTGTTCCGATCGAGATCGTTATGCGCACCGTTGGGTGGCACGAGGTCCCCCGGCGCAATGCCCGGCGAGTCGTAGCGGTCGCGCCGGTCATAGCGCGATGCAAGGCCCTGTACCGTCAGCACATCCGACAGCACCCAGGCGAAATCCCCGCCGATGGCGAAGTCGCTCGCCGAGGTGCGATCGAGCGTGCGCAACACCGCCAGTTCCGGCCCGCCGCTTTGCTCCGGAAACGAGGTGCCTTCAGTATCCGCGAATCGCCCATAGAGATTGCCGCCAAGCCCCTCGGCCGGCGCGAACCGCAGGCGGCCGGTCAGCGTATCGGCCTCGTAGGTGCTGCCCGGAACGGCCTCGCCGTCGTCGCGGTGAGTCAGCCGCAGCGAAAAACCGCCGGCGCCTGTGGGGCCGGTGAGTGCGAAGCCGCCGCGCGCGAAATCATCCGTGCCCATCTCGCCCTCGATTGCCGCAGCCAGTTCATCGCCACCGCCCGGGCTGATGAAATTGACGACTCCGGCCAGGCTATCGGACCCATAGATCGAGGACTGTGGGCCGCGTACGATCTCGACCCGTTCGATTTCGGCGAGGTTCAGCGCGGCGAGGTCGAACGAGCCGCCGCGGAAGTTGTTCGGGTCATTGACCTTGATGCCGTCCACCATGAAGACGGTGAAGTTCGGTTCGGCGCCGCGCGTGAACAGCTGCGGCACGCTGCCTGCGCCGGGCTGAACCAGCTGGATGCCCGGTATCGAGCGCAGCAGGTCCGGCACGCCGGCATCGCCGCACGCGGCGATTTCTTCGCCGTCTAGGACGGTGCTCGCGCCGGGCAGATCGGCGCTCTCGGCCGACAAGCGGGTGCCGGTGACAATCACCTGCTCCAGCGGTCCGGCCGCCACCGCCGGAGCGGCAGCGGAAAAAATCAGCAGCAGGACGCAACGCGGCCGCATCGGCACCTCCCTGGGAAGCCGGGCGATTCTATATGCAGAGCGGCCGGCTTCAGAGATCGAGGCTGAGTTCGCGGATCTTGCGGGCGAGCGTGTTGCGCCCCCAGCCGAGGAGCCTGGCGGCTTCCTGCCGATGCCCATGGGCGCGGGCGAGCGCGGTGCGGATCAGCGCCTTTTCGAACTCGGGCAATGCGCTTGCCAGCAGCGGCCGCTGGCCGCCTTTTTCGAGCTGTTGCTCGGCCCAGCGCGCGAGCCCGGTGGACCAGTCCGGCGCACCCGCCAGCGTCCGGCCGGTGCCGCCGAGCTCGGAGGGAATGTCGTCGATCTGGATTTCCGGGCCAGGCGCGGTCACGGTCAGGCGACGGCAGGCATTGACGAGCTGGCGCACGTTGCCGGGCCAGTCGAAGGCCGTCAGCGCCCGCAGCGCCTCCGGCGTCACGGTCTTCGGCTCGACGCCGAGCTCGCGCGCCGCTTCGCGCAGGTAATGGCTGACCAGCAGCGGGATGTCCTCGCGGCGCCGGCGCAGCGGTGGCGTGTTGATATGTATGACGTTGAGCCGATGGAACAGGTCCTCGCGGAAGCGCCCATCGCGCACCGCCTCGGTGAGATCCTGGTTGGTGGCGGCAATCACCCGCACGTCGACCCGAATCGGCGCCTGCCCGCCGACGCGGTAGAACTCGCCTTCCGCGAGCACGCGCAGCAGTCGTGTCTGCAGCGCCGCTGACATGTCGCCGATCTCGTCGAGAAACAGCGTGCCGGTATGGGCCTGCTCGAAACGGCCGATGCGCCGGCTGTCAGCGCCGGTGAAAGCGCCGCGCTCGTGACCGAACAGCTCCGATTCCAGCAGCTCCGAAGCGATTGCCGTGGTGTTGAGCGCCACGAATGGCCGCGCGGCGCGCGGGCTGTGCTGATGCAGTGCCCTGGCGACAAGCTCCTTGCCCGTACCGGACTCCCCGGTGATCAGCACATTCATGCTGGATCGCGACAGCCGCCCGATGGTGCGGAACACCTCCTGCATCGCCGGCGCCTGCCCGATCATCTGCGGCAGCACCGGCGATTGCGTAGCAGCCGCGTCGACGGAGCGGCTGGCGGTGCGCGCTGCGCGCCATACCAGCGCCACGGCCTCATCGACATCGAAGGGCTTCGGCAGGTACTCGAAGGCTCCTCCCTGGTAGGCGGCCACCGCGCTGTCGAGGTCAGTGTGCGCGGTGATGACGATGACCGGCAGCGACACGCCTATCTGTTCCAGCCGTTTCATGAGCGCCATGCCGTCGGTGCCCGGCATGCGCACGTCAGTCACAACCACGTCGGGCCGCTCTTCGCGCAGCGCTGTGAGAAAAGTCTCGGCACACTCGAAGCTGCGCGTGGTCATGCCTGCGGCGCGCAGCGCCTTGTCCAGCACCCAGCGCACCGCCGCATCGTCATCCACCACCCAGACCGTCAGCGGTGCCGTGTTCATGCCGGCGGCCCCTGCACTCGGGCGGCCGAATCCATGTCGATCGGCAGACGCACCATGAACACGGTCTGCCCCGGCCGCGAGCGGTACTCGATCAGCCCGCCGTGCCGGCTCACCAGCTCCTGGGCAAGCGGCAGGCCGAGGCCCGTGCCCCCGGCGCGGCCCGATACCAGCGGATAGAAAATCGAGTCGCCCAGCTCCGGCGGCACGCCGGGCCCGTCGTCCTCGAACTCGATGCTCGCGACCACCTTGTGCCGCTGGTTGCCGATGACGTAATTGGTGAGCGCCCGCGTGCGCAGCACAATCCGGCCCTGGCTGCCCACCGCCTGCGCCGCGTTGCGCAGCAGATTCAGCATCGCCTGCAACAGCTGGTCGCGATCGACTGCCAGCGGCGGCAGGCTCGGGTCGTAATCGCGTACGTAGATGACGCCGGCCGGCGACTCGTTCGACACCAGCGCCAGCACCCGCTCGATGACTTCGTGAATGTTGGCTGGCTCGCGGCGCAGGCTGCGCGATGGCCCGAGCAGGCTGTCGGTCAGCGCGGCCAGCCGATCCGCCTCGCCAATGATGATGCGCGTGTATTCGCGAAGCTCGCCGATCGGCAGCTCCCGCTCCCGCAGCTGCGCGGCGCCGCGCAGGCCGCCGAGCGGGTTGCGGATCTCATGTGCCAGCTGTGAAATCACCCGCCGGCTGGCATCATGCTGACTGATCAGCGCTTTCTCGCGGTCGATCTGCCGCCAGTGGCTGGCGTCGATCAGCTCGAGGACCACGTAGCCGCCGCCTTCGATGCGGGCTGGCGTGACGCGACCGGTGACCGGCACGACCTGGTCCTGCTGGTATGGCGGGCGCAGATCGAGCTCTTGACCGTAGCTTTCGCCAGACTCGGCGGCGCGACGGATCAGGGGACCCAGCACCGCAAACTCAGGCACCAGCAGCGGCAGGCGGCGGTCACAGGCCTGGTTGCTGCTGATGCCGAGCAGTTGCTCCGCCGCACCGTTCAGATAGTGAATCCGTCCGTCGCGGGCGACCACCAGCACTGCGGTGGTCAGCTGGTCGAGTACAGGGCCGAGATCGCTCAGCGCGGCGCCGGTATCGGCGGCGGCGGGGCCTGCCGCAAGGGATTCTGTGGATTCTGGATCGAGGTCTGGCGAACGGCGAACCTGACCGCCGGGCTGCTGGCCAGGGTTCTGCCCGAGGGGTCCACCACTTCCGCCCTCAGCGTATGCGAACCCCGATAAACGTCCTGCAGCCTGGTCTGCGTGCTGCCGGGAGGCAGGTCCGCCACGGCTTTGTCGTCCAGGTACAGGCGAAGGACTTGTCCCGGCAGCAGAGATGGCTCGACCTGCACCGAAACCGGGAGCTGACCTTCGATATTCCAAAGCACCTCCTCCTGGGCGGGGCTGAGGATCTGCAGCGTCTGGTAGCGACCAGGCGTTTCTTCGCCCTCACCGGCCTCGTCGGCGCCGGGTGCTCCCGGTGCTGGCGCCGAGAAACCGGGCGCCGCGGTGATCGAGACTCTCTCGGCACCGGGCGCCCACTGGTCGGAGTAATGCACCTGACCGGACGCATCGACCCAGCGATACACCTCCGTCGCCTGGGCGGCGGAGACCAGCAAGACGGCAATGAGCAGCGTGGCCTTCATGGCCGACAGCATAAACCCCATGCCGCCGGTGCAGCCAGAGCGCCGCGGGCTTATGCCCGCGGCGCTGCAACTGCAAATAACTACAGGCTGTAGTAAAGCTCGAACTCCACAGGGTGCGTGGTCATACGCACCCGGGTGACGTCCTGCATCTTAAGTTCAACGTAGCCGTCGAGCAGATCGTCGCTGAACACGTCGCCGGCGCGCAGAAACTCGCGGTCCTTGTTCAGCTCGTCCAGCGCCTGCTCCAGCGAGAACGACACCTGCGGGATCTTCGCCTCGACCTCCGGCGGCAGGTTGTACAGATCCTTGTCCATGGCCTCGCCCGGGTGGATCTTGTTGCGGATGCCATCGAGCCCCGCCATCAGCATTGCCGCGAACGCGAGGTACGGGTTGGCGGTACTGTCCGGGAAGCGCACCTCGATACGGCGGGCCTTCGGATTGGACACGACGGGAATGCGGATCGAAGCGGAGCGGTTTCGCGCCGAATAGGCCAGCATCACCGGCGCCTCGAAGCCCGGCACCAGCCGCTTATAGCTGTTGGTGCTGGGATTGGTGAAGGCATTCAGCGCCTTGGCATGCTTGAGGATGCCGCCAATGTAGTACAGCGCAGTGTCCGACAGGCCGCCGTAGCGGTCACCCGTGAAAATGTTCTTGCCACCCTTGGCCAGCGACTGGTGGACGTGCATGCCGCTGCCGTTATCGCCGACCAGCGGCTTCGGCATGAACGTGGCCGTCTTCCCGTAGCTGTGCGCCACGTTCTGCACCACGTATTTCAGGATCTGTACTTCGTCGGCCTTCTGGACGAGGCCGCCGAATTTCACGCCGATTTCGCACTGCCCGGCGGTTGCCACCTCGTGGTGGTGCACTTCGACGTCGAGGCCCATTTCGTCGAGCGCCAGGCAGATGGCCGAGCGGATATCGTGCAGCGAATCGACCGGCGGCACCGGGAAGTAGCCACCCTTGACGCTGGGGCGGTGGCCGATGTTGCCGGCGTCCTTCTCGGCGCGATCGGAGTTCCATGCCGCCTCGGAGGAATCGACGCGGTAGAACGCCGTATTCATCGCTGCGCCATAGCGCACGTCGTCGAAAATGAAAAACTCGTTCTCCGGACCGAAGTACGCCGCATCGGCAATGCCCGTGGAGCGCAGGTACTCCTCCGCGCGCTTGGCGAGCACGCGCGGACAGCGGTTGTAACCCTGCATGGTCGAGGGCTCGAGCACATCGCAGCGGATATTGACGGTAGCGTCTTCGCTGAACACGTCGAGCACCGCGGTCTTCGGATCCGGCATCAGCAACATGTCGGACTCGCTGATGCCCTTCCAGCCCGCGATCGACGAGCCGTCGAACATCTTGCCGTCCTCGAAGAACGATTCGTCGACGAGCTTCGCAGGGATCGTCACGTGCTGCTCTTTGCCGCGGGTATCGGTAAAGCGCAGGTCAGCGAATTTGGCCTCTTTCGATTTGATGAGGCTGATGGCTTCAGCGGGCGTCATGACGGATCCTCCAGGTTTCGTTCGCGGTCAGTCGGATTTGGAAAAACAGGTCCATTAGGGTGCAGAAACCGTGCCAAGCGCACGATAACTATAACTTATTGAATAATAATGAATTACGTTCGTTGTCCAACAGGCGCGATGCACCATTGTAGTGCGACATGGCCTCGCGCCGCATTATTTTGGTGCAACCAACCACGATGCGGCGGCGCGCGATGGATCCGGCAACGTCGTCTCCTGACCATACGCCCTTGAAAAACAAGGCTATACTTGCGCGCCGAATCCGGCAGGTTCCCCGCAATGATATTAGCACCCGCGCCGAAAACCTTTCAGGAGTTGATTTTGGCGCTGCAACATTACTGGGCCGATCAGGGCTGCGTCATCATCCAGCCCTACGACATGCCCATGGGCGCGGGCACATTTCACTCGGCGACTTTTTTGCGCGCCATCGGGCCCGAGCGCTGGAGGGCCGCCTACGTGCAACCGAGCCGGCGGCCGACCGACGGACGTTACGGCGAGAACCCGAACCGCCTGCAGCACTACTACCAGTTCCAGGTGGTCATTAAGCCGTCACCCGACGATCTGCAGGACCTTTATCTGGATTCGCTGCGCGCGCTCGGCATCGACTCGCGGGTTCACGATATTCGCTTCGTCGAAGACAACTGGGAATCGCCGACGCTCGGGGCCTGGGGCCTCGGCTGGGAGGTGTGGCTGAACGGTATGGAGGTTACGCAGTTCACCTACTTCCAGCAGGTCGGCGGACTCGATTGCAAGCCAGTCACCGGCGAGCTCACCTACGGGCTCGAGCGCATCGCGATGTACCTGCAGGGCGCGGAAAGCGTTTTCGACCTGGTCTGGACCGACGGTCCGCTCCGGCGGGTCACTTACGGCGATGTGTTCCACCAGAACGAGGTGGAGATGTCGCGCTATAACTTCGAGTGCGCTGATACGACAGCGCTGTTCGCGCGGTTCGACCAGGCCGAAAGCGCCTGTCGCAGCCTGATCGGCCGGCAGCTGACGCTGCCCGCCTATGAACAGGTGCTCGAAGCTTCGCATACCTTCAACCTGCTCGACGCGCGCCACGCCATCTCGGTGAGCGAGCGCCAGCGCTACATCCTGCGCGTGCGCGAACTGGCGCGCCTGGTGGCGCAGGCGTATTACGACAGCCGCGCCGCGCTGGGCTTCCCCATGGCCTGCGGCGCCCGGCCGGCAGCCTGAACGCGGAGCACGCATGAACGAAACGGCCGATTTCCTGGTCGAAATCGGGACCGAGGAGCTGCCGCCGAAGGCGCTCCGCGAGCTCGAACTGGCATTCGCCGAAGGCGTGCGCCAGGGCATCCGCAACGCTGATCTCGCGGGAGCCTCAGCCGAATCATTCGCCACGCCGCGCCGCCTGGCGGTGTGGGTGCGCGAAGTCGCCCTGCGCCAGCCCGTGCAGCGCATCGAGAAGCGCGGCCCACCGCTGAAAGCCGCCTTTGACGCGCAGGGCCAGCCAACTCGCGCGGCGGCCGCGTTTGCGCAAGCGTGCGGCTGCGACGTCGGTGCCTTGCAGAAACTGGAAACGCCAGCCGGCGCCTGGCTGGTGTACCGCGGCGAGAGGCCGGGGCAGCCGGCCGCCGAACTGCTGCCCGGCATTGTCAGCACGGCGCTCGCAGCCTTGCCTGTGGCAAAGCGCATGCGCTGGGGCGATCGCGACATCGAATTCGTGCGCCCGGTGCACTGGTTGCTGATGCTGCTGGGCGATACCGTTGTGCCAGCGGAAATCCTCGCCCAGCGAGCGGGAAATCAGACGCGCGGTCATCGTTTCCTGTCTTCGGGCGCTCTGACCGTGGAGCGCCCGGCGGAATACGCCGCGGTGCTGCGGGACTCCGGCAAAGTCATTGCGGCCTTCGAAATCCGTCGCGAGCGGATCCGGTCCCTCGCCGAGGCGGCTGCCCGGGAGCTTGGCGGCGAAGCATTGATCGAGGCGGCGGTGCTCGACGAGGTTACTGCGCTGGTCGAGTGGCCGGTGCCAGTCACAGGGGGCTTCGACGAGGGGTTCCTGCGCCTGCCCGAGGAGGTGCTGATGGCGACCCTCCAGGGTCACCAGCGTTACTTCCCGGTGCGCGGCCCTGGCGGCAAGCTACTCGCGAACTTCATCACCATCAGCAATCTCGAAAGCCGCGACCCGCAGCAGGTTCGCCGCGGCAACGAGCGCGTGGTCAAGCCGCGCCTCGCCGATGCGGCGTTTTTCTGGGATCGGGACGCCTCGGCAACGCTCGAGTCGCGCCGCGCTGACCTGGCCCAGGTCGTGTTCCAGCGCGGCCTCGGCTCGCTGCAGGACAAGTCGGCGCGCATCGAAGCGCTCGGCCGGCGGCTGGCGGCAGCAACGAAGGTCGACCCTGATGCGGTGGCTCGCGCGGCGCAACTCGCCAAGACCGACCTGCTCACCGAGATGGTCAAGGAATTTCCGGAGCTGCAGGGCCGCATCGGCTACTACTACGCCCTGCGCGATGGCGAGGCCGATACGGTTGCCGCGGCGATCGAAGAGCAGTATCTGCCGCGCCACGCCGGCGACCGGCTGGCCGCCACCGGCCCGGGGCGCTGCCTCGCCATTGCCGACCGGCTCGATACGCTCGCGGGTGTATTCGCGCTCGGCAAGAAACCAAGCGGCAACAAGGATCCATTCGGGCTGCGCCGGGCTGCGCTCGGGCTGCTGCGCACACTGATCGAACTGAAGATTGATCTGCCCCTGCACGAGTTCATCGGCGAGGCGGTCGGCTGGCAGCCCGTGAAGATCGCCGATCGAAATGCACTCGTTGAGGAGATCCACGAGTTCATCGTCGATCGCCTGCGTTCGTATTACCTGGACGGCCAGGCGCCGGGGTTTGCGGCGGGCGATGTGACCGCGGAGATGTTCGAGGCGGTCCGCGTGCGCGAGCCCGCCTCGCCGCGGGATTTCCACGAGCGCCTCGAAGCGGTGCGCGCCTTCATGACCATGAAGGAGGCCGAAAGCCTCGCGATCGCCAACAAGCGCATCGCCAATATCCTGCGCAGCGCGAGCGACGAGCTGCCAGCGGAGGTGAACCCCGCGCTGTTCGATGCCGAGGAGGAGCGCCGCCTGCACAGCGCGCTGACCGGGCTCCTGCCCCTGCACCAGTCGGGCCTTGCCAGCCGCCGTTACGGCGAAGTGCTGCAGCGGCTGGCCAGCCTGCGCGATCCGGTCGATGCGTTTTTCAATGCCGTCATGGTCATGACCGACGACGTCGCTCGGCGGCGCAACCGCCTCGCCCTGTTGCAGCGGCTGCGCCACGCGTTCCTCGACGTTGCCGATCTGTCGTGCCTGCCGGCACCCTGACGATCCGCGCGCATGAGCGAGCCCACTCCCCGCCTGGTGGTCCTGGACCGGGACGGCGTCATCAATAAAGATTCGGCGGAGTTCATCCGCGCGCCGGCCGAGTGGATTCCGTTGCCGGGCAGCCTCGGGGCGATTGCCGCGCTGACGCGCAGCGGTTTCACGGTGGTGGTAGCGAGCAACCAGTCAGGTGTCGGCCGCGGGCTGTTCACTGCGGAAACGCTCGAAGCCATCCACGCGCGCATGTGCCGCGACATCGAGGCGGCCGGCGGCCGGCTCGGCGGCATCTTCGTCTGCCCACACCATCCTGAGGCCGGCTGCGACTGCCGCAAGCCGAAACCCGGACTGTTGCGCCAGATCGAGCGGCGGTTCGGCTGCTCGTTGGCTGGCCAGCCGGCGATCGGCGATTCCGAACGCGACCTCCGCGCCGCGCAGGCCGTCGGCGCGCGCGCCATCCTGGTGCGCACCGGCAACGGCGCCGCAACCGAAAAGGCGCTCGGCAGCGGGCCGCAGATCGAAATCTACGACGACCTGGCAGCCGCCGCCCGCGTCCTGCTCGCGGAGACCGATCCGAGGCCTGCCTGATGCTGCGCTCGGTGGTATTCACCGCCCTGCTTTTCGCGACCGCAGTCCCTTACAGCGTCGGTGTTCTGCTGGTGCGCCCGCTCAGCTACCCGCTGGCCTACCGCATCGCGCGGGCCTGGGGACAGCTGATCGTGGTGCTGGTCGAAGCAATCTGCGGCCTGCGCTATGACGTGGAGGGCGCCGAGCATCTGCCCAGGGAGAACTCGATCGCACTGCTGAAACATTCGTCCGCCTACGAAACGATCGTGCAGCTGGTGCTCTTTCCCCGCCAGTGCTGGGTACTGAAACGCGAGCTGCTCTGGGCGCCGTTCTTCGGCTGGGCGCTCGGCGCCCTGCACCCGATCGCCATCGACAGAAAAGGTGGCAAGAGCGCCGTGACTCAGGTACTCGAACAGGGCGAAAAGCGCCTGCGCGACGGTCACTGGGTGATGATTTTCCCCGAGGGGACGCGTATGCCGCCGGGTCAGACACGCCGTTATGGCATTAGCGGGGCGTTGCTTGCGCAGCGCACCGGCCGGCTACTCGTGCCCGTTGCCCACAATGCGGGGGATTTCTGGCCACGGCGGGGCCTGCGCAAGCGCCCCGGCGTGGTGCGCTTCTGCATCGGCCCGCCGGTGAACCCGGCCGGCCGCGAGCCGCGCGAGGTCAACGACGAGATTCAATCCTGGATCGAGGCGAAGGTCGCGGAGTTGCGCCGCGGCGGCTGATCAGACGTCGAGGTTCTCAGCGGCGAGTGCGTTGCGCTCGATGAAGTCGCGCCGCGGCTCGACCTGGTCGCCCATCAGCGTGGTGAAAATCTCGTCGGCCGCCACCGCATCCTCGATGCGCACCTGCATCAGCCGGCGCGACTGCGGGTTCACGGTAGTTTCCCAGAGCTGCTCCGGGTTCATTTCGCCGAGGCCTTTGTAGCGCTGGATGGACTGGCCCTTGCGCGCCTCGTCCATCAGCCACTCGATCGCCTGGCGGAAGCTGTGCACTTCGCGCCGTTCCATGCCGCGGGTGATATAGGCGCCGTCGCCGATCAAGCCGGCCAGCGCCTGACCAAGGTCGGCAAACTGACTGTACTCGGGCGACTCGAAGAAGCGGATCGACAGTTCGCGCGCTTCCGGTATGCCGTGGCGCTCGCGCTCGATGCGGATGGCGGCGTTGCCGCCCTCGACATCGATCAGCGACAGGCGGTACCTGGCGCCCTCGCCGTTCAATGCGGTCTTCAGCGCCGCTTCGAGACCGTTGACCCAGGTGGCAAGCCATTCGCGATCCTCGGCACGGGCACGCGGCACCGCCGGCACGTAGATCATCTGCTCGAGCACGCGCCGGTCGTAGCGTCGGCCAAGCCGATCGAGCACCGCCATGATGCGCACATATTTCTCGGCCAGGGCGCCGAGCGCAGCGCCGTCGATTGCCGTCGCGCCGGCCCTCGGATACAAGGCGGCATTTTCGAGCGCGCTGCTGACCAGGTGCGCGTTCAATTCGGCGTCGTCCTTGACGTACTGCTCCTGCTTGCCGCGCTTCACTTTGTAGAGCGGCGGCTGGGCGATGTAGATGTAGCCCCGTTCGATCAATTCGGGCATCTGCCGGTAGAAAAACGTCAGCAGCAGCGTGCGGATGTGCGAACCGTCGACATCGGCGTCGGTCATGATGATGATGCGGTGATAGCGCAGCTTCGCGATGTCGAAGTCCTCGCGACCGATGCCGCAGCCGAGCGCGGTGATGAGCGTACCGATCTCCTCGGACGCCAGCATCCGGTCGAAGCGCGCCTTCTCGACATTGAGAATCTTGCCCTTCAGCGGCAGCACCGCCTGGGTGCGCCGGTCGCGGCCCTGCTTGGCCGAGCCTCCTGCCGAATCGCCCTCGACCAGGAACAGCTCCGAGAGCGCCGGGTCTTTTTCCTGACAATCGGCGAGCTTGCCCGGCAAGCCGGCAATATCCAGCGCGCCTTTGCGGCGGGTCAGCTCGCGCGCCTTGCGCGCGGCTTCACGTGCTCGAGCCGCCTCGAGCATCTTCGCGACGATGACTTTGGCCTCGGCCGGATGCTCGAGCAGATACGCCTCGAGGTACTCGCCGATCACTGACTCGACGACGCCCTTCACCTCGGACGAGACCAGCTTGTCCTTGGTCTGCGAGGAGAATTTCGGGTCGGGCAACTTGACCGAAAGCACGGCCGTCAGGCCTTCACGGGCATCGTCCCCGGTAGTCGGCACGTGGTCCTTCTTACCGCTGAGTTCCCTTTCGATGTAGCCATTCAGCGTGCGCGTCAGCGCGCTGCGAAAGCCCACCAGGTGCGTGCCGCCGTCCTTCTGCGGAATGTTGTTCGTGAAACAGAACATGTTCTCCTGGTAGCCGTCGTTCCACTGCAATGCGACCTCGACCAGGATGCCATCCAGCGACTTCGACATGAAAATCACGCTGGGATGGATCGGAGTCTTGTTGCGGTTCAGGTGCTCGACGAAAGCACGGATTCCGCCCTCGAACTGGAACGTCTCGTGCCGGCCGTCTCGCTCGTCGGTGAGCTGGACGCGGATGCCCGGATTCAGGAACGACAGCTCACGCAGGCGCTTGGCCAGAATGTCAAAGTGAAACTGCGTGTCGCTGAAGATCTCCGGGCTCGGCTTGAAATGGACGATGGTGCCGGTCTTCTGGGACTTGCCCGTGACAGCGAGCGGTGCCTCGGGCTCGCCGAGCCGGTAGCGCTGCTCGTGGATGTGCCCCTCCCGCATGATGGTCAGGTGCAGCGTCTCCGACAGCGCATTGACCACCGAGACGCCGACGCCGTGCAGGCCGCCGGAAACCTTGTAGGAATCGCTGTCAAACTTGCCGCCGGCGTGGAGCACCGTCATCACGACTTCGGCGGCGGAGCGACCTTCCTCCTCGTGGATGCCGACAGGGATGCCGCGCCCGTTGTCGGCAACTGTTACGGAACCATCGGCATGAACGGTGACCAGGATCTCCGTGCAGTATCCCGCCAGCGCCTCGTCGACGGAGTTGTCGACCACCTCGAAGACCATGTGGTGAAGGCCCGTGCCGTCATCGGTGTCACCGATGTACATGCCCGGTCTTTTCCGCACTGCGTCAAGACCTCGTAAGACCTTGATTTTATTAGGGTCGTAGCTATCCTCGTCACTCATGCCAAAATCCTTGTCAGGAATTTTTTAATTATAACAAAGCTTTAACTTCGCCGTGTTCCACGTGGAACATCGCGCCGCCCAAGGCTTGCAGGGCTTCACCGCAGGCAATCGAGGCGATCACCAATTGCGCCGGGGTATCCCGCAGCGATGTCACCAGCCGCTCAGTGTGAACCCGGTCAAGGTCAGCCTCCGGCTCGTCCACGAGCAGGACAACGCGATCACCTCGCGCCTCGGCAACCAACCGGGCTTGGCTGAAAACCAGGGCGGCGCCCAATAGCTTTTGGTGACCCCGCGAGGACCGGGCTTTGGCCTTGCGGGAATCAACCTGAATGGTCAGGTCCGCTCGATGCGGCCCGAACCGGGTCATGCCCTGGGCCCGGTCACCCTCCCGGGCCGCGCTGATAACGTCTGCCAACGATTCGTCGGCGCGCCACCCCGGTGCGTAGCCGACTTCCGCTGGAAACTCGAGCAGCCCCGCCACCGCCGCCTGAAAAACCGGCTGAAGTCGCCGGATGTAGCGCTGGCGGGCCCCGTCAACTGCTGCGGCAGCATCCAGGTATTCCCGATCCCAAGCCGTCAGCTCGGCAGAGCCTGCCCCCAGCCGCAGCCCGGCGTTGCGTTGATTGAGCGCGCGCCGGAATCGCCGCCAGGCTTCGAGGTAGCCATGTTCCACGTGGAACAGTCCCCAATCCAACAACCGGCGGCGGATCTCGGGAGCGCCCTGAATGAGGTCGGTGGCGCTGGCATCGAGCGCCAGGACCGGCATCAGGCGAGCCAAATCCGCGAGACGCGGGTCATTGTGCCCATCGAGACTCACGGTCAGCCCTTCCGAACTGCAGTGGGCACCGAGCCGGTACCCGAGGTTGCCCGCCTCGATTTCGGCGACGACATCCGCCGCTTGAGCACCGTCCCGGACCAACGACCGGCCGTCCGGACTGCGAAACGAGCGACCGCGGCCGAGGACGTGGATGGCCTCAAGGAGGCTGGTTTTACCAGCGCCATTGCCACCGGTGATGACTGTGGCGGACGCGTGCAGTACGAGGTCCGCGTGCTCGATGCAGCGGAAATCCCGCAGGCGTAAGGTACGTAAGCTGAAAGGCGAGGCGGTGACTGGCGTGACCAGCTGCTGAATCTGCCGAAGCCGGGCCACTACAGGCGCATCGGCATTACGACAAAGCGGGCGAGGGGGTTTTTCGGCGAACGGATCAGGCAACTGCTGTTCGGATCGATAAACTGCAATTCCACCTGCTCATCGTCCACGGCTGCCAATGCATCCAGCAGGTAATTCACGTTGAAGCCAACTTCCATCGCCTCGCCGACGTACTGAACCTCGATCTCATCACGCGCTTCTTCCTGATCCGGGTTATTGGCCTGGATCTTCAGGCTGTTCTTGCTGATCTCTAATCGCACGCCGCGGTACTTCTCATTGGAAAGGATCGCGGCCCTCTGCAGCGACTGGCGCAGGAGTTCGCGGTCGGCGGTCAAGGTGCTGCCGCCCGCCGACGGGATCACGCGCTCATAGTCTGGAAAGCGTCCATCGATGAGCTTCGAGGTAAAACGGATATTGCCGAGCACCGCACGGATGTGGTTGGTACCAACGCTGATATCTATTTCCTCGGAATTGCCGAGCAGGCGGTGCAACTCCAGCACACCCTTGCGTGGTACAATGATTTGGCCTGCTGTAACATCTTGATTTTCAATAGGAATATCGCACATCGCCAAGCGGTGACCATCGGTCGCCACGGCGCGCAGCCGCTTCTTGGCCGTCTCCAGCAACAAGCCATTCAGGTAATAGCGCACATCCTGCTGGGCCATTGAAAACTGCGTCTTATCGAGCAAACGGCAGAAATCTTTCTGTAGCAGCTTCAGCCGATTTGCCGCCTGAATCTTCTCGACCAACGGAAACTCGGTCGCGGGCAGCGTGGCCAGCACGAAACGGCTCCGGCCCGACTTGATAACGAGACGATCACCATCGAGTTGCAAGGTAAGCGCAGCACCCTCCGGTAACGTCCGGCAGATATCCAGGATTTTGCGCCCCGGTACCGCAATTTCTCCCGGCACGCTGACGGAGTCTGCTTCCGCGTCCGCGACCAGTTCGACTTCGAGGTCGGTACCGGTCACCGTCAGGGCGCCATCTTTGGCCACCAGCAGCACGTCAGCCAGGATCGGCATGGTCTGGCGCCGCTCGACGACGCCGATAACCGCCTGCAGCGGTCTCAGCAAGGCTTCCCTGGAAATCGCGATTTTCATTCTTGGCCTCTGAACGGATTAATGAATCAGTCTTTCAGAACTGATCATGATCTTTAGGCATACGTGACGCGGTGTACAACTTTAGCAAATGAAGCCACGTTAATGGCTTGGAGCAGGCTGGTTCCTGTATGGGTGGCTGCGCCGCGTGTCAGCGGCCTGTGGGCAAAGTGTTGAGTGAACCGGGCATCGACATTGTCCACAAGCTGTCCACGTTGACTGCGGCATTTTTCACCGGGAAAGCGTACGTAACAGGTTCTGGTAATCCTCGCGCACACGAGTTTCCTCGTCGCGCAACAACTGCACTCGCCGGCACGCATGCAGCACCGTGGTGTGATCGCGGCCGCCAAACGCATCGCCGATTTCCGGCAAGCTGTGATTGGTCAGTTCCTTGGCGAGCGACATGGCGATCTGCCGTGGTCGCGTGATGGAGCGGCTGCGGCGCTTCGACAACAGATCGGCGACACGAATCTTGAAGTACTCGGCCACTACCCGCTGAATGTTCTCGACCGTAACCAGCTTTTCCTGCAGGGCGAGCAGGTCCCGCAGCGCCTCGCGCGCAAACTCCAGGCTGATCGGCCGCCCCGTAAACGTGGAATTGGCCATCACCCGGCGCAAGGCGCCCTCGAGCTCGCGCACGTTAGAGCGAATGCGCTGTGCGATGAAAAACGCCACTTCCTCCGGTAACTCGATGCCTTCCGCGGCCGCTTTCGACATCAGAATCGCGGCGCAGGTCTCCATCTCGGGCGGCTCGATCGCCACCGTCAGGCCCCATCCGAAGCGCGATTTGAGCCGCTCCTCAAGGCCGTTGACCTCCTTCGGATAGCGGTCGCAGGTGAGTACCACCTGCCGCTGGCCCTCGAGTAAGGCATTGAAAGTATGGAAGAATTCCTCTTGGGAGTGATCCTTCCCGGCAAAAAACTGGATGTCGTCGATCAGTAGTGCGTCAAGCGAGCGGTAGGCTCGCTTGAAGTCGTTGATGGTGTTATGGCGCAGCGCGTTCACCATGTCCTGCACGAACTGCTCGGAGTGCACATAGGCGACCTGCGCGCCGGGCCGCTCGGCCAGGATCATGTTGCCGATCGCGTGCATCAGGTGGGTCTTGCCGAGACCGACGCCGCCGTAAATGAAAAACGGGTTGTAGGAGGCGCCGGGGTTGCGGGCCACCTGCATCGCTGCCGCGCGCGCGAGCTGGTTGCTCTTGCCCTCGACGAAGCGGTCGAAGGTGTAATTGCCGTTCAGCTTGCCGCCGATGCGCGCAGCCTTCACCGGCGTTGCCGTGACAGGGGCTTCGCCGGCGGCGCTGCGGGGCACCTCGGTCAGGCGCGTGCCCACCTCCACAACGACGGCCAGCGGCTCCCGTGGAACCTCGTTTGCCACGACTTCGCGGATGCGGTTCAGGCAACGGTCGGTTACCCACTCCACCACAAACCGGTTCGGTGCGAGTAACCGCAGCGTCGTGTCGTCCTGCACTGCCTGCAGCGGCCGGATCCAGGTGTTGAAATCGCTCTCGGAAAGGTCCGACTGCAATTGGCGGAGACAACCGCTCCAGAGCGAAGTCTGCACGTGAGGCCCCTCAGTTTGATTGTTGTGGTCAGCAGCGCGGGGAGGGGAAGTCTATATCGCGGCTATCGGGTTATCCACAGCTGAGCCGTATTGACAGCGACGGTTGCGGTGCGTAACCTTCCCGCCTCCCATAGTTGCCCCATCTCTTTGTTTTCAGAAGGCTTTTCGCAACCATGAAACGCACATACCAACCCAGCAAGATAAAGCGCGCGCGCGTGCATGGTTTCCGGGCGCGCATGGCGACCCGGGGCGGCCGAAGGGTGCTGAAGCGGCGGCGCGCCAAAGGGCGCGCGCGGCTGACGCCCTGAGCGGACCTGCAAGGGTCAGCAGACGATCCGCGAGGCCAGCAGCTCCGGCGCTCAACATCGCCTGCGCCGCGCCGCGGACTTCGAGGCCGTGTTTCGCGAAGGAAGCCGCTCAGCGGACCGCCTGTTCACCGTGCTCTATCGTCCGTCCGGTGAAAAGCCGTCGCGGCTTGGCATGACGGCTTCGGCGCGCCGGATTCGCAGCGCCGTGAAGCGCAATCGCCTGCGGCGCCTGGTGCGCGAAAGCTTTCGCCAGCGCGCGCAGGATTTGAGTGGGCTCGATGTGGTGGTGGTGATGCGCGACAGCGCTGCCGCCGCCACCAACCAGGAAGTTTTCGCCAGCCTCGATACGCACTGGTCGCGCCTGAAATCAGCCCGGCAACGAGCCTAGAAGAAATGGATAACCTGCGCCTCGTTTTGTGGATCGCGCTGATGGTGCTGGGCTGGATGCTGATCCAGACGTGGCAGATCGACTACGGCAGGCGATCGACACCTTCAGCGGCGTCCACCGCACCGACTGAGCAAGTCGGCGCCGCGCGGCCGGCTGATACGTCGTTGCCCGCTTTGCCCGCCGCATCGGGTGAGGCCATCGCTTCGACGCAGGCACCGGCTCAGGCAGCGGCCGCCGCGTCGGCCACGCCGGCTCCAGCCGAGGCCCCGGTGGTTCGCGTACGCACCGACGTGCTCGATCTCGAAATCACCACCGCCGGCGGCGATCTGCAGTCGGCACGGCTCCTGACTTACCCGGTGCACAAGGACAAGCCCAGCGAACCGGTGCAACTGCTGACGACGGAGCCCGAACGCCGGTTCGTGTTCCGCACCGGGTTGCGCGCAGCCGACGGCCGGCCGGAGGCCAATCACCAGGCGCTGATGCAGGCTGCGCAAGCGGAGTACGCGCTGGCGGAAGGTCAGGACGGGCTCGACGTGACGCTGACCTGGACCGACGGGGCCGTGGCGGTCGACAAGATCTATCACTTCCGCCGTGGCCGCTACGACCTCGGCCTGGAATATCGCGTCCGCAACCAGGGCGCCGAGCCGTACAAGGCCGCGAGCTACCTGCAGATCCAGCGCCTGCACAGGCCGCCGGAGCGCTCGTACTTCGATGTCGATTCGTATTCGTTTACCGGGCCAGTGGCCTACGACGGCAAAAAGTACGAGAAGCTCGACGTCGAAGACCTGGCCCGGGAGCCGTTCCGCCAGCAGGTCGCCAAGGGCTGGATCGCATCGATCCAGCACCATTTCCTGGCCGCTGCCGTGCCGCCGGCGGCCGACACGTGGAATTACGATGTCACGGTGGACCGAGGGACGTACACGCTGAGCGCCATCGGGCCGCTGGCCACCGTGGAGCCGGGCGCGGAGGGCCGTTTCGAGGCCAGGCTGTTCGTCGGGCCGAAGCTGCAAAGCCAGCTCGACGAAACCGGCGAGGGCCTGAAGCTGACCGTGGATTACGGCATGCTGACGATCCTTGCGCAGCCGCTGTTCTGGCTGTTGCAGCAGATCTTCAACCTGGTCGGCAACTGGGGCTGGTCGATCATCATCGCCACCTTCCTTATCAAGCTCGCCTTCTACAAGCTTACCGAATCGAGCGGGCGCTCGATGGCGAAGATGCGCAAGCTGCAGCCGCGCATGAAGGCACTGCAGGATCGTTTCAAGGACGATCGCCAGAAGATGAGTGAAGCGCTGATGAAGATGTACAAAGAGGAAAAGGTGAACCCGGCGGCCGGCTGCCTGCCGATGTTCGTGCAGATCCCGGTGTTCATCGCCTACTACTGGGTGCTGCTGGAGAGCGTGGAGATGCGCCAGGCGCCATTCGCGCTGTGGATCAGCGACCTGTCCTCGCGCGATCCGTTCTTCATCCTGCCGCTGCTGATGGGCGTGGCGATGTACCTGCAGAGCTCGCTGAACCCGGCGCCGCCCGATCCTGTGCAGGCAAAGATCATGAAGTGGATGCCGGTCGCCTTCACCGGCATGTTCGCGTTCTTCCCCGCAGGCCTGGTGCTGTACTGGCTCACCAACTCGGTGCTGTCGGTGCTGCAGCAGTGGCGCATCAACAAGGTGCTGGCCGCGGACTGAGCGACACCGTGGCAGGCCTGCCGATGGCGGCCAACCCAGAACCCGTTGCCCCCGATACCATCGTCGCCTGCGCCACCCCGGCCGGGCGCGGCGCGGTGTGTATTGTGCGGGTGTCGGGTGCGCGTGCGCGGGAAATCGCGCTGGCGATCCTCGGCGAGTTGCCCATGGCGCGGCAGGCGGTGTTGCGCGATTTCCGCGACGCCTCGGGCGCGGCCATTGACCGCGGTCTGGCGCTGTTTTTCCCGCGGCCGAATTCCTACACCGGCGAAGACGTGCTTGAACTGCACGGCCACGGTGGCGCAATGGTCAGCCAGATGCTCGTCGAGCGCATCGTCGGGCTCGGCGCCCGGCTGGCCCGCCCGGGTGAATTCACCGAGCGGGCGTTCCTGAACGACAAGCTCGATCTCGCGCAGGCCGAGGCGATTGCCGACCTGATCGACGCCGGTTCGCAGGCCGCCGCGCGCGCCGCGCAACGCTCGCTGCGCGGGGACTTCTCCGCCGCAGTGCTCGCGCTCAACGAGCAACTCACGGAGCTTCGCACCTGGGTCGAAGCCGCGATCGATTTTCCGGGCGAGGACATCGATTTCCTCAACAGCCATGAACTGCGCCAGCGCATGGATGCGGTCGATGCGAGCTTCCGGCGCCTCGAAGCGACCGCGCGCCAGGGCTGCCTGCTGCGCGACGGGATCCACATCGTCATCGCCGGCCGGCCCAATGCCGGCAAGTCCAGCCTGTTGAACGCGCTCGCCGGCTACGAGGCGGCCATCGTCACGCCGGTGCCCGGCACCACGCGCGATCTAGTGCGCGAGCAACTCGACCTTGACGGGCTGCCAGTGCACGTGGTGGATACCGCGGGCCTGCGCGATGCGGAGGACGCTGTTGAGGAGGAAGGTGTGCGCCGGGCCCGGAAGGAGCTTGCGGTGGCCGATCACGCCCTGGTGGTCGTGGATGCCAGCGCGCCGGACGAGGCTGACCTGGCCACGGTGCTCGCCGGTTTACCGGCCTCGCGCACCATCGTCCGCAACAAGATTGACCTGAGCGGCGAGCGTCCGGGCACTGCCGGGCCCGACGCCGGCATCGTCAATGTCTCGGCCCTCACCGGCGCCGGCCTCGATGCGCTGCGCCAGCGGTTGAAGGACGTCGCCGGCTTCCATCCCGAAGGCGATGGCCTGATGACCGCGCGACGCCGGCATCTCGACAGTCTCGCGAAAGCCCGCGCCGCCTTCGAGGCGGCGCGGGCGCAGCTCGACGAGCATCATGCCGCCGAGCTCATGGCCGAGGAACTCCTGCAAACACAGAACGCGCTCGCGGAGATCACCGGCGAGTTCACCAGCGAGGATCTGCTCGGGCGGATCTTCGGGGCGTTTTGCATCGGGAAGTAGAGCCGGCGGGGTCAGAGGACGCGCGCTTCTAAGATCTCAGGACCGCTACAAACTCGGCCAACACTTCGACTGCTTCGGCATCCCGTGCCGAGAGGACAATTGGAGAGTAGGCCGGGTTGAGCGGCGACAGAGTCACCCGCGCGTGCCGCCAGCCGCCCTCGCCGTCGGCCTCCTTTTCGGACGAGTAGCGTTTCACC
>CAYOFE010000030.1:10867-25171 GCA_964403135.1 uncultured Chromatiaceae bacterium | reverse complement strand
TCAGCTGATGGCACCGCGGAGGCCTCGCCATGGCCAAGTCATCGTCCCGGCCGGTTGCCATCGGTACCGGCACCCTGCGCATTTCCATTGCCACACTGGCTATTGCTTGCGGCCTGCCGCTGGCAGCGCCAGCCGAGGTGATCGGCGAGCTCGACCCGTCCTTCGGCAGCGGCGGTTACGTGCAGTTCGATTACGAGGGCAGCAACTCCGCGATCAGGGCTCTCGCCATCGATCCGGTATCCGGCAAGATCGTCGCCGGCGGCTATGTGACCGGGACGGACAAAGATGCGGTGTTCATGCGCTTGAACGCCAATGGTTCGGTGGACACCTCGTTCGGCGCCAACGGCTACCGCATCATCAATATCGATCATCTTGACACGACCGTTAGTCTCGCGGTGCGGCCCGACGGACGCACCGTAGGTATCGTCAGCATCGCAGCGAACGGTACGCTGCAGGTGGCGCAGCTGACGAGCAGTGGAGCGCTCGACACCGATTTTGCCGGTGACGGCGTCGCTGAAGTCGCGGTCGGCGGGCAGGCGGGCGGCAAAGCGCTCGCGTTGCAGCCTGCCGACGGCAAGATCGTCATCGGGGCCTTCGGCTACGGCGGCGTGGAGTTCCGGGTCGCGCGCCTGACGGCGTCCGGTGAACTCGACACGACGTTCAACTCCGGTGGTTCAGTGCCCGGTGTCGCCGACGCCAGCGTTACGGCAAACGACGACGTTCTCAACGACGTGGCGGTCGATCCCACCACCGGCAAGATCGTTGCGGTGGGCACGGTCAACAGCACCGGCTTCGGCTCCAATACCGACTTCGGCATCGCCCGGTTCAACACCGACGGCACGCTCGATACCACGTTCAGCGGCGACGGCACAGCGCAGGTGGACTTCGACGGCAAGCCCAACGAGGCATATGCGGTGGTGATCCAGTCCGACGGCAAGATTGTGGTGGCAGGCACCGCAATCCGCCCGGACTCGACCTCGCGCGGCGATTTCGCCGTGGCCCGCCTGAACAGCAACGGTTCGCTGGACACCACTTTCGACGGCGACGGCAAAATGAGGGTGCCGTTTTCCGGGCTCGCCATCGCTTACGACGTGCTGGTGCAATCCGACGGCAAGATCGTGCTCGGCGGCACGCAGCAGGAAACGACGGTGCGGAATTTCGCGATCGCGCGGCTCAATGCGGACGGTTCGCTGGACACCTCGTTCGTCGGCATGAACCACTACGACTATCCGGCCACCCAGTACGTGAGCTTCGGCGGCTACCCGCCCGACCGGGATGATCAGGCCTACGCGCTACTGCAGCAGGCCGATGGCGACTACGTGCTGGGAGGTTCGACCTCATACAACGACGTTGACTTCGCGCTGGCGCGCTTCCACGGCGAGACGCCGATCAACTACATCAATGGCACGGCCGGAGATGACGAGCTCGACGGAACCTCCGGCAACGACTACTTCAACGGCAAGGCCGGTGCGGACCGCATGAGAGGCTTCGCCGGCGATGACACCTACGTTGTCGACAACGCCGGTGACACGGTGATCGAGAGTGCGGGCGAGGGCACCGATACGATTCGCTCCTCGCTGACGTACACGTTGCCGAACCACGTCGAGAACCTGTTGCTCACCGGCACCGGGGCGATCAACGGCACCGGCAACGGGCTTGCCAACACGCTGACCGGCAACTCCGGCAACAACGTGCTGAACGGCAAGGCAGGCGCCGATACGATGGCTGGCAAGGCCGGTAACGACACCTACTACGTGGAGAGGGCCAGCGACAAGGTGACGGAAGGTGTGGACCAGGGCACCGATACGATCCGCAGCACCGTCAGCTACACGCTGCCGAGTAATGTTGAAAACCTGATCCTGACCGGCACGAGCGCGATCAACGGCACCGGCAACACGCTCGCCAACGCGATTACCGGCAACAGCGGCAACAACGTTCTCAACGGTGGCGCGGGCAGCGATACGCTGAAGGGCGGGGCGGGGCAGGATGGGTTCCTGTTCAACAAGGCGCTTGGCAGCACCAACATCGACAAAATCACGGACTTCGTGCCGGCCGATGACACCATCCGGCTGGAAAACGCGATCTTCACGGCCCTGACCACCACCGGGACGTTGGCTTCGACGGCGTTCAAGGTGGGCACCGCAGCGACCACCACGGCGCACCGCATCATCTACGATCCGGCAACCGGGGCGGTGTTCTACGACAAGGACGGCACCGGGCCGGCGGTGAAGGTGCGCTTTGCCACGCTGACGACGAAGCCCACGCTGACAAGGTCTGACTTCGTCGTGCAGTAGATGCTGGCGAGGGAGATCGCGACTGGCGTCGCTCCCACGGAAATCACCCGGTTCTGGCGGGAGCGGCGCAAGCCGCAATGGCTGAATCGCGACTGGCGTCGCTCCCACGAGATGACACCGGTCGGACCGAGCGCCGCGGTGGCAGAATCAAGTCCAGTTGTGAGAGCGGCGCAAGCCGCAATGGCTGAATCGCGACTGGCGTCGCTCCCACGGAAATCACCCGGTTCTGGCGGGAGCGGCGCAAGCCGCGATGCCCGCACCGCTTGTAGGAGCGGCGCAAGCCGCGATGGCCCGGACCGCTCCCACAGCAGCGCCGATTTCTTTCCGGATCGCGCGCAGCCACTCCTCGATGCGTCCCCGAGCGAGGCTGCCGCTGATACCTTCGCGCCGATGGAGCGTATCGTAGAGATAGGCGCGCGGCATCTCTCCATACCATGCCGGATCGATCTCGTAGCGCAGGCGCTGCGCATTGTTGTCGGCGAACATCCAGGACTCGACGTCGTCGAGGCCGTGCGGCTGCAGCACGCGTGTGGCGGTATCTGCCTCGGCGATGTCGTCCGTGCAGATCAGCACCAGCGGCAGTGCCGGGTAGTCGCGTCGCACGGCGGCCAGCGTTGTAAATTCCTCCCGGCAGGGCGCGCACGTGATCGACCATAGCACCAGCAGGAATGGCGTATTCTTGCGCGCGGCGACCAGCTCCTCGAAAGAGCCCGGTACGAACGGTTGTGGCGGTGCGGCCCACGCGGCACCGATTGCCAGCCATGCGGCGACAGCGACTGCGAGCCTGCCCCGCATGAATCAGCCGCCGTCGGCGCCGGCCAGCGGCACCAGCCGATAACCGGCATCCCCGGTGTACCACGACACGTAAAAGCGACCGCCGTACGTCAAGACAAAAGGATAATCCGCGGCGCTGCCCGTGGTGCCGACCTGGCGCGGCACCGACCAGCTTGCGCCGTCGTCGTCCGAGGTCATGACATGGACCGAGGTTTCGCGCCCATCATACTGCTGCCAGGCAAGCACAACGTTTCGCCCGGACGCGGCGAGGTGCGAATGCGCCGGCATCGCGCCGGCCATGCCGATGGGGATCGGCGCGGACAGCGTCGTGCCGTTATCGTCCGACCACGCATAGAACAGCCCCTGTCGCCGTGAGCCCTGCGTGAACCAGCTCATGTGCTGTCGCCCGCTGGCGCTGACGGCGAGGGCGGGTCCGCTCTCGGGGCAGGCATCGATCTGCCAGTGGTCTGCGGTCACCGCGCGCGCCGGCCGGATGCTGCCATCTGCGCGTACGCCGATGAGACCCGGGTCGCGAATGCGGCCGTCGATGAGCAGGCGCGCCAACAGCAGTGCCGTGCCGTCGGGCAGCGCTGCCGGCGCGAGCCGGCAACATTCGCACATGGCATCGTGCAGTATGAGATCAGGGCCGGTGCGATCCCGGTCGACGCGGCGGTAATGCATCACGCCACCGCGCCGGCCCGCATCGCCGCGGGAGTCTTCTTCGATCCAGAACAGGTCAATGCCGCTATCGGCCCGCGCCTGCAGCGCCGGTTGATACTGGATCATGCGCTCGGGAGCGGCGCTGATCGCGGCCGGCGTGGAGAAGCTCCGGCCACGGTCCGTGGAAACCGTGATGAATCGGGTCCATGGCTGACGCGCGTCGGCCGCGTAGATCACGAAAACGTTGCCGTCCCGGTCGATGGCGATCTGCGGCCGATCCTCCGGCTGTGCCCGGATGCGCTCACCCTTGCGGCTGACCCTGGCCGGCGTGCCGAATGTCCGGCCCAGGTCGGTGGAGCGATCGACCAGCACGCCGTCTTTCATTGGCGTGGCGCGCCATAGTGCGCCATCCGGAGCAAAAGCCGCACTGACCGTGGCGCCAACGGCCTGCGGTACGGGCGCCGCATACACGCCTGTCATGCCTGACAGGCCGAGCGTGAGGGCTACGGCAGCAACGGGCAGCATGGCTGTCATTCTAGGCCGGAGCGGCGGCGCCGGGTCGCGGCAAAGTGCCGCGCTCAGCTGCGCACCGGCCGCTTGCGCAGCTTGCGCTGCAATGTGCGCCGGTGAATGCCGAGTGCGCGTGCCGCCGCAGAGATGTTGCCGCCGTGCTCGGTCAGCACACGCTGGATGTGCTCCCACTCGGCGCGGCGCACCGAGAGCGTGCGTGGCTGCACCTCCTGCGGTTTGACCAGCGGTGCGGTGCCACGCAGCGCCGAGAGAATCTCGTCGACCTCCACCGGCTTGGTCAGGTAGTGCGTCGCGCCGAGCTTGATGGCTTCAACCGCCGTGGCGATGCTGCCGTAGCCGGTGAGCACCACGGATCTCGCCGGTGGCGAGAGCGCGGCAAGCTGGCGCACGAGGCTCAGGCCCGACTCGGCGCCGATGCGCAGGTCCACCACGGCGTAATCAGGCCGGCGGGCCTCGATCTGGCTCTGTGCCTCGGCCAGCGACAGGGCTTGCATGACCTGAAGGCCGCGCCGCTCGAAGGCCTTGGCCAATACGCCGCAGAAGATCTGGTCGTCATCCACGACGAGGATCACCGGACGCGCGGTGGCGGGATTTCGAGTATCGCTCATGCGTGTTTCTCGTTGCGCAGTCGCGCCAGCGGCAGCCGTATCGTCACCAGCGCACCGCCGCCGGGCGCGTCGGCGAAGCCGATCTCGCCGCCGAGATGGCTGAGGGCGGTGTGGGTCAGGAACAGGCCCAGGCCGAGGCCGCTTGACTTCGTGCTTGCGCCGGGGCTCGTCGCTGCCAGCCGGGCCTTGTCGCTGAAGCCGGGGCCGTGGTCCTGCACCTCGATCCGCACCTGGTCCGTGGTCCAGCCACAACGCACATGCACATCGCGCGGTGAGGCGTCCACCGCGTTGTGCAGGATGTTCAGCAGGGCCTGTGTCAGCGTGCGCTCGACGATGATGTCCGGGGACTCGCCATGGCCCTGGTCGCTGAGGACGATGCGCGCGCCGGGACGCAGCCGCCGTACTTCGTTGACGGCGCCGGCTACAAAATCGCTGACGCGCATCGGCTGGGCCGCCTCGGCGCGGCCGGCGCCGGCGGAAGCCGAAAGCACCGACAACGCCTCCTTGCACTGGCGGATCTGGCTGCGCAGGATCTCGAGGTCCTCGTGCAAGTCCGGATTGCGCTCGCGCGGGTACTGCTCCGCCAGCTCTGTGGTGATCACCGCCATGGTCGCGAGCGGCGTGGATAGCTCATGCGCGGCGCCCGCCGCCAGCGTGGCGAGTGCAACGACCCGCTCGTCGCGCAGCGCCCGTTCGCGCGCCTCGGCAAGAACACGTTCCTGCTCGCGCAGCGTCTCGCCCATGCGCAGCACGAAGTAGGCGATCAGCCCGGCGCTCATCAGGAAGCCGATCCACATGCCGACGACGTGTACGGCGGCGTTCGGCGTGATATCGCTCGGCGTAAATGCCGGGATCGGCACGCGCACCAGCAGCAGGAAGGTGTAGCAGGCGGCGGTGAGCGCGGCCATCGGCCACGTGTAGCGCTGCGGCAGCACCGTGGCGGTGATCGTCAGCGGCAGCAGGAACAGGAAGGCGAACGGATTCGACGCCCCACCGCTGTAATAGAGCACCGACAGCAGCGCCGCTACGTCGATCAGCATCTGCACGAAAAACTGCCGGTTGCTGATCGTATCGGGCCCACGCAGGCGGCGCAGAGTCCAGACGTTGACGATCACCAGCACGACCGTGACCGTCAGCAGCGGCAGCGGCTGGATCGGCAGCTGGTAAAAACGCCCGGCGAGCAATAGCGCGACCGCGGCGCCGGGAATCGCAATGGCGCGCAGCCACACCAGCCGCTTGAGCGTCAGCGCTTTCAGCGGGTGGGGCAGGTCGTGCACTGCCTCGACGACGTCACCGGCGGTTTTCTCCGGCGGGGCAGGAACTGTTGCGGGGGCTGACATCGGCCGGGCCATTTTACAGCCCCGCCGGCTGTGGGCGCGGATCGCGTCTAGCGCGCCTGTTTCCAGATCGCCCGGTCGAAGATGACCTCATCCGTCACGTCGTATTGGCCGCTCAACCCGGAGGAGATCACCTCGGCGCGTTTGAGCCGCTCATCCGGGTCGAACCACAGCACGAGGCGCCTTCCCTGGTCAGGAGGCGCGAGCGGATACCACAGCGTCGGCCCGCCGCCCGGCCGGGCATCACCCGCCTGGCCGGAGCCCATGGTCTGGGTGAGATAACGCAGCGGCTTCGGCGAGGTCAGGTGGCTGCGTGCCTCGGTCAGGGCGATGCCCTCCGGGCGGTTACCACATGCGGCGGTCATCGCAGCCGCAACGGCCAGCAGGGTCGCAGGCAGCAATCGCATCATCGAGGTTCTCCGCTGGGGTTGCAGATCAGTGGTCAGGCGCGCTTCCGGATACGAATCCCACATCAGCGCGCCGGCCACTCGCCCAGGCCGCTTGATCGTATGCCGTGAGTGCCGATTCCCGGTTCATTTGACCTTATTGCGCCGCGGGTTCTGCGCCATCAGGTAAGCGTACACGTCGGCGAGATCGCTTTCGGTCAGTTTTGCGTACTCCGTCCACGCATGCTCGGTGTTGGGATCGTCGGGACCGGCCGGCGCCTGCGCGCCCTCATAGGCCTTGAAGCGGACGATGAACTGCTCGAGGGTCCAGTTGCCGATGCCGGTCTCCTTGTCCGGCGAGATGTTCGACGCCGGCAGGGGCGGGTTGCCGTGCCCTGCAATCACCGCGCCACCGCCCCAGAAGCCCCTCATGTTCTCCGAGTTGAAGTTGCCGAGGCCGCGCGGCCGGGGCGTCGTATGACAGAACCGGCAGCCGCCGACCACCGCGATGTACTCACCGCGGGCGACCGGATCGGACTCATCGACTTCCCAGGGCTCGGCGGGGCGCACCCGCGTGTTGGCGATTATGCGCATCAGCAGGCTCGGCGCGCGCGGTTCCCAGTCCGCCGCGATCGATGGCAGCGAGCGGAGGTACGCGATGATCGCGTACACATCCTCGGTCTTCAGCCAGATATAGGCATCCCACGGCATCAGCGGGAACATCGCGTAGCCATCTTTGTGCAGTCCGCTGGTGATGGCCCGGTAGATCTCGCCGTCGCTCCAGTTGCCGAGGTGATAGGGCGTGATGTTCGCCGCTACAATTTTGCCCGACAGCCCCTGGCGCTGGTCGAACACCTGACCCCCCTTGCCGAGGGTGCCCGGCACGACCGGACCGGCGAACTTCGACCAGTCGCGCTCCGAGTGACAGTACATGCAGCCGAACACGGCGGTGGCGAGATACTCGCCGCGCGCCACGCGCTCCGGGGTGCGTTCAATGACGATGTCCTGCACCGGCACCTTCTGCGGCAGGATCACGAGGAAATAGACCAGCGTGCCGCCAACAGCGAGCACGGCCAGCAGCACCAGTCCGCCGGCAATTCGCAGAAACGTCTTCACGATGCTCATGGCTGTATCATCGCTTGCTGACGAGGGCTCATTGCCCGCCGGGCGCGCCGGGCGTCTTGTCCCAGCCGGTCGCCGCCCGGACCAGGATTGCCAATCGTCGAATCTCGTCCGGGCTGAGTTTGCCCTCCCAGGGCGGCATGCTCATCGAGTTGGAGCCGCCTTCGCGGATGACTTTCTCAACGCTGTGCTGGTCCTGGCCGTAGATGCCGCGGAACGTGCGCGGATCGATATGACAGGCGCCGCAGTTGGTATTGAACAGCGCCACATCCTGCTCGGGCACCAGGCCCGGAGCGATGGTGATTGCCGAAGGCGCAACAGCGGCAGGTGCCGCGGCGAGGCCACTGCCATCGAATGAGCGGGCCACACGAAAGCCGAGCGACGATGCGCGCCCGGAGGCGGGCCGGCCGACCCGCGATGCCGAGCGCGTCTGGCGTGGACCGTTGATGAACGCCCCGCCGCGCATGATGCGGAACATGCACGCCGGGTCGTCCGCCCAGGCACTGCCATCGGTGGGCGCGCCCTGGTAGTCCGGGTGATTGCAGTCGGCGGTCCACTCATAGGCATTGCCGTGCATGTCGTGCACGCCGAAGGCATTGGCGCGGTAACGCCCGACCGGTGCCGATCGCTGGACGCCGTCGTCGCAGGTGAACGGCGTGTCGCCGGTGGCGTTGCGCGCGCCTCCCGGTTTCCAGCCGGGCTCGGTGTGGACGTTGGCGTGCTGGCAGGCGCCGTCGAGCGAGTCGCCCCAGGCGTAGGCGGTGGTGGTGCCTGCGCGCGCGACATACTCCCACTCGGCCTCCGACGGCAGCCGGTAGGGTTGGCCTGTTTTCTGGCTCAGCCAGCCGGCGTAGGCCTGCGCATCCAGCCAGGATATGCACAGCGCCGGTTCATCGTCCGCCTGCGCAAACCCCGGGTTGCGCCAGTCGCCTTCCTGGCTCGCGGGACCCATCGCGCTGCCGCTGAAGTCCAGGCAGCCGCCGGTGGTCTGGTAGCCGGTGGCTGCCACGAAGGCGGCGAACTGGCCGCGGGTGACCTCGTACTTGCCGATCGCGAAGGGCCTCGCGATGGTCACTTCGTGGCGCGGCCGCTCGTTGCCCCCAACCTTGGCCGGCCAGCCGCGGTTGCCGGTTTCCGCGGGCAGCGAGCCCATGAGAAAACGGCCGGCCGGTATGGTCACCATCTCCGGGCAGCCCTCGCAGTCGCGGAACGAGCTGCCGGCGCGGGGTATGCCGGCCGAGCACGACAGCAGCAGGAGCGATACGCCGAGCGCCAGGCTGGCAAGGGGCCAAGGATTTCTCATGGGATTCTCCTTCTGCGCGGCCTTCATCGGCGGTCGATCGGCGCGCCGGCGGCCAATCCCGCGGTCGAAACCGGCGCCACCGTGCCGAATATAGCGATCCATGCCGGCCCGCCGTGACCGCGGCGTGGGCAAGCCGCGTCGCCGCGCGCTGGCGTCAGGGAATCGCTGGGTATGGTCTCTCGTGCGTGCCGCGGGGCTGGATCGATGCGTCGGGGGCCGAGCGGGGGCCGTCGTGTCCGGACGTGCCCGGCTGCGTTGCGCCGCGCAACGGTCTTGCCGCTGCCCGGGCCGCAGCGGGAGCAGGATACGGGTCCATGGGGGGCGAGATGAGGTCGAGGAATGTTCGCGCTGCGCTGGTGGCCGCGTGCGCCGTGCTGCAGCCGGCCGGCGAACTGGCGGCCCAGGCGATCGAGGAGATCGTGGTGTCGACCCGGCGCCGGGCGGAGAATCTCCAGGATGTTCCGATCGCGGTGACCCCGATTTCCGACGAGCTGATTCAGCGCGCCGGCATTCGCGGCATCGATGACCTGTCGCGGTATTCGCCGAGCCTGAGCATCAACGAGTCGATGTCGCAGAACGATCTGCGCATCACCGTGCGCGGCCTGACCAACACCCGTGGCCGCGCCAACGTCGCTTTTCTCGTGGATGGCGTGGACATCACCAGCGAGACGACCGGCACCAACGCCGGTTCGCCGCTGCTGATCAACCAGCGCCTGCTCAACGACATCGAGCGGGTCGAAATAGTCCGTGGGCCGCAGAGCGCGCTGTACGGGCGCGCGGCGTTTGCCGGTGCCATCAGCTATGTGACCAGGGAGCCCGGCGCCGAATGGGAGGGACAAATGGGCCTGGAGCTCGCCGAGGAGGGCGCCTACGAGGCCAGCGGAGCGCTGTCGATTCCGATCCTCGGCGAGGTGCTCGCTGCGCGCCTCAACGGCGTCGCCTGGACGGAGGATGGTTTTTATACGAACGCGGTCTCGGGAGAAAGTACCGGCGGTGGCGACGGATATGGCGTGGCCGGCACCTTGCTTTACCGGCCGACCGAGGACATCAAGATCAAGGCTCGTGCGACCTGGAGCGACGATACGTATGACATTCGTTCCGTGGCGCGCTTGAAAGGTACCGATACGCTGCCGATACCGCAGGATGCCATCGATGCCGGGGTGCTGGCGCCGAATACCGCTCCGGTCAGCGTGCTTCGCGAAATCGGCAATGCCGACGGGCTCGAGGTGCGCGCCAGCGAGGATCCGCTCACCGGCGGCGAGTACCCTGGCAACCGGCTGGAAGTATTCCGCGGCACGTTGCTCGCCGACTGGCAGCTCGGCGACTACACGCTGAGTTCCAACACCGGCATCACCGATGCCGACCTCGGCCAGCGTTACGACCTGGACCACCAGGCAGAGGGCCGGCCCGACCAGATCCTTGCTCAGAACGACGTGGACACGATCGATGAGACCGACCAGTTCAGCCAGGAGCTGCGCCTGGCCAGCCGCTGGGACGGCCCGGTCCAGGCGACCATCGGTGGGTTGTACTGGACCGAGGATCGCACCTCGCGAAACCGCAACCTGATCGTCGTTTGCAGCGACCTGCCGAGCTGCTACTCCGACGGCTATGTCAGTTGGCAGTCCATTTATCTCGACCTGGCCGCGCTCGACGGCGGAGTACGGATTCCGACGGTGGGCGACACCGACCACTGGTCGCTGTACGCGACAGCCGAGTGGCAGGTGACCGAGACCATCAGGCTCGCGGTCGAGGACCGCTACGTGCAAGAGCGGTTCTACGCCGAGTTGCCGATCGGCTCGACCTGCAGCAACTTCTACCCGTTTGCCGGGCCGGACATGACGCTCCCGGTGAACACCGATCCGGACGACCCGTTCTTCAACTTTGGCTGCCGGGTGGATGTCGAAGGCATCGAGTCTGGGGCGGTGCGAACCAGCTACCAGACGCCCAAGGTCACTGTCGAGTGGCAGGCCACCACCGACCTCATGCTGTATGCCTCGGCGGGCAAGGGCGAGAAACCGGGCGGCATCAGTCTGCTGACGATCGCTGCGCCGATTCCCCAGCCATTCGCCAGCTTCAGGTTCGATCCCGAGAAAATGTGGTCGTACGAGGTTGGCACCAAGACAAGCTGGTCGGGGGATTTCGGCGCCGTGGTGTTCAACGCGGCCGGGTTCTACCAGGACTACTCGGACAAGCAGGTCAGCACCGTCAGTGTCGATCCGGTGATCGGCTTTCCCGTGGCGGTGGTGGCCAATGCCAGCTCCGCGCACGCGCTCGGCAGCGAAGTCGAGCTGACCTGGGCTACGCCCATTGAGGGACTGACGGTGAATGCGGCCTATACCTGGCTCGACACCGAGTACGACGACTACGCGGAGCCGACGCGCTCCGCGACGGCCATCGCGCTCCAGGGCTTCTGCGGCGAAGTCACCACCGACGAGCTGGGCTCGTCCTACTGCACCGTGGATTATTCCGGCAAGCAACTCGAATTCGCGCCGGAACACGCACTCGTAACCGGGGCTGCCTATCGCCGGCCGCTCGGCGGCAGCGGCGTCGACCTTCTGATCGAGACCGACGTGCGCTTCCAGGACGAGGTATTTACCAGCGTCAGCAACTACACGACGCAGGATGCGTACTGGTTGCTGGACCTGCGCGTCGGGCTCAAGGACGGGAACTGGCAGTTCCTGGCGTTTCTGAATAACGTCTTCGACGACGACACGATCCGCAGCAGCGGCGGCGCGCCGGATTTCGGTGCGATCGCAGTCGGCACCGGCGCGCCGACATCGCCGCAGTTCCAGACCAATGCCAGCCTGCCTGACCCGCGTGTGTTCGGCATGCGGCTTTCATATTCGTTCTAGCCGATGCAGGCAGACTTTCCCGGAGGCAGATCCATGAAAACATTGCTCACTGCGCTACTCGGGGCGGCGGCGTTGTCCGCCGTCGCGGGCCCGGCCCTGGCCGACGCCGCGCTCGCGAAGGAAATCGAGGCGGTGCTGCGCCAGCAGGAGCAGGTGTGGGACCAGCGCGACGGCGCCGGGGTTTTTGACCGGTTCTGGTCGAAGCGGCCCGACGTGGTGTTCATGTCGGAGTGGTTCCACCCGGTGTTCTACGGGCGCGAGGCCACCGAGGCCTATTTCAAGCCGCAGCCGATGAACCTCTATGCGCATCGCGAGCGTTACTCCAACGTCGAGGCGACGTACCTCGCGCCCGACCTGGCCGTGGCGACCTACCACGTGCGCTATGACGAGCATGCTCAGGGACGCCTGCCGCTCGGCGGCTGGACGCGCATCGTGGCGGTAATGATCAAGGAGGACGGCCAGTGGAAGCACCTCGGCCAGTTCGAAACCGCCATGTCGCTGATCAGCCAGGTGCGGCGCCTGCAGGAAGAGGCGTTGTCGCCGGACTTTGTGGAGTTCGCGCGCAGGCAGAACCCGAATTACGACCGGGAAATCGCGGCCGACAAGGCCATGGCCCGGCGCCGCTCCGGCCTGCCGTGGATGGGCGGCGGCAACACGCAGCCCGAGATGCCGGCCTCGGCGCTGAAGCCTGCCCAGCCGTGAAGCCCGCAGAGGGATTACGCACATGACGACGATAAACAGCATTAAGGCCCTGGTCGCCGCGATGGCGATGTTCTGTTCCACACTCGCGATGGCTGACGATGCACTGGTGCGTGAGATCGAAACCACGCTCCGCCGCGCCGAGGCGATCTACGACCAGAACGCCAGCGAGCGGTTCTTCGATGAGCTGTGGTCGAAAGACGAGAACCTGGTGTTCCAGTCCGAGCAGTTCTACCCGGTGTTCTATGGGCGCAAAGCCGTCGAGGCCTACTTCAAGCCGCCGATGAAAAACCTGTACGGCTACCGCGAGCGTTACTCGAACCTGCAGGCGCAATTGCTCAAGCCCGATCTGGCGCTGGCCACCTACCACGTGCGCTACGACATGCACGCCATCACCCGCATCCCGCTCGGCGGCTGGGCGCGGATCGTGGCGATCATGCGCAAGGAAGACGGCCTGTGGAAGTTTGTCGCGCAGTACGAGGCCTCAATGTCGGCGATCAGCCAGGCGCGCCGCATCCACGAGGAGGCACTCGCGCCGGACTTCGTCGAGTTCGCGCGCAGGCAGAACCCGAACTACGACAAGCAGGTCGCGGCCGACAAGGGCATCGAGAAGCGCCGCGGCGGCGTGCCCTGGAAATCCGGCGCAGCGCCGGCCACATCCAACTAAAGCAGCCGCCGTCGGCTACCCGACGATGGTCGTAACGACGCCAAGATAGATCAGGATCGACAGCAGGTCCTGGATCACGGTGGCGAGCGGGCCGCTGCCGAAGGCCGGATCCGCGCCGAGACGGTCCAGCAGCAGTGGCAGCGCTACCGCCACCACGGTGGCAATCGAACAGGCGCCGAACAGCGCGAGGCCGACGCCGAGCGCGAGGTCGGCATTGCCCCAGCGCCACAGCACCAGCGGGCCGGCGATCAGCGCGATCGCCAGGCCGATGACCACGCCTGCCGCGGTCTCACGCGCCAGCATGCGGCCGAATCCTGCGCCGACGGACAGGCCGCGCACGACGATCGTTTCGGTCTGCGTGCCGACGGCATCGGCCAGGTAAACGACGGCCGGAATGAAAAACGCCAGAGTCACCATGTTCTGCAGCTGCGACTCGAACGAGCCGACAATATCGGCGGAGACGAGCGCCCCGACCAGGCCCACGAGCAGCCACGGCACACGATGCCAGAAGCGGCGCCGCACCGGTTCCTCGGTGGACTCGCGCGCAGCGGAGGTGCTGCGCAGAAAGCCGCCGAGCCGCGACAGGTCTTCCTCGTGCTCGGCAAGCAGCACCGCGAGCAGCCGGTGTGGCGGGATCAGCCCCGCGAAACGGCCATCCGCATCGACCACCGACAGCGCCGATTCGCCGCGCCGCACGGCACGCCAGGCCGCAATTTCCTGGTCCACGCCGGGTGCGACGATCGGCGCCTCGGCATCCATGAGACTTGTCGCCGTGGCATCCGCCGGCGCAGCCAGCAGGTCCTCGATGCGAATCAGTCCGCGAAAGCGCTCGCCGTCGAGCACCACGACATGCGACGCGGACTCGAAGCGCTGGCTCGACATCGCCGCAAGCAGTTCGACTGCCCGCTGCCCGGGCGCCGCCACAGGCACTTCGCGCGTGGCGTGCTCGGCAGCCACCTCGAAGGTCACGCGATGCAGCGGCACGAAGGTCCGGGTGCTCATGGGGATGGCCTCGCAGCCGCCGGCGCGGCCTCTGGCTGGACAATTGGCTTACCGGCAGCAAGGCGCCGG
>CAYOFE010000030.1:0-10857 GCA_964403135.1 uncultured Chromatiaceae bacterium | reverse complement strand
TGGTTGTAAAGAACGGCTCGTAGATGCGCGGCCGGATCTCCTCGGGGATGCCCGAGGCGCGCAGCTCCCGGGACGCCGGATACCAGAACCGCCGCCCGCTCGCGACCCAGCGTGCGATGAACCACGGCGGCACGCCGCGCGAGACGAAATAGTTCAGTTCGCGGGCATAAGCCTCGGATATCCGGCCGCGCGGGCCGAAGCCGGGGTTGCGCGGCAGGTGGAATCCCATGCGCGCGGTACGGTGCAGGGTGCGATGACGCCCGGCGACATACACCGACACGCAGGCGCTGTTGCACATCTCGGTACTGTCCGTGTCCAGTTGATGCTCGATTACCAGCCGGCGCAGCCTGATCGCTTCGCTGAGTAACCCGCCGCCGCTGTTCAGCCGCAGGCGGCGGGCCGCCGGTGCCTCTTGCAGTGCTGCTGCCAGCTCCTCGGCCAAGCCGTACGTGATGCTGCCGCGGATCTCGATCACCCGGCCGCCGGGCAGGACTTCGACCTGGTAACGGGCGCCGGCCCAGGGATAGATGCCGCGGATCGCGGGAAGACTTTCGCCGGCGAAGATGACGAAGCGCGTGGCCAGAATCACGGTGAACAGCGTGGCGGCCACCTGTGCGCTGCGCCCGGCGAGTACGGTGCCGATCCGCTCGACATGGCGATCGGCGGCGCGAAATATGCCGACCACCTGCCAGGCAGGGACGGCGAGCAACAGCAGGACGCTGAGCAGCAGGTAGAGCGAATACTCGTTGCGGGTGTCGATCAGCCGCTCGATGCCGGAGGTGCCGAGGCGCAGGTCGAGCAGCAGGATCAGGCCGGACAGGAGCAGTCCGTTGACCCACCAGGCCCGGCTGAGCGGCAACTCGCCGCGCCAGTGACGGTGTACATAAGAAAAGGTGGCGCGAATCAAAGGGAAGGTGCACGGGCGGCCGAACTGGCCGAGCATGGTAGCACCGCGCCGCTATGACTGAGCCGGCGGCCGGTGCCGGCGCGTGTCTGCAACAGCGGCCGGCAGCGGCCCGCGTCGCGGCTAATACCTATGTGGCGCCGCTACTGCTTGGCTAGACTAGACCGCCTCATGCTCCGTTTCCTCATTGCCCGCCTGCGCGCGCTGGCCGCCACGCGCTTCGGATCGCCCGCACTGATCCTCGGCGTGGTCGTGCTGGTGATTGTCGGTCTCGTGGCCACCCGCCCGCGGCTTCAGCCGCTCGACAAGCCCGAGCGGGTCTGGCCCGTGGAGGCGATTATCGCGAAGCACCAGACCGTGCAACCGCAGCTGGAACTGTTTGGCGAGGTGGTGGCCGGCCGCCACAGCGAGCTGCGTGCGCTCGTCGCGGGGCCGATCGTGCGCGTGGGAGAGAACTTCCGCGATGGCGGCGCGGTGAAAAAAGGCGAGCTGCTGCTCGAGATCGACCCGTTCGACTACCGCACCGGGCTTGCCGATCAGCGCTCGAAGCTGAGGGAGGCCGAGGTTCGCCTCGAGGTGCTGCGGCGCGACCTGAAGCGCGCGCAGGACCTGATTGATCGCAAGCTGGTCTCCGAGCAGTTCCTGGAAAAAGCGCGGCTCGACGTCGCGCAGCAGGAAGCGATCGTCGAGCAGCGCCAGATCGCCGTGGAGCGCGCCAGCAAGGACCTTGCCGACACCCGGCTCACGGCGCCGTATGCCGGCGTCGTCGACAACGTCAACGCCAATCTCGGCAAGCAGCTTTCGATCAACGACAAGGTGGCTGACCTGATCGACACCAGCGAACTTGAGGTGAAGTTCTCATTCTCCAACGCGCAATACGGGCGGGTCCTCGACAGCGGCGAGGTACTGATCGGCCGGCCGGTGAAAGTGCTGTGGCAGGTGGGCCAGGAGCGGCTCGCCTATGACGGCGCCATTCGGCGCGTCGGCGCCGAGATCGCCGCGACGACCGGCGGCGTGGGCGTCTATGCCGCGATTGCCGCGGGCAGCCGGCAGTTGCCGTTGCGCCCGGGTGCCTTCGTGTCGGTACAGGTGCCGGACCGCCGCTACGAAAACGTGCTGCAGGCGCCGGAGTCGGCGATCTATGGCGAAAACCGCGTCTACGTCGTAGTGGACGAGCGGCTCCAGGATCGCGAGGTGCGCATCCTGGGATACGCCGGCAACGATGTGCTGTTCGCCAGCGCTGGCGACCCCCCGATCCGCGACGGCGACGTGATCCTGACCACGCAGCTGCGTGAGATCGGCACCGGCGTGAAAGTGGCCGTGCGGCAGTAACGCCATGGACGGGCGCGGCGCGATCTGGTTTTTCTCCGAGCACCCTGTCGCCGCGAACCTGCTGCTGGTGCTGTTGATCCTGTTCGGGCTCTGGGGGATCACCAGGCTCAATCGGCAGGTGTTGCCGAATCTGCAGGTCAACGCCATCACCGTGACGGTGCAGTGGCCCGGCGCGAGCCCGGAGGACGTCGAGTCGAACGTCATCGAAGCCATCGAGCCCGAGGTTCGTTTCCTCGACAAGGTGGACAAGGTGCGCGCCGTCGCCCAGGAAGCGCTCGGCAACGTCACCATCGAGTTCCAGGCGGATGCCGACATGTCCAAGGCGCTCGCCGACGTGCAATCGGCGATCGCGCGCATCACGACCTTTCCCACCGACATCGAGCGGCCGGTGATCGCCGAGGTGATCGAGACCGACGAGGTCTGCCAGATCGAGGTCTCAGGGCCATTCCCGGAGCAGTCCCTGAAGCACGTCGCCCGGCGCATTCGCGACGATCTGCTCGACATGGGGCTCAGCAACATCGGCATGGCGGGCCTGCGCGATGGTGAGATCTGGGTCGAGGTGCGCGACGACGTATTGCGCGAGCTCGACCTCTCCGTCGCCGACATTGCCGCCAGGGTGAACGAGACCAGCCTCGACCTGCCGGCCGGCAGCATCGAGACCGGCGGCGTTTCCCGGCAGATCCGCAGCGAAGCGCTGGCCCGCACCGCGCCGCGGGTCGGCGAGATCGAGGTTCTGTCGAAAGCCTCAGGCGAGAAGCTCAGGTTGCGCGACATCGCGCGGATCCACGGAACCTTTGCCGAAAACTCCGTTTCGCACCTGCACGGCGGCGGGGCCTCGATCGGCCTGATCGTACGCCGCTCGCGCGAGGTGGACTCGATCGAGGCGCAGGCCAAGGTCACCGCCTACCTCGAGGAGCTGCGCAAGGAGCTGCCGCCGACGCTCAAAGTCGAAATGTACGACGTGTTCGCCGATGCGGCCACGCAGCGCGTGCGTATGCTGGTTACCAATGGCATCCAGGGCATGGTGCTGGTGCTGGCGATCCTGCTGCTGTTCCTGAACGGGCGGATCGCCGTGTGGGTCGCGGCGGGCATCCCGATCTCGATCATGGCCACGCTCGGCGCGATGGCCCTGTTTGGCCTGTCGCTGAACATGATCAGTATGTTCGCGATGATCATGGCACTCGGCATGCTGGCGGACGATGCAATCGTGGTCGGTGAGCATGCCGAGGTGCTGTACCGGCGCGGCCTGCCGGCCGAGGAGGCGCCGGTCGCCGCCGCGCGCACCATGCTCGCGCCGGTGCTTGCGGCCTGCACCACGACGATGGCGGCGTTCTTCCCGGTCCTCAACCTCGGCTCGATGGTGGGACAGGTGATCCGCGAGCTGCCGATCGTCATGATCATCGCGCTTGCCGCCAGCCTCGTGGAGTGCTTCCTCGTGCTGCCGATGCACCTGAAGGGCGCCTTCGTGCGCATGGATCGGGCGCGTCGTGAGCGCCGCCGGAAGCATGCGCTGCTGCGCTTCATTGACCGGTTCCAGGCGCGGTTCGACCGGTTTCGCGACGAGGTGGCGCGGCCGGGCGTGCAGTTCTGCTTCCGCAATCGCTACAGCACGCTGCTCGCGTGGCTCGGCGCCTTTGCGATCTCGATCACCATGATGGCGACCGGGCGCGTCGGCTTCGAGTTCTTCGCCACGCCCGAGACCGACATGATCTTTGCGAATTTCGCGCTGGCGCCTGGGGCGCCGCGCAGCCGCACCGGGCAGATGATCGGGGAGATCGACCGTGCGGTGCGCCAGGTCGAGCAGGATCTCACCGCCGGCAAGGGCGGCATCATCCGCTATCAGGTCGGCACCATCGGCCAGACCGAGGGCCGCTCCGGCGAGGGCGTTCTCACCGGGGATCATGTCGGGGCCTACACCGTGGAGCTGATCTCCGGCGATCAGCGCGACGTGCGCAATTTCGCGTTCATTGCCGCGCTGGAGCGGGAGATCCGGCCCATCGCCGGGGTCGAGCGGCTGACCATTTTTGAGCGCAGCGCCGGAGGACCGCCGGGACGCGACCTCGATGTGCGGCTGTCGGGGGCGCCGCTGCGCACGCTGAAGGCGGCGGCGTCTGAACTGCGCGAACGGATCAAGAACATTCCCGGCCTGATCGCCATCGACGACAACCTGCCCTACGGCAAGCAGGAGATCGTGATGGAGCTGACGCCCGCTGGCCGCGCGATGGGCTTCACGACGCAGATGGTGGCGCGCCAGGTTCGCAATGCCTTCGAAGGCGCGGTGGCGAAGCGCTTCTCGCAGGACCAGGAGGAGATCATCGTCCGCGTGAAACTCGAGCAGACCGGCGGCTCGCACGACACCATCAGGGACCTGTATCTCCGCGCGCCCGACGGCGCGGAAGTGCCGCTGACGGAGGTCGTACGGCTGACGACGAAGGTGGGCTTCTCGCAGATCCGCCGCGAGGACGGGCTGCGGCAGGTATCGGTGAGCGCCGACGTCAACCCGGAGGTCACCACCACCAACGCGGTGATGGGCGAGGTCAACGCGACGATCCTGCCGGAGATCCGCGAGAAGCACGGCGTGGTCGCCGAGTTCAAGGGCAAGGCCGAGGAGCAGGCCGCGGCGCTCGGCGATATGCGTATCGCGGTGATGCTGGCGCTCTCCGGCATCTACATCATTCTCGCCTGGACGTTCGGCAATTACGGCTCGCCTCTGGTGGTGATGTCGGTGATCCCGTTCGGCTTCGTCGGCGTGGTGTTCGGCCACTGGTTGCTCGGCTTCAACCTGAACATGCTCGGGCTGCAGGCGCTGCTCGGCCTGTCCGGCGTGATCATCAACGACTGCATCGTGCTGGTGCAGATGACGCGCCTGCGCATGGCCGAGGGCGTGCCACTGGCCGACGCGGTGGTGGACATCTCGGCCTCGCGGCTGCGGCCGGTGCTGCTGACCGCGCTGACGACGATCGGCGGGCTGATCTCGCTGCTGTTCGAGCGCAGCCTGCAGGCGCAGCTGGTGCAGCCGCTGGCGGTGACGATGATCTTCGGGCTGGCGATCACGCCGCTGCTGGTGCTGTTCTTCGTGCCGGCGCTGATGGGCATCGGGCAGGACGTCCGCGCACGCTTCGGCGCGCGGCCGGCAGCGGCCGAAGTGCAGGCATAGATCTCCCGTAGGAGCCGCGCCAGCCGCGACCGTGATCGCGACAGGCGTCGCTCCTACATCCGCATCAATGCGCCGCTGGCATCTCCGCGCGGCGCGAAGCGGGCACCGCCGCCGGGTCGAAGCGCAGCGGCCGGCCATCGGCGAGCCATAGCGCGATCGCGAACGCGAACACCACGAGGTTCGCCAGCCCGACGAAAATCACGGGGCCTGAAATCATCCAGTGATCGTAGAGATAGCCGCTGGCGAGGCTCGTGGTGAGGATCCCCACATTGCCGCAGAAGGCGGCCAGCCCGACGACCGCGCCTCGCGACTCGATCGGCGTTTCCTGGCCGAGCAGCGAAGTGGAGGATTGGATCACGCTCATCTGGCCGATGCCCACGAGCACCGCGCCCAGGATGCCAGCGACCTGAAACGGGTGCTCCTGCAGGCCGAGGAAGGTGTAGCCGATGCCGGCGATCAGCAGCGCGCACACCAGGCACAACAGGCGGTGAAAACGGTCGATGAGGATGCCCGCCACCGGTGCCCAGAGCAGTGACGACGTCTGGATAATGCCGAAGATCATCCCGGCCCTGGCGATGGCTTCCGGGCCGGAGAGGCCCTCGTTGCGGGCGGCCTGCTGCAGCCACAGCGAAATGAAGGTGGCCACCAGCGTGAGATCGGCCCGCGAAATGAATCCTCCGGCGAAACACAGCAGGATCCGCCGATTGTCGAGCGCGTGCCGCAGGCCAATGCGGAATGTCGCGACGAGACCGACCTGCCTGCGCTTGCGGCCCGGTGTGCCTTTCTTCAGGCCCAAACCGACGATCGCTGCGGTCAGGAACGATAGCGCGCCGACCACCAGCAGCATATCGCGTGCCGCTTCGGCGCTGGTGTCGCCGCGCGCCTGGAACCAGGCCGGCAGCTGCGAAAACGCAACCGCACCAAGCGCAATGCCGAAGCCGTTGAGAAAACCGGTCAGGCCGCCGAGCTTGCCGCGCGAGCGCTCCGCCGGGTAATCCACGCCGATGACGGAGAACATCACGCCCGCCGTCGCAATCCCCAGGGCATAGATGAAGCGGTACGCAAACAGCTCCGCCTCAGTGGTCGCGTACGGAAACAATATGTAGCCCACGCCCATGATGCAGAAGCCGAGCGCGTACAGCGCGCGCCGGCCGAACCGATCCGACAGCCCACCGATGTAGCCGACCAGGCACAAACTGACGATCTCCTGCATGGTCACCAGCAGGCCGGTCAGGCGCCCGGCCTCCTCGGGCGGCACCCTGACGATTTCCGAGAGCACGTAGGGCTGTGCGAAGCTGAGGAAGCTCAGCAGGATGATGGCAATGAACGCCGAGTACAGATAGGCCCCCGCATTGACCGGCCTCACGCCGTCGGCGAACTGAATAGGGCCGAGCCGCACGCCGCCCGCCGAAGCGATAATGTCGGACAAGTGAGCGCCTTTCTTTCTGGGATCGCGCTACCTATATTGGCGCGATACATCGGGGGCCATGCCGCATCGTTTGCGGCCGTGTCAGGCATCATATTCGTGCGTGGCGCACTTTTCGATGCGGGTCGGTGTGGTGGCCGGATCCACACCCGCGGGTTCTGCGAAACGATCGGGACCGGATGGAGTCGCGATGGAAGCCCATGATTTTCTGCTCGATCTTCTGGTGATCCTGCTTGCCGCGCGGATTTTTGCCGAACTCGCGACGCGCCTGCAGTCGCCATCGGTGATCGGCGAGCTGTTCGCTGGCATCGTGCTCGGCCCCAGCCTGCTCGGATGGATGACGCCCGGCGAGGCCGTCCGCCTGCTGGCCGAAATCGGCATCATCCTGCTGCTGTTCGAGGTCGGCCTCGAAACCGACTTGCGGCAGCTGGCCCGCACCGGCCTGCGCGCCACCGTGGTGGCCGTGGGCGGTTTCGTGGTCCCATTCTCGATCGGCTTCGGGCTCGCCTACTGGGTTTTCGGACTGTCGCTGATCGAGTCGCTGTTCATCGGCGGCACGCTGACGGCGACCAGCATCGGCATCACGGTTCGTGTGCTGGTCGACCTGCGCCGCCAGCAGTCGCAGGAGGGTCAGATCGTGCTCGGCGCCGCCGTGCTCGACGACGTGTTCGGGGTGATCCTGCTCGCGGTGCTCTACGAGTTCGCGGTTGGCGGCGGGGTGAGCCTTTTCAACGCCGGCAAGGTGCTGATTTTCGTTGCCGCGTTCTTCGTCCTTGCCCCGGTCGTGGCCCGCCTGATGGCCACGATCATCAAGCGGTTCGACGAGGCGAGCGTCATTCCGGGCCTGATACCGACCACAGTGGTGGCGCTGGTGCTGTTCTTCGCCTGGCTGGCGGAAGCCATCGGTGCGCCCGAGCTACTCGGCGGCTTTGCGGCGGGGCTGGCGCTGTCACGGCGGTTCTTCCTGCCGTTCGGCATTGCCTTGCACGCCGACGAGCACTTCGCGCATCGCATCGAAGAGCAGTTACGGCCGATTGTGCACCTGTTCACGCCGATCTTTTTCGTTGTGGTGGGGCTGTCGCTGGATCTCACCGAGGTGGACTGGGGCTCGCTGCAGGTCTGGACGTTGTCCCTGTCGCTGTTCGCCGCTGCGGTATTCGGCAAGCTCCTGGCGGCGCTGGTGATCCCGGAGCCCTGGTTCCGGAGGCTGATGATCGGTACTGCGATGGTGCCGCGCGGCGAGGTAGGCCTGATTTTCGCGGGGCTCGGACTGTCGAGCGCCGTGTTCGATAATCAGGTCTACACGATCATGGTGATCGTCATCGCGCTCACTACGCTGTTGCCGCCGCTCGCGATGAAGTTCGCCTACGCGCGCCGGGACGCTGCGGATGCGGCGGGGCGATGAGCGGCCAGCCTCGCTGCGGCAGCGCAATTTGCCTTTATTTCCCTGCGCCGGCCCTTGCCCGATCCGCAGGTTACCGGCGATAACTGGCAGGGCGTCACAGGCTCTGGCAACGTATGGCCATGCGTAGCCGACGTCCCCTCATTGGCGTGGTGTCCGATCGCCGCCTGCAAGGGCAGCATCACTTTCACCTGGTCGGTGAAAAGTATTTCACGGCGATCGTCGACGGCGCGGATTGCTACCCGGTGGGGATACCCTCGCTGGCCGGCGGCTTCGACGCGCTGGAAGCCCTCGACCGGCTAGACGGCCTGCTGCTGACCGGCAGCCCGTCGAACGTCGAGCCGCGGCATTACCAGGGCGAGCCGAGCAAGCCCGGCACCTTGCACGATCCGGAGCGCGACCACGTGGCGCTCGGGCTGATTCCAGCGGCGGTGAAAGCGGGGCTGCCGATGATGGCGATCTGCCGCGGCTTCCAGGAAATGAACGTTGCCTTCGGCGGCAGCCTGCACCAGGCGGTGCATGAACTGCCGGGCTTCCGGGTGCATCGTGAGGAACCGGGCCAGCCGCTCGACCAGCAGTACGGGCCGTCCCACGAAGTGCGCTTCACGCCTGGCGGAATGCTCGAGCGCATTACGGGGCGGCAGACGGCGATGGTGAACTCAGTGCACTCGCAGGGCGTCGATCGTCTCGGCGACGGGCTCGATGTCGAGGCCGTGGCGCCGGACGGGCTGATCGAAGCCATCGTGGTGCACGATGCGCCGGGCTTCACGCTTGGCGTGCAATGGCATCCGGAATGGAAAGTTCGACACAACGAGCTGTCGCTCGCCATCTTCCAGGCGTTCGGTGAGGCGGCGCGGCGCTATCGGAGCTGAGGCCGAGCGGCCTCGCAGGTGACGGATATGAACGACAGGGAAACGCTGCGTAACTGGCTCAGCGAACGAAAGATCTCCGAGGTCGAGGCGATCGTGCCCGATATGGCCGGGGTGGCGCGCGGCAAGTTCATGCCCGTCAAGACTTTCGCCGCGCAGGGCGGCATGCGCCTGCCGGAGTCGGTGTTCATCCAGACGGTGACCGGCGACCACCCGGAAGAGAGCGTGCTCTCGCCCACCGACCGCGACATGGTGGCGGTGCCGGACCTCAGCACCATCAGCAAGGTGCCTTGGGCGAACGAGCCGACTGCGGTCGTGATTCACGACTGTTTCCTGCTCGACGGCACGCCGGTGGACATCGCGCCGCGCCAGGTGTTGCGGCGGATTCTCGAGCTGTACACGGCGCGCAATCTGCGGCCGGTGGTGGCGCCGGAGATCGAGTTCTACCTGGTCAAGCGCAATACCGACCCGGATTATCCTCTGGTGCCGCCGACCGGCCGCTCCGGGCGGCGCGAGACCGTGCGCCAGCCTTACAGCCTCGACGCCATCGACGAGTTCGAGTCGCTGATCGAGGACATCTACGATTACTGCGAAGCGATGGAGATGGAGGTGGACAACCTGGTGCACGAGGAGGGCACTGCGCAGCTCGAGGTGAACTTCCTGCACGGCTGCCCGATGTCGCTATCCGACCAGATGTTCCTGTTCAAGCGCATCGCGCGCGAAACCGCGCACCGCCACCAGGTCTACGCCACGTTCATGGCGAAGCCGATGCAGAACGAGCCCGGCAGTTCCATGCACTGGCACCTGAGCCTGCTGTACGCCGACGATGGGCGCAACGTGTTCTCGAAACCCGACGGCAGCGAGAGCGAAACCTTCCGGCACTTTATCGCCGGGCTGCAGACCTACCTGCCGAGCGTGGCGCTGCTGCTGGCGCCCTACGTGAATTCCTACCGGCGCTTCACCCGCTACAACGCCGCACCGATCAATCTGCAGTGGGGCTACGACAACCGAACCGTCGGGCTGCGCGTGCCGGAGACCGGCCCGCAGGACCGCCGCGTCGAGAACCGCGTGGCCGGCGCGGACGTGAACCCCTACCTCGCGATCGCCGCCTCGCTCGCCTGCGGTTATCTCGGCATCGAGGAGCGGCTCGAGCCGAGCGCCCCCGAGAGCGGCAATGCGTATCGGCTGCCTTTCGCCCTGCCGCGCACCCTGAACGAGTCGCTGGAGCTGCTGGAAACCAGCGAGAAAATGCGCGCGCTGCTCGGCGAGCGCTTCGTGCAGGTCTATGCCGCCATCAAGCGCGAGGAGCAGGAGCGGTTCTTCGAAGTGATCAGCCCCTGGGAGCGGGAGTATCTGCTCCTGAACGTATGACCAACAGCCTGGCACAACTGCAGGAGCTCGACCGCCAGCATTACCTGCATCCGTTCAGCGACCACAAGCAGATCGGCGAGCGCGGCACGCGGGTGATCGTTCGCGGTGAGGGCGTGTACATCTACGATGCCGAGGGCCACCAGATCCTCGACGGCATGTCGGGCCTGTGGTGCGTGAACCTCGGCTATGGGCGCGAGGAGCTGATCGAAGCCGCGTACCGGCAGTTGCAGACGCTGCCATACTACAACAGCTTCTTCCAGTGCACGCACCCGGTGGCGATCGAGCTCTCCGCGCTGCTCGCGGAAGTCGCCCCGCCGTCGTTCCGGCACGTCTTCTATACCAACTCCGGCTCCGAGGCGAACGACACCATCATCCGCATGGTGCGCCGCTACTGGG
>CAYOFE010000029.1:0-26281 GCA_964403135.1 uncultured Chromatiaceae bacterium | reverse complement strand
ATGCAGGTCCGCGCGCTGCGGCTCGGCCGGCAGCGCCTCGACAATGCGCGTGGCAAGCGTGCCGTGCCGCAGGCAGTGCTCGACTCCCCGGGCCGCCGGCCGCTCGAGCCGCCCGGCCGCGGCGATACGTTCGGCAAGATGATCCCACACCTGCCCTACCCGCGCCGAACTCTTCGACATGCCAAGTGCGCGCAGGTAGCTGGCGTCATGCACCTCGGTGCGCTCAGCCGCCGCCACCACGCCGTCGTAGTAACGGGCGAGGTCGGCGGTACGCCACGCCTGCAGCGCCGGCACGCTCGCCCAGGTTTCCGCGCACAGCAGCCGCAACGACTCGACCAGCAGGTGAGCGAGCGCGATGTCCATTGCCGGGCATTCCTGCACGTCGAGCACGCGGATTTCGATGGCCATGCGCTCGAAGCGTGCGATGGCGCCGCGCGCATTGACCCATTCCTCGTCCAGAACGCCCTGGGGGTCGAGTGCCGCCATGTCCCGGTAGATGCGCCCTAGCACCTGCTCCTGATAGTCGCCGATCGTATACACGGCCTCCGGCACCACCTCACCAGTCACCGATGGCACCCGCTGGCAGTTACTGCGGTACACGGCGAGGCGGTTATCGGCTGTGCCGGTCAATATGCCGTCCATCACCGGCGAACTTGCCGTCAGCCCCGGCATCAGCGGCATCAAGAAGCGGATCGCCGCATGCAGCCGGCCAAACTCCGCATCGCCGGTGAACGGCAGATTGATGTGCATGCTCTGCAGGTTGGCCCAGCCATGGCGCCGGCAGCAGAAAATGCGATCGAACGTGTCGTAGATCTCGCGGTTGTCGTGCGGCCAGAGCTTGAGCTCACGTGCCGGGTCCATCCACGGGTGCATGCCGGTCGGCATCAGGCGCAGCCCCATCGCACCGAGCAGGCCATTCGCTTTGCCGATCTCGCGCTGGAACAACTCGTCTGTGCCATTGAGCGAAACGGACGGGCCGTTCAGCTTGAACTCGATGACGTGCAGCGCCAGCTCGTTGTTCCAGGCGAGCGGCCCGTTGACCCACTCCCCGGTGATGTCGCCGGCGGCCTCGGCAAGCAACCAGTCAGCGCGCGGCGCGACGTCGAGCGTCTCGCCGTCCACCAGCATGTACTCCAGCTCGATGCCGACGCCTTCGAACAGCCTCAGCATGGGGCAACGACTACATGGGCCATTGCCACCGCCCGTTGCCGCCGCGACCGGCATCGAGCCGCGCGCGGAACACCTGCGCGACCGCCTCGTAGAGCGCATCGCCAAGCACCTGGTCCTCGACGCCGCGCTCAACGCTCGGATTGTCGTTGACCTCCATCACCACGTAGCGCCCGTCGAGTTCCTTGATATCGACGCCGTAGAAGCCGTCGCCGATGGCATTGGCTGCGCGCAGTCCGAGCTCAACCATCGCGGGCGGGGCCTCCGCGACCGGCAGCGTATCCCAGCGGCCACCGGTCACCTTGCCGCCGGCGTGCTGCTTGTAGATCTGCCAGTGGTTGCGGGCCATGTAGTAGCGGCAGACGTAGAGCGCCCGGCGGTCGAGCACACCGACGCGCCAGTCAAAGGAAGTCGGCACGTATTCCTGGGCCACCACCAGATCGCTTTTGTCCAGCAATTGGCGCAGCGCCGGGCGCAGCATCGCGGCCTCCGGCACCTTGACCACGCCCTGCGAGAAACTGCTGTCCGGTTCCTTCAGCACGCAGGGCAAGCCGAGCTCCGACTCCACACGGTCGATGTTGTTACGATGGGCGATCACGGTTCGCGGCGTGGGGATGTTCAGCCGCGTCATCAGCTCGGCGAGATACACCTTGTTCGCGCAGCGCACAATGCTGTCGGGATCGTCGATGACCACCATGCCCTCGGCGCGGGCGCGGCTCGCGAAGCGGTAAGTGTGGTGATTGACGCTAGTGGTCTCGCGGATGAAGAGCGCGTCGAACTCTGCCAGCCGCCCGAAGTCGTCCGGGCCGATCACCTCGACCTCGAAGCCATTCGCCTGCGCTGCTTTTTCGAACTTGCGGATCGCCGGCGGGTCCGAGGGCGGCGACCTGTCGGCCGGATTGACCAGGATCGCCAGCTCGTAGCGCGTGGCCGGGGCCTTGGGCTCGGGCATGCGCCGCGCGAAGTGCTGCTCGATCGCAACACGCAGAAACTCGCGCTGCTCAGGCGGGATGTCGCCGACAGGTATCGGGCGCAGGCCCTGCAGCCGCCAGCGCTGACCGCGCTTGAAACTTGCCCGCAGCAGCGGCACCGGGAACACGTTGAACAGCGCCTGTGCGAGCCGCAGGAAACGCGGCTCGGCGTGGTGCCCGAAGTAGATGCTGATCTCGAAGCGCTCGCCGGCGATGTCCTGCAGCGCCTTGCGCATGATTTCTTCGAGCTCTTCCGTCGGCCGTATCAGGGCGGGCGACTTGATGTCCTGCATGGTCAGAACGTCAGGCAGCGGCCGGTGGCCACGCGCCGCGGCAATCAGCGAAACGTAATAGCCGGTGTTCTGGTAGGCGTAGGACTCGCAGAGGTTGTAAACGCGCGGGCGGCGGATGGCGCTGAATCGCGCATCCGTCAGGTAGTTGCGCGCCGCAACCACCTCGGCCGACGGGATGTGCAGCGGCCAGTCCTTCGGCTCGTCAACGACGATCAGCGTGGCCATCGGCGCCGCCGCGGCTGTTCGATCACGAGCAGATTGGCGTCATACGTGAAGCTGCCGAGCAGCACGGCAGCGATCAGCCGGTGCAGGTCCACGGAGTAATACCGCTCGCCACCGAGCGGGTTCCATTGGAAGGGATCAGCAACATCGACAAGCCTGGTGTCACGATCATAACCCGAGAGCACGACGAAATGGCCGACGGGCTGGCCGCGCACGTCATCCGGCATGCTGGTCTCGGGGAGCTCGCGGCGCGCCTGGTAAAGATAAGTGGCCGACAGCCCCGTCATAATGGGGATGCCGCGGTTCAGATACCGGCGAATCAGCGACGGGCGCAGGTCCTCCTGGCGCAGCTTGCCGCCAAGCTCGAGAAAGCGCAGGTATCCGGCGCTCGCCTGGCGCAGCTTCGCGTCGTCCTTCGCCTCGGCCTGGGCGCGCAGCCGCGCGGCGAAATCCGGCACGGGCATCAGGAACCAGGTCGGGTCGAACAGGTGAAGGTTGTAGGTAAACAGCGTCACCCGGTAGCCGCGCTCCAGCGCATGGTTGGCCAGAAACACGTCGAGCGTGCCGGAGCCCTGCCCGCTCAGCATGTCCACGCCGCCGATCACCTCGTCGAGGCTGACCTCATCGCCATGGTAGCGATAGATTCCGTGCAGGCAGGTGGGTCCGCAGGTCACTTCGTCGGGTTGGGCGGCAATCTGAAAATGCAGCCGCTTGCGCATGCTCGGGTGTCTCCATCGACAGGCGGCCACAGGCTAGACGAAATGCTGCATCTTGCAAGCTCCGCGAGCTGGTCACACCGGTGGTCCGCCAGCGTGACCGCGGGTAACATGGCGCGCCCGTTGTCCGCGAGAAAGTCGCTCATGGCCGGCCAACCCTGGACGCTGCTCAATTACGCATTTCGCCCGTTTTTTCTGCTGGGCGGACTGTTCGCGCTGCTGGCCATACTGATCTGGGTGGTCAGCCTGCACGGCGGCCCGTGGGCGGGCGCGCCGCCGGACCTGGTGCTCTGGCACGCGCACGAGATGCTGATCGGCTTCGGCGTCGGCGCCATCGCCGGATTCCTGTTGACGGCAGTCGCGACCTGGACCGGTCGGCCGCAGGTGTGCGGCAGGCCGCTCGGCGCGCTGGTGGCCTGCTGGCTCATCGGGCGGCTGGCGATGCTTGGCGCGGGCCGCCTGCCTGCGCCGGTCGTGGTTGCAGCCGACATGGCCTTTCCGCTGCTGTTTGCCATCCTGGCCACGCGGGAGATTGTCGCCGGCCAGAGCGCGCGCAACTACGGCATCGCGGCGATCATCGTGGCGCTGGCGATACTGAACCTGGTGTTCCACCTGGGTTGGCCGGGCGTGCTGCCGGGTGCCGACCGCACTGCCCTGTACCTGACCGTGCACGTGATCCTGATCCTGATCGCGGTGATCGGCGGGCGCATCGTGCCGAGTTTCACGGCGAACTGGCTGCGCATGCGCGGCGCACAGGAGATGCCGGTGATCCGCCCGTGGCTGGAGCGGCTGGTGATTCCGGCGATGGTCGTCGCCGCGCTGGCCGACGGACTGATGCCGGGGACGACGCTGGCCGGCGTGCTGGCGCTGGCGGTGGCGGCGATCCACGCGCTGCGCCTGTCAGGGTGGCGCGGCGGGGCGACTTTCGCCGAGCCATTGCTTACCGTGCTGCACGTCGCCTACGCCTGGCTGTTCATCGGCTACGCCCTGCTCGGGCTCTCCTCGCTCGGGCTGCTGCCAATACCCCGCTCCGGAGCCCTGCATGCGCTCACCATGGGCGGCGTCGGCAACATGGTGCTCGGGGTGGCCACGCGCGTGGCGCTCGGCCACACCGGCCGCCCCCTCGTGGCGGCCCGGCCGATCGTCGCGGCCTACGTGATCTTCAGCCTGGCGGTACTGGTGCGCGTGCTGAGCCCGATCGCCGGCGCATGGCATCTGCGACTGGTCGACCTCGCGGCAACGGGGTGGCTCGCCGCGTTTGCGATTTTCCTCCGGGTGTACTGGCCGATTCTGACCCGCCCGCGCGCCGACGGCCGGCCTGAGCGGCGCACCGCCAGCTAGCCCGGGTACTCTGATACGCCGGCGAGGCTGCGCTGCGGCTTGGCGAGGCCGGTGTCGATCTGCCCGACGATCCGCCCTTCCCTCAGGTCCACCTTCGACATGACACCGGTAAAGATGTTGGTGGTGAGCGCATAGCGCTCGTCCTTGCAGGTACGGATCATCGCGTAGCCGTATTCGTCGAGCGGAATGGTGCGCAGCGACCGGCCCGACTCGTCGATCAGGTCAATAAATGTGCCGCGCAGGAGCAGCAACGTGCCGTCCTTGAGATAGGCCACGCCCGTGGTCCACTTGCGCACGTACTCCTCCCCTCCCGGGTAGGTGACGAGATCGGGCATCTGCCGGCCGTTGACGACGTCGAAGCGCATCACGCGCATGCCGAGATCGGTGATGTAGGTGATGAACCTGCCGCTCGGGTGCATTGCCGAATGCGTCACGCCGTGGAACCCGGTCATTGAGGTAGCCGTCTCGTTGTCGTACTCGGTAATCACATTCAGTTGCGGGTCGCGCTTCTGGATGCGCCCGTAACCGACCACGTCGGTACCAGGGAGGAGCCGCATGGCGCCGCGTTCGTAGGGCTTGGTGCCCTTCAGGTATTCGCACAGGTACACGCTGCCGTCGGGGCCGAACACCACGCTGCCCCAGCCGCGGTCGCCAAAATCGTGCGCCGGCAGCTGCTTGCCGTCCGGACCGACCCGCACCACCACCCGCGCAAACGGATCGAACCCCCAGAGGATTCCGCCGGGACCGAAGCTCAGGTTGACGACCAGGTGGGTCGTGCCCTCGGTGTACAAGGTGCCCTTCGGCACGAAGTTTTGGTCGTACTGCAGGATACGGCCGTCGCCCGCGTGGTCGTCGGTCGGGTGACATAGATACGTGCAACCGAGAAAGATGTCGCCCGGTGCAAAGGGCTTCATAGTCGATGTCTTGGTCATAGGCCGGTTTTCTGTCGACAGTATCTATTTTTAGAAGCATGGTGCGGGACCGTGGCCCGGAGTATTGCGGTTTCCCGCAATTGCGCCGCACGCGGGCAAATCCGGCGGCTTCCTGCCGGTGTGACGCAGTCGCCAGTATTGCCGCGTCCACGGGCGGCGCTTCGCCCAGATGGGTTATGGCGTGATCGATTTCACGTAATGCGCCGCAGGTGGCGGCTAGCATCGCCTCGGACATTTTTATCAGGAGAGGGGCAGCCCCTCCCGAATGCGCAGCCTTCGGCTCAAGATTCTGGCACTCGCCGCACTGCTGGTGGTGCTCACCCAGGTGGGCACGATCGGCACCGTATTGGTCACGGCCAACTCCGAGGAGACCAGCCGGGCCGAGGCGGACCTGCTGCAGGCGAGCGCCACCCTGGAAAGAGTCAGCAAAATGCGCTCCGACCAGCTGCAGAACACGATACGCATACTGGCGGCCGACCGCGAGTTCCGGATGGCCATCAAGAGCGGCGATCTCGCGGCGGTGAATTCGGCTGTTTCGGCGTCGATGCGGCGCGTCGCTGCCGACATTGCGGCGGTACTCGATGCAAACGGCCACGTGCTGGCCGCCACCAACGGACTCGCCGCGACACCCGCCAAGTTCACGGCCGCCGTACGCCGCGCCAGGGAGCAGCAGTTGCCGCGCACGATGGTCAGCGTCGGCAGCTCCACCTACGAGATGTTGACATTGCCGTTGCATGCCGACGGAGAACGTCGCGAATTCTGGCTGTCGATGGGCCTATCGGTCGACGACGTGCGCGCCCGGCGCATTCGCCAGTTCACCGGGCTGCAGGTGGCGTTGCTGTCGGATCGCAACGGGACGATGAGCGTGCTTGGCAATGCGGTCACGGACCTGCCCCCCGAGCACCTCGCACGTCTCGTCTACGAGGTTTCCGAACCGAGAAAAGCGGTCGCGATCAGCTCCGGCGGGCGCGACTACCTCGCGGTGAAATGGCCGATGATCGCCGGGTCCTCGGATGTCACCGTGCTGGTGCTGCAGTCGCTGGACAATGCGCTCGCCACCTACCGCGGCCTGCGCCTGTCAGTGGTCGGCGTCGGCGTGCTCGCGCTGCTGGTGGCGCTCGCCGGCGCCGCGCTAGTCGCACGGGCCATCACCTCGCCGTTGCAGCAGCTTGCGCAGGCTGCCAGGCGCATCAGCGAGGGCGACTACGGCGAAACGGTCCGCCTGTCGGCAAGCGGCGAGATTGCCGAGCTTGCCGCGGCCTTCAACACCATGCAGGCAGGCATCGCGGAGCGCGAAAACCGCATCACTTATCAGGCGCAGTTCGATGCGCTCACGGGCCTGCCGAACCGCACCCAGGCGCTGGAGAGTCTCGCGCGGGCGATGACCACTGCCGCAACCAGCGCCAGCCCGGTCAGCGTGCTGGTCGTCGACCTGGGCAGCTTCAGCACGATCGTTTCCTCGCTCGGGCACGACATCGGCGATGCGCTGCTGTCGCAGGCGGCCGAACGGTTACGCGCCAGCGTGGATGCCCGACATACCGTGGCGCGCGTCGAGGGCGACGAGTTCCTGATCGTTCTCGAGAATACCGGCCTCGATGCCGCGCGCGAGCTGGCCGAAGACTTGCTGCGACTGCTGGCCGTCGGCCTCGGCGTGCACGAAATCAGCGTCAGCCTGGACGCGGTGATTGGCATCGCCGTAGCACCGGATCACGGCCGCGAACCCGACCAGCTGCTGCTGCGCGCCACCGTCGCGAAGAACGATGGCCGCCATGCCCAGCAACGCCTGCACGTCTACCAGGAAGGCCGGGAGGAAGGACGCAAGCGCCAGCTCGCCATTCTCGGCGACCTGCGCCGCGCCGTGCGCCACGATGAGCTGAAGCTGTACCTGCAGCCGAAAATCGCGCTGGGCAGCGGCGCAGTGTGCGGTGCCGAGGCGCTGGTGCGCTGGGATCATCCGACGTTTGGCTGGCTGCCGCCGAACGAGTTCATCCCCGTGGCCGAGCAGTCGGGGAATATTTCGCTCATCACGCGCTGGGCGCTGACGACGGCCGTGCGGGAGTGCCGGCTGTGGCTCGAGGAGGGGCTGGACCTGCCCGTATCCGTGAACCTGTCGACCCGTGACCTGCTCGACCAGAATCTGCCGATGTTCATATTAGAACTGCTTCGGGATCACGATCTGAGTGCGCGCTACCTGATCGTCGAGGTGACCGAGGAGGCCTTGGTGCGCGACTTCGCCCACGCGAGCCTCGTCCTGCAGTGCCTGCGCGACATCGGCGTGCGTATCTCCATCGACGACTTCGGCACAGGATATTCCTCGCTGGCGCAGATCAAGCGCTTGCCGGTCGACGAACTGAAGATTGATCGCTCCTTCGTGATGAGCCTGCCCGACAGCACCGCTGACGCGGCGATCGTGCACCTCGCGGTCGACCTGGCGCACCGCATGGGGTTGAAAGTGGTCGCCGAGGGCGTGGAAACGCAGGCCGCGCTCGACTGGCTGGCCACGCAGGGTTGCGAGCAGGCGCAAGGTTACCTGATTGCGCGGCCGATGCCGGCCGAAACCTTCGGCACGTGGGTCGCCAGTTACCGCAACGACGACCGCGCGGCCAGCGTGGTGCCGATCGCGCAGGCCGGCTAGGCCGCTCAGGCGCTCGCCGGCAGCTCCAGGCTGCTGGGAACGGTAGCGAACACTTTCTCGTAGAACGCCTGCTCGCGGCGCGTTTCCTCTTCGCTGATACCGGCCATAAAGGCCCAGTCGTCCATCGTAAAGAGCTTCTGCGAGAGCTCTGTGGTAGGGCCGTGGTGACCCATGTTGGTCGTGATGAAATTGGTGTAGTCGCGGCTCACCTGCTCGAACCGCGCCAGCGCCGGGGCGCCCTCGCGGCGCAACGCGTCACGGGCATCGAGAAACTTCTGCAGGTGGGTCTGGTTACCCGTCAAGCGGTCTTCCAGCTCCTGCAACGCCTGCGCGGCGCTGGCGTCGAGCTTGCCCAGTTTCGACCGGATCATCTCGCCCATGCGCACATCCTGGATATGCAGGCGATGCATGGCCGCTTCCATGTAATCGGCGACGGCAATATAGAACGGCACATAGGCCGGATCGTTGGCCGCGCCCCGCTCCAGCGCTGCCGACAACGCCTGGCGCACGGATTTCAAACGGCGGCGCTCGTTGGCGACGCGCTCACGCAATGGCAGGTTCGACATGATTACCATCCTTCTCCGGTTTTCGAGTGCGCCACAAGTGCCGATTATAACCACGGCCGGCGGTCGCACGGCAGCTTGGGATAGCCGAACGTTTGCCGCTGGGCATATCGCTACAGGCCCCTTTGGCCCATTGTGCCGGCATTGGCAACACCTGCGGTCCCCGCGCCAGCCCCCATGCCCGAACCGGCTGGCCAGCCGTGCGGCCCACGTTCACCCTTCGTTCCGCCAGCGAGGCTGGGCAGCTTACACCGGGGGCGGCGCAGCGCGCAGTAGCGGCCAATTGCCGCATCCGGTCGTAACACCGTCGCGGCCCTCGTATACTGGCCGCCGCATCCTGCGGAGTCATTACCATGCCGAAAGCAGCACGCATTTTCATGGTCGTCGGCGCCGTATGCCTGATGTTCGCCGCCCAGCTCAGCGCCTATGGATTCCACGGCCTCGAGGGCAGGGTGCCGCCGGCCAGGATCCGTTCATGGGAATGGGCGGTACAGATGCAGGTATATCATTCGCTGGGGCTGATACTGATCGGCCTGCTATCGCGGCAATTCCAGGACTCGAGACTGCTGCGTGGTTCCGGCAGCCTGATGTTGCTCGGTATGATCCTGTTTTGCGGCAGTATCTACGCCGAAGTCCTCGGCGCGCCGGAGGCGATCGGCGAGGTGGCCCCGCTCGGCGGCTCATCGTTCATGCTGGCCTGGTTGCTTACGGCCATCGCGGCGTGGCGCGCCCGATCCTAGAATTTTCAGCTTGCTCCGGGAGTACAGGCAATGCAGGTGATGAAAACCATGTGGGTTCGTTTCGCAGCCGTCGCGCTGGCGGCCATTTTCTCCAGCGCCTGTGCCGGGATCGCCAAGGGGCCGAAGACGGTGCTGGTGGCGGGCGCCAGTGGCCAGACGGGCCAGCATGTGGTCAAGCAGCTGCAGCGCGAAGGCTACCAGGTCCGCGCACTGGTCCGCGACAAGGCCAAGGCCGAGGCGGCGCTCGGCGCCAACGTCAGTTATGTCCAGGGCGACGTGAAGGATCCGTCCTCGCTCACGGCCGCGATGGCCGGAGTGGATGCGGTGATCTCTGCCATCGGCGCGCGTGGCAAAGACGGCCCCGACCGGCCCGAGATGATCGACTACCAGGGCGTGCGCAACCTGGTGGACGCGGCCAGGCAGGCCAAGGTCCAACAGTTCGTGCTGGTGTCCTCGCGTGGCGCGACGCAGCCCGATCACATGCTGAACCGGGTGTTCGGCAACGTCCTGCAGTGGAAGCTCAAGGGCGAGGACTACCTGCGTGCCAGCGGGCTTGCCTACACGATCGTCCGACCGGGGGGGCTGCGTAACGATACCGGCACCGTCGGGGAAGTCATATTCGAGCAGGGCGACCGCCGCTTCGAGGGCAGCAAACCGTTACTGATCCCGCGCGAGGACGTCGCCGTCATCTGCGTGCAGGCGCTGAAATACCCGGAAGCGAAGTTCCGCACCTTCGAGACACACCGCGTGGACGGTGGTCCGTCGGTCACCGACTGGCGAGCGAAGTTCGCGGCGCTGAAGCCGGACGCCTGATCACCCCGGCGTTCCAGGACGGCCCCGAGGCGGCGCTGCCGCCTTACTCGAGCGGACGCCGGCGCCAGCGACCGCCCGGCTCGTCCCAGAAAATTTCGTACGCGGGCCAGTAAACCGGATCGAGCTTCAGCGTGAGTACCTCGACGAGGTTGTTCCACGTGACGGTGGTCAGCCGCACCGACTGGCGGTCGCGCTTGCCGCGCACGGCGGCCATGAAGGCATCGAGATCGGCGGTCGGCGTGCCGTCGACCTCGGTGATGCGCCGCCCTGCCAGCAGGCCGTAACGCGAGGCCGGCGAGCCGTAGCCGAAAAACGCGACGTAGACACCGTACGGCTCGACACCGCGCTGGGCGGCCATGTCGCGGTACGGTGCCTGCAGCAACGCACCCGCCCACATCATCGCGCGCCGCACGCCGCGGCCATCCAGGACCGCGGTCGGAACTTTGATCGCCAGCGGTGCGCCATCGCGCAACACCAGCACTTCGACGGCATCTTTCTGCACGGCCCGCTCCACCTCGCGGAACCGCGTGACAGGCGCCCCGTCGATAGCGAGCAGCAGGTCACCGGGCTCCAGCAGCCGCGCCGCCGGCGAGCCGGCCACGGCGCGCACCATGCTCAGCGTCTGCGGACGCTCGGGATCGTGATCCTGCAGGCGGCTCACCCACTCCTCCGGCAGGCCGAGCTTGCGGGCGCCGGCGAGCGGCAGCGGGCTCCACTCCACCTCGATCGAACGCAATTCGCGGCGGTCACGCACCAGCGTGACGAGTTCGCCGACAAGATCGGCCGGCAGGCCGCGGCTTTCCTGGCTCAACTCACCGCTGGTCTGGTAGGCGAAGCTCGACCACAGCGCGGCAACTTCACCCCTGCGGTTTACGATCACGCCATCGATATCCGATGGCCCGTTTACCAGCGACAAGGTTTCGAGATTCGTTTCGCGGAAGCGAATGGTCCGCGACAGCGGGAACTGCAGCGGCTCGATTGATGCCACCTGCGTATCCCGATATACCGCCTTGAAATCGCCGCGCAGGCCTACCACCAGCACATCCTCGCCCGGTTCGGGCTCGCGCCTGCTCAGGCGGGCGGCGCGCACCGGCGTGGTACCGATCAGCGCCGGATCGTAGGAAACCATCGCGAGGTTATGCAGCGGGTGGATGTATTCCACGCGACCCGGCACCTCGAGGGTACCGCCGAAGGTGATCTGCACGTCGCCCATTGCTTCGGGCACGGTGTTGCGATCCACCACGACGAGACCACGACCGGCATCGACGACCAGGCCGGTGCCGTAGTAGTGGCGCTCGGCCACGCCCGAGATCGTATAGGGAATATCGAAATTCACCACCACCAGCGAGGGCGTGATGTCGCGGATACGGCGGTCGCGCTGCGGGGAGAATCGCGCCGAGCCGGTCTGTTGAGCGGCAGCGGCTGGCCCGTCCGCAAGCGCCTGGCACGGCCACACCCCCGCGGCGTCATCGCGACGGCAGCGCTGCGCCGGAAACCACGTCCGATCCATGCGCACGGTGCGCAGCTTGCTCGACACCGGGTCCTCGAACGTGAAATAACGCACCGCCACGCGCTGCTGGTCGGCGAGCCGCGCCAGCACCCGCTCGACATCGTCGATGTTGCGTGTCGGCTCGTCATCGAGACTGACGATGACACTGGAACGAGGGACTGCTGCGGTACCGAACACATAGCCCGGGTTGGCGACGTAGACGCCCTCCACGGCCCGATTGAAGTGACGAGCCTGCTGCAACGACAGGTTGTGCACGATCGCGTCGCCGAACTCCAGGTACTCGTCGGGGGTCAGCGCATGCAGATCCTCCACCCGAGGGCTGATCTCAACCGGCCGCCCGTTACGCTCCAGCGCCAGCGTGATCGTCTGGCCGACGCGTTCGTCGACCAGCGCATCGAGGGAGGCAAAATCGGTGAGATATTCGCCTTGCGCGGCGACCAGGATATCGCCCACCTGCAACAGGCCGTCCGCGACGCTGCCGGGAATCACCTGGGCGACCACCAGCATTCCGGTCTGATCGGGTAACCGGCGGCGGATGCCAGCCTCAGTGTCCTCACGCAGACCCAGTCGCTGCAGCTCGTCGAAGGGCTTGTGCAGGAAAATCGCGCCGATTGCGCCGCGCGGCACCGGGCGGCCCTGCCGCAGCAGATCGAGCGAGCGCGTCACCCGGTCGAGAGGCAGGAAAAAGCTCGACGCCGCCTCGCTGCTCGCCCCCGCGTTGAGCGCCACCACGCGGCCCTCGATATCGATCACCGGCGAGCCGGAGGAACCGCCCGACGTGCTGGAGGCGGCCTGCAGGTAGAAGGTATTGAAGTCGTTGTAATTACCACGGCCATAGTCCGGCGCGGGCCGTCGCAGCCGGGCGATGGTTCCGGACAGGATCGAAAGCTGCTCGCCGGCATCGTTGCCGACCACGCGGATTTCGCGGCCGAGTTGCGCGCCCTCCGGCGCGAGCGGCAGCGCTGCGGGACGGATGTAGCGCAGTTTCGTCGGGTCGTAGCGGAAGAAACCGAAATCGTGCACGGGATCCCGGTACACCGGCGTCAGCTCAACTTCCTCCTGGTTGATGAACAGCGCCTCGGCGCGCACCGGCCCCGGCGCCACCACGTGGCGGTTGGTGAGGACCAGCCCCCGCTCGGCGTCGACCACGAACCCGGTGGCCTGGCTCGACTCGTTCCACTCGGTGTCGAACGCGCGGGTACTGTCGACCTTGATGGCCACCACCGCAGACGAAATGCGCTCCAGCGTACTGTGCCACTCGGCGATCTCGCCGTTGCCGTTAGCGGCATGGGCGGCATTCGCCAATGCAATGAGAAGCCCGGCTGCCAGTAAGCCCGGTGTTCTGTGTGGGAGCGACGCGAGTCGCGACTTGCGTCGCTCCCACGACGAGGTGAAAACCGGCAAGCTGGCAGGGCAAACGGCAGTACCGGCCGTTTTCGGCAATTTGTCAGAGAGCAAGCTCGTGTCCAAATGCGGCCTTGTACGCCGCGGCGAGCTCGGCGCGGGTGAACTGGTGGTTCTGCGTGCCCTGGCTCGCGATCTTGATCGAGCCGAGCAACGAGGCGAGCCGCCCGGTTTCCTCCCAGCTCAGGCCGCGCATCAGCCCGAACAGCAGCCCGGCGCGATAAGCATCGCCGCAACCGGTCGGATCAGCGACCGTGCGGGGCGCAACCACCGGAACGTGGATTTCCTTGCCGTCGGCGAAGATGGTCGAGCCCTGCGCGCCGCGGGTCACAACGAGGCCGCGAACGCGTGCAGCGATCTCCCGCTCGGTCCAGCCGGTGCGCTCGCAGAGCATGCGGCCCTCATAGTCGTTAACCGCCACCCAGGCGGCCTGGCCGATGAAAGCACGCAGCTCCTCGCCGCCGAACATTGGCAGACCCTGGCCGGGATCGAACACGAAGGGAATGCCCGCCGCAGCGAACTGCGCGGCGTGCTCGATCATGCCCTGCCGGCCGTCCGGCGAGATCATGCCGATGCTGATGCCGCCATCGGCCGGCACGCGGTTCATGTGCGCGTGATCCATCGCACCGGGATGAAAGGCGGTGATCTGGTTGTCGTCGAGGTCGGTGGTGATGTAGGCCTGCGCGGTAAGTGCGGACGGAATCTCGGTGATGTGCCGCTCGCTGATGCCGTGCTGGCGGAGCCGCTCGCGGTAACGGCTGAAATCGCGGCCGACGGTGGCCATGATCAGCGGCTCCTCGCCGAGCAGGCGCAGGTTGTAAGCGATGTTGCCGGCGCAGCCGCCGAATTCCTGGCGCATGTCGGGCACCAGGAAGGCAACGTTCAGGATGTGGATCTGGTCCGGCAGGATCTGTTCCTTGAACCGGCCGCGGAACACCATGATGTTGTCGTACGCGATAGATCCGCAGATCAGGGCTGACATGGACTGTCTCCAGGGTCTCAGGGCGCGGCCGTGCGCGGCTTGCTCTGCCAGGTAAGGTCGAGGTCCTTGGCCGCACGCACATCGTCGAGGCGGCGCACCGGCGTGGTGCGCGGCGCGGCTTTCACCTCGGCCGGGTCGCGCCGCGCCAGATCGCGAATCTCGACCATCGCGGCGACAAACGCATCGAGTTCCTCGCGACTCTCTGTTTCGGTGGGCTCGATCAACAGGCACTCCGACACGAGCATCGGGAAGTAGGTAGTCGGTGCGTGGAAACCGCGATCGAGCAGTGCCTTGGCGAAATCCATCGCGGTGCAGCCGGTCTCCCGGGCGATGCCTTTCAGCGTGACGATGAACTCGTGGCTGGCGCGGCGCCGGGGATAGGCGAGATCGAATCCGGCGTCGCGCAGGCGCGCCATGAGATAGTTGGCATTGAGCGTTGCATAGGCCGAGACCCGGCGCATGCCCTCCTCGCCCAGCAGCCGCATGTACACATAGGCGCGGAGCAGTATCCCCGCGTTGCCCATGAATGCGGACAGTCGGCCGATCGTCTGCGGGCGATCCGCCTCGGTCAGCCAGACGTAACGTCCCTCGCACGCGGCGACGATTGGTACCGGCAGGTACGGTTCGAGCCGCGGCCCCACGCCGACGATGCCGGCGCCCGGACCACCGCCACCGTGCGGCGTCGAAAAGGTCTTGTGCAGGTTGATGTGCACCACGTCGAAACCCATCGCGGCGGGCAGGGCGCGACCGAGGATCGCATTCAGGTTGGCGCCGTCGTAATAGAGAAGCCCACCGGCCTGATGCACGATCGCAGCCACCTCGCCGATGCGCCGCTCGAAGACCCCGAGCGTCGAGGGATTGGTGAGCATGATGCCGGCCGTGTCGGGCCCGACCACCCGGCGCAGGACTTCAATATCGACATCACCCTCGGCGTCGGTCGGGATTTCACGCACTTCGTAACCGCACATCGTCGCAGTGGCTGGATTGGTGCCATGTGCCGCATCGGGGACGATGATAATGCGCCGCGCGGTATCGCCGCGCGCCAGGTGATACGCGCGAATCATCGCCACGCCGGCGAACTCGCCCTGCGCACCCGCCATCGGTGTCAGCGATACCGCAGTCATGCCGGTGACCGCCTTCAGCATCTCCTGCAGCTCGAACAGGCACTGCATGAGGCCCTGGCCGTGCTCGGGCGGGGCCAGCGGATGGCGCTGCACGAACCCCGGCAGCATCGCCAGCCGATTGCTGGCCCGCGGGTTGTATTTCATGGTGCAGGAGCCAAGCGGGTAGAAGTGCGTATCGATCGAAAAATTCAACTGCGACAGGCGCGTGAAATGCCGCACCACCTGGAGTTCCGACACCTCGGGCAGCATCGGCCGATCACGGCGCAGCAGCCCATCCGGCAGGTCATCCACGGCGGCCGCAATCGCGGGAGCATGCGAGGCGGCGCGCCGGCCGGCGCGCGAGTGCTCGAATATCAGCGGTTCTCTCATCACGGGGGCAATCCTCTCAGGCCCGGGCGCGTTGCGGCGGCGATTGCGCGAAAATCTCGCCGAGCGCCGCCGCGTAAGCAGCGATGTCCGACCCGGTGCGCATCTCGGTGGCGCAGACCAGCAACGCGGGGCCAAGCTCCGGGTAGTCGGCGGCGAGATCGAATCCGCCGAGAATGTTGCGGGCGCTGAGCGCGGCGAGCACCGGTGCCACCGGCCGGTCGAAGCGGAGCACGGCCTCGTGGCAGAACGGATGGAAGGCGGCAGTTACGCCAGGCACGCGGGTCAGCGCCTGCGACAGCGCGCGGGTGTTGGCGTGGCACTGCGCGGCCACCCGGCGCAGCCCCTCGGCACCGAGCAGCGACATGTAGATCGTCGCGGCCGTCACCATCAGGCCCTGGTTGGTGCAAATGTTCGAATTGGCCTTCGAACGCCGGATGTGTTGCTCGCGTGCCTGCAGCGTCAGCGTGAACCCGGGTCGGCCCTCGATGTCCACGGTGCGCCCGACGATGCGGCCCGGCATCTGCCGCATCAGCGCCTCGCGGCACACCATGTAGCCGAAATACGGCCCGCCCGAGGACAAGGGGATGCCGAGCGGCTGGCCCTCGCCGCAGGCAATGTCAGCGCCATGCGCGCCCCACTGCCCCGGCGGACGCAGCAGTGCAAGCTGCGTGGGGTTGCATACCCCGATCACCAGCATGTCGCGCGCCCTGGCCCAGTCGGCCAACTCGTCGACCGGCTCCGGCACACCGAGAAAGCCGGGCTGGGGAATCGCCAGCGCGGCAAAAGCCTCATCCGCAGCCGGCAATGCGCCGAGATCGGTATGGCCGGCGCTGATCGGCAACTCGACCAGCGCGATGCCCTGCCCCGCCAGCATGCTGCGGGCTACTGCGCGATAGGCCGGATGCAGTGCACGCGTGGTGAGAACGCGTCGCGAGCGGGATTTGCGGTTCGCCCGCACCGCCATCAGGCAGGCCTCCGCGAAGGCGCTTGCCCCGTCATAGAGCGAGGCATTCGCAACGTCGAGCCCGGTGAGCCCCGCCATCATCGACTGGAACTCGTAAATCAGCTGCAGCGTGCCCTGGCTCGCCTCGGCCTGATACGGCGTATAGGCGCTGTAGAACTCGCCGCGCGTAGCGATTTCCCATACGGGCGCCGGAATGTAGTGCTCATAGGCGCCGGCACCGATAAACGACAGCGGCCGGCCATCGCGATCGGCGCGGTCCTGCATCAGCCGCGTGACCTCGGCTTCGCTGAGGCCGGGTGGCACACCGGGCAGGCCGCCCGCGCGCAGCCCAGCAGGAATCTCCTCGAACAGCGCCTCGATGTCGCGAGCGCCGGCCACAGCGAGCATCGACTCGAGTTCGCTTTGCGTGTGGGGGATGAACGGCACGGTGTGCTCCGCCAGCTATTCTTCGGCCGCCACGAGCGAGCGATAACCGGACGCATCCATCAGTGCGGCGAGCTCGGCCGGGTCAGCCGGCTCCATGCGAAACAACCAGCCCTCGCCGTACGGGCTCCTGTTTACCACGCCGGGCTCGCGCGCCAGCGCCGGGTTCACCGCCGTGACGCGACCGGTGAGCGGCGCGTAGACGTCCGAAGCAGCTTTCACGGACTCCACCACGGCGCATCCCGCGCCTGCACTCACGGCATGGCCGGCTTCCGGCAGCTCAACGTAGACGAGCTCGCCCAGCTGCTGCTGCGCGTGATCCGTGATGCCGACGACCACCTCGCCCTGCGGCTCGATACGGATCCACTCGTGGTCCTTCGTGTATTTCAGTCCCTCGGGTACTTCACCCATCTGTGCATCCTCCGCCTCGACCTCGGTTTGTTACTCAACTCACGAGCACGCGGCCGCCACGCACGAACGGCGGCCGCACGATGCGGGCCGGACGGGCGGCGCCGCGAATCTCGACCTGGCAGACACCGGCCGCGCCGGCCGGCACGCGGGCCAGCGCAATCGACCGTCCCATCGTCGGCGAGAAACCGCCACTGGTGACGCTGCCGACGCCCGCATTGGTGATGACGGAGTGCCCCCGCCGCATCACGCCGCGATCTTCCAGCAGCAGGCCAACCAGGCGTCGGGTCGGGCCGCCGGCGCGTTCCTGCTCGAGCGCTGCACGCCCGAAAAATGCCCGGTCCGCAGGTTCCCAGGCGATGGTCCAGCCGAGGCCCGACACCAGCGGCGAATTGTCGTCGTCCATGTCCTGGCCGTACAGGTTCATGCCTGCCTCCAACCGCAACGTATCGCGGGCGCCGAGGCCGCAGGGCCGCACACCGACGGCAAGCAACTCGGCCCAAACCCGTAAAGCCTGCGCCGCCGGGAGAATGATTTCCCAGCCATCCTCGCCCGTATAGCCGGTGCGCGCAACGAACCACGTGCCGTGCTCCGCGGCATGGAACGGCGCCATGTCGAGGGCCGCTGTCGCCAGGGGGCCGGGTAACGCGCCTTTCGCCAGGGCCCGCGCTGCGGGTCCCTGCACCGCGAGCATGGCCAGGTCATCGCGCAGGGCCAGTGACACGGCAAGGCCGCGCGCCGCCTGGCTCATCCAGGCAAGGTCCTTGTCCCGCGTGCCGGCATTCACGACCAGCCGGTACGGCGTATCTGCGCCCGGCTGCCGACGGTAAGCGATGAGATCATCGACCACCCCACCCGTCGCGTTGAGCATGCAGGAGTACAGCGCCTGCCCGGGCGCGAGTTTTGCGACATCGTTAGCGAGCAATTGGCGCAGGAACGCCCCGGCGTCCGTGCCGGAAATATCCACCACCGCCATGTGCGAGACATCGAACACCCCGGCGTGACGGCGCACCGCGTGGTGCTCCTCGATCTGCGAACCGTAGTGCAGCGGCATGTCCCAGCCGCCGAAAGGCACGATCTGGGCGCCCGCGGCAACATGGCATTCGTACAGTGGCGTGCGCTTGCTCATCGGCCTCCGGTCCCTGCAGAAAAACTAAAGGGGCGGCAGGCCACCGGCCTGCCGCCCCTCTGTCCTGAAACCTGAGAGATCGGGTGTCGCGCTGACTCCCCTGCGCTGCACCACTCCCCTTCGGTGGGCCGCACGACCGGCCACTCTCCAGAGCCAATCCGCGATCGCGGTCCTTTTGCCTGAGCGTTTCCGGGCAGGTTGCGCCTTCGGCGGCCGGAGCACTGGCCCCGGCTCTCTCCCGCGATCGCGCCTGATTGAGTGACGCATATTACGCCAAGCTCACCCAGCGAACCAGCGCGCGAACCCGGTTCAGGCGATCGCGGGCGGCACCCCCGCGCCGAACGTCTGCCGCGACCAGGCAACACGCGTGGCGATGTCGGGCTGCTCGGGCAGGTCCAGCACCGCAGCCAGGCGCCGGCGCAGCCCTGCCCGATTGCAGATCTGGATGCTGAGCCCGGGTCGTGCGTTCAGCTCCAGAATCAGCGGACCGAACTGGCGGTCGAGCACGATGTCGACGCCGATGTAACCGAGACCCGTCAGCTCGTAGGAGCGCGCGGCAAGCGTCAGCAGGTATTCCCAGCGGGGAATGGCGAGCCCCGCCACCGGGGCACCCGTGTCGGGATGCTCGGTGACGCGATTGTTGCCGAGCACACCGAAGGTGGTGACACCAGCCGCCAGGTCGATGCCGGCACCGACCGCGCCCTGGTGCAGGTTGGCCTTGCCGCGGGACCTTCGCGTCGGCAGCCGGATCATTGCCATCACCGGATAACCGCGAAACACGATGACGCGGATGTCGGGCACTCCCTGGAAGCAGTGGTCGGAGAACACCGGATCGACCTTGATGCAGTACTCGATCAGCGCGCAGTCCCGATGCCCGCCGAGACTGAACTGGCCGCTCAGGATATTCGACAGGTGAAAACCGATCTCCGCCTCGCTGACGATGCTGCCATCGACCAGCCGGTATATGCCGGCGGCACGTGAGCTGCGCCCGGCTACCACCAGAATGCCGTCGCCACCCGAACCCTGCGCCGGTTTGATGGCGAAGTCCTGGTGATCCTTGACGATCTCCGGCAGGGCGCGCACGTCGTGATCGGTGCGAATGACGCCGTAGAGCCGCGGCACGGCGATGCCGGCGGCGATGGCCAGCTCCTTGGTGCGCAGCTTGTCGTCCACCAGCGGATAGAGGCGGCGTGGATTGAAGCGCATGATGAAATCGGTGTTGCGCTCGTTCATGCCGAGCACACCGCTGGCGCGCAGCCGCCGAACCCAGTCCAGCATCACGATGCGCCGCCGCGCAGCTCCCGGAAACGTATCAGCTCGGTCAGCCGATAGCCGGTGTAGCGGCCGAGCAGCAGCGTGGCCGCCAGCACCACCAGCAACAGCTCGGGAAAAACGAACAGCAGGTGCTCGACCACGCCGATGCCCATCACGAGGTAGCAGATCGCCGCCACCAGCAGGCTGCCCAGGCCCTGCTTGATGGCGTCGGTCGGCCCGCGCTCCTCCCAGACTATGGACATGCGCTCGATGGTCATAGTCAGGATCACCATCGGGAACAGGCCCACGGACAATCCTGTTTCGAAACCCAGCTGATGGCTGATCAGGCTCACCGCAACCATCAGCAGGACCACGATGCACAGCACCGCAGCGAGCCGCGGCACCAGCAGCAGGCGCAGACGCTCCAGGTAGAACCGGAACGACAGGCCGACGAAGACCATCAGCGAGAACAAAAGCGCGCCAGCGATCAGCCGCGTCTCGCGGAATGCCAGGGCGATCAGCACCGGCATGAACGTGCCAAAGGTCTGCACGCCGATCACGTTGCGCAGGAGGACAACGATCAGCGCACCGACCGGCACCGCCAGCAGCACCGAGTAGACGGCCTGCGTCTCGATCGGCAGCGAGAACAGCGACAGCGCCCCGAAACCGGACTGGTGCACCTCGGCGCGCTGGCGCGCAAGGATGATCGGGTCGGCCGCGCTGGTCTGCACGGAAATGCCAATGTCACGGAGCGTGGCCCCGTCGAGATCCAGCAACGGATCGTCGCCGCGCCACCAGATAAAGAAATCCTCCGGCAATCCCGCATCGCCGGTCACCGGGTTGAAATACAGCCAACGCTCGCCGTCGTGAACCTCCAGCCAGGGCTCGATTTCCGCCTTGCGCTCCCGATCCCGCATGCGGATACCGCGCACCAGCCGCGCCGGGATGCGGGCGGCGGCCAGTATCGTCGTGGCCGTACGGGCGCGATCCACGGCATCGGCGCCATCCCCGAGCAGCAGCTCGACGTCCTGATCACCGGTCGGGCGTGCGAGCCGCGTCAGCAGCCCCTCGGTAAACGACGCCGGATCAGCCGAACGGCTGCGAACCGAATCCACCAGCGTTTGCATCGCGGAGTTGAACGGCTCGCCGAGCTTGGGCACCGGCGGGAATGGCGGAGTGGTGTCGCTCTGCAAGCGGGTCGGGTCGCGGTACACGACCGCCCGGTAATACAGCGTCTGCGGCCCCATCGCATTACGCACCGCCCATTGGACCTGGCGCCCGCCGCTGACGTAGCGGGTGGTGAACCCGAACCCGCGGGATATGAAATACTCGTCGAGTATCGCAAACCCCGGTGTCAGCCCGGGGATGTGCAGGCTGGCCTTGACGGGCCCGGGCCCGCCGTCGAACGCCAGCCGCACCTCGACGGTCCACACCGGGGCCTGGCCATCGGGCTGTACCGGGAAGCCGAGGATCTGCACTTTATATAGAAACGTGCCAAGGCCGGCGGCGGCGAGCAGCAGGGCGAGAATCGGCACGCGGTACAGCGACATCGGGTGGGGGTCCGAACGGGAGCGGCTTGGGTGGATATCAGGCGGTACCGACCAGCGACTCGATCACGTCGGGTTCGCAGGGTAAGCCGCCGGTCAGCAGTTCACGGCCTTCACGGGTTATCAGCACATCATCCTCGATGCGCACGCCGATGCCCCACCATCGCCGGCTGACGCCGCTGGTGCCGGGCGCAATGTAGATACCGGGTTCCACCGTCATGACCATGCCGGGTTCGAGCAGTCGCCACTGTTCGCCGACTTTATAGTCGCCGACGTCATGGACGTCCATGCCAAGCCAGTGGCCCGTGCGGTGCATGAAAAAGCGCCGGTATGCCCCGGAGCGGACCAGGGCACTCGCCTGCCCCTTGAGCAGGCCAAGCCTGCGCAAGCCGCGAGTAATTACCTTCACCGCCGCATCGTGCGGCTCGTTCCAGTGCCGGCCCGGCGCCACGGCGCGCAGAGCCGCGTCGTGGGCATCGAGGACGATCTCGTAGATCGCGCGCTGCGCAGGCGTGAAGCGGCCGCTGACCGGGTAGGTGCGCGTGACATCCGAGGCATAGCAGTCGTATTCGCAACCCGCATCGACCAGCAGCAGGTCGCCCGCCTGCATCTGCCGGCCATTGGCCGAGTAATGCAGCACGCAGGCGTTCGGCCCGGAGCCGACGATCGGCAGGTAGGACGGGCGCATGCCATGGCGGCGAAACTCGTGCAAAAACTCCGCCTCAACCTCGTATTCGAAGCGCCCCGGCCGGCAAAACGCCATGGCACGCAGGTGCGCCTTGACCGCCACCGCAGCAGCCCGGCGCATGGCTGCGATCTCCGCGCGGCTCTTGTAGAGCCGCAGGTCGTGTAACAGGTGGTCAACGGCGATGAACTCATCGGGCGTATGCGTGCCCGGGCTGCCGCGATTGCGCAAGTGCGTGACCCAGCCGATGAGCCGCGTGTCGAATTCCGGGTGCGCCCCCATCGTGTAATACACGCGCTCCGCCCGCTCGATCATGCCGGGCAGGATCTCGTCGATGTCGGAAATCGGGAACGCGTCGTCGGCATCGAACTCTGAAACCGCTTTGTCCGTGCCGGCGCGGGCGCCGTCCCAGGTCTCCCGCTCGGCGTCGCGCTCGCGGCAGAACAACACGTATTCGCCCTGCGGGCGGCCCGGCGCGAGCACGGCAATGGCCTCGGGCTCGGCGAAGCCGGTCAGGTAATAGAAATCGCTGTCCTGCCGGTAAGGGTAGGCGACATCCCTGCTGCGCAGCTTGGCCGGAGAGGCCGGCACGACAGCGATGTTGCCCTTGCCGATCATGCGCATGAGCTGGCGCCGGCGCCGGGCAAATTCCGTTCGATTCACCAGTCGGCCTTCAATGCAGTCCCGGACGGCTCATGTTATCGCGTACCGCGTGCAGCTCCTCGAACACCAGTTGCACGCTGACGCGCACGAATTCCACCAGCTCGGCAAATGCAGCCTCAGCCCCGATCTCGTCGTGGTCCGATGTATCCACGGCAGCGCGGGCAATTTCGGCGAAGTCCGCGATGATCTCGCGGGTAATCTCGCCGCTCAGGGCTGCCGGCGCACGGCCCGCCGCCTGGCCGAGTCCGCGCATGAAGCCCGAGCACCATTCGGCAAGTCCATCGGTACGCGCCGTGAGCGGCGCGTCGTCGGGCGGAACCAGCGGCGCGAAACTCATATCCCCCTCGCCGAGGGCCGCGCAGGTCCTCGTCGCCAGATCGGCAAGCACAGCGCCCGCCCAGACGTCGTCGTCTTGCGCCTCGCTCGGCTCGTCGAGCAATTCCGCCACCCACGGGGCATGCGCCGCAGCCCCGAGCACACAGGTATAGCCGCACAAACTGCCATGGGCCTCGGGTGCACGCGTGAGCGAGCCCAGGCTGCGCAATGCCCGATCGACGGCTGCAAAATCCGGCGGTTCGCTGCTCGACATGTCGCTGTGGAGCGTGGCCCGTGCCGCTGTGGTCCATCCCGTGAAACCGGCCTCTGCCGGATCGCCAGGCCCGCTGCTCTTTGCCATAAGCAGGGCCAGTACGGGCACCAATGCTATCGTAGCATCGCATCGCGGCTTGTGCATTTGACCGTGGCAAGACCGGGAACTATATTCACTGCATGCCCGAAACCGGTGATCGTTCCTTTGACAAGGAGCTCGAGCGGCTCGAAAAGCGGCTCGACGACCTGGTCATCATCTGCGGTCAGTTGAAAGAAGAGAACCGCTCGCTGCGCCAGCGCCAGGAGGCACTGATCGCGGAGCGCGCCAGCCTCCTGCAGAAAAGCGAACAGGTGCGCGCCCGGGTCGAAGCCATGGTGGGCCGCCTGAAGGCAATGGAGCACAACGCTTGAGCGAGCAGGTCCGGGTCAACGTCAAAATTCTCGAGAAGGAATACCAGGTCGGCTGCACGCCGGATGACCGCGCTGCGCTGCTGGAATCCGCCGAGCTTCTCAACGCCAGAATGCGCGAAATCCGCGATAGCGGCCGCGTCGTCGGCCTGGAACGCATCGCGATCATGGCGGCCCTGAATATTGCCAGCGAGCTGCTTCGCCATCGTGGCCACGGCGACTCGCTGGAAACCAGGGCCAAGGCAAAGGTCAAGGCCATGCGCGAGCGCGTGGAAAGCGCGCTGCAGAACGGCCGGCAGCTGGAGCTCTGAAGCCCTGTCCGCACGCCGGACCGCGCCGCAGTTCGAATTTTTCCCGGCTGGTCTGCTTATAATGCTGGCGGGCGTCTCCTGCGGTGTTCGAGTAAGGCTAACTGCCTTCGACCCTTAATCACGTTGCAGGGATCGCGATCTGTCGGCAGCTTTGTGCAAGACCGCCATGAGCGGAAAGCCTGCTCTGCCACGGTTGATCCCACCCTTCGCTCGGGTCAGAGAGCGACAGCCTGATACGGCACAGGTGGGAGGCGCTCTCCTCCGCCTCGACCCTCGCAGCGGTGTCACCTCCTCACGGCAAAGTTGCTCTCGATACACAGCGTCGCAGCCTGTTGCGCGCGCGCGCCGGCGTCGCGCCTGGTACGGCCGCCGAAGCGGCGCGGCAGGTCAATCGCCGGCTCTGGCAATTACCCGTGATGGCGCGCTGCCGGAGGATCGCCTGTTACCTGGCGGTCCGGCGCGAACTGGACTGCGGCCCGATCATCGCCACGGCCCTCGCCCGCGGCCGCGCCATACTGGTGCCGGTGCTGCACGGACGGCAGCTGGTGTTTGCGCCCTATGTGCAAGGGGCAGACATGATCGGCAACCGCTTTGGCATCCCGGAACCGGTGCAGTCCGACAAGGCCTGGTCACGCGCCATGCATATCGATGTCGCGCTGGTGCCACTGGTCGGTTTCGACTCGCGCGGGAATCGTATCGGAATGGGCGCCGGTTACTACGATCGGACCTTCCGCTTCCTGCTCCATCGTCGATGCTGGCGGCGACCTGCACTGATAGGCCTGGCCTATGAATTTCAGCGCGTGGAGACTGTTCCGCAACGAGCGTGGGACGTGCCGCTAGACGCAGTCGTGACCGACAAACGCGTCTATCAGTGCACCAGCGGATTCAGTGTAACGGTGCGTTGAGAATCGCGGCAATGATCGTGACGGATGTCACGTTGACCATGCCGTAACAACTTCGCGCACAGGCACCACATGCGCCGCCAGGGATACCCAACCGGGTGACTTGCACACGATGACTGGAATTTTATTTTTCCTTGTATATACTCAGCCTCGGTTACCCCGACACGGAGACCATAGAGATGGCTACGAAGAAGCGTGCAAAGAAGGCTGCGAAGAAAGGCAAGAAGAAGGCCAAGAAGAAAAAGTAGCAGCTGAACAGTTGGCTCAACGCGGGAACCGGCAACGGTTCCCGCGGCCTCCAAGAGGAGGTGCCAAGGTTCGAATGTGCCCGCCCCTGGCGGGCACATTTCTATCCGGGCTCCGCAAATCGCGACTCGCCGATATCAGCCCGCCCGTGGCTATAATTCCAGCCCTCGCGACTATCCCGAGCCCAGGGCGGATCTGCAGTAGATGAATCAAGCCGAAAAGAAGCGGCAGGCCGCCGTCGCCGCGCTGGACTTCCTGCGGCCGGGTGTGCGCCTCGGCGTGGGCACCGGCTCGACGGTGAACTTCCTTATCGAGGAACTTCCCCGCCATCGCCAGCGGATTGCTGCCGTGGTGGCGAGTTCCACGGATACCGAGCGCCGGCTGACGGCTGCGGGGTTTGCGGTGACCGGCCTTGCGGCGACGGACGGCGAACTCGACCTGTACATCGATGGGGCCGACGAGGCGAACGAGCGGTTCCACCTGATCAAGGGCGGCGGCGGCGCCCTGACCCGAGAGAAGGTACTGGCCGGTGCGGCCCGCGAGTTCGTCTGCATCATCGACGACTCGAAATGGGTCGGCGCGCTCGGGCGCTTTCCCCTGCCGGTCGAAGTAATCCCGATGGCCGAGGCCCTCGTGACCCGGGAGATCCGCCGGGCTGGCGGCGACCCGGTGACGCGGAGCGGGTTTCTCACCGATAACGGCAACCGCATTCTCGACGTTCACGGCCTGAACATCACCAACGCGCCGGAGCTGGAAACGCGCTTCAACCAGATTCCCGGCGTGGTGACGGTCGGTCTGTTCGCACAACGCCCCGCCGATGTGCTCCTGATCGCCGGCGACACCGGGGTGCGCCGTCTCGACCGGCGCTGACAAGGCATCGAAACGCACAGACCCGCCGTTGGCGGGTCTGTATCAGGTTGGCTGGGGGACTAGGATTCGAACCTAGGTTAACGGAGTCAGAGTCCGCTGTC
>CAYOFE010000028.1:8496-27502 GCA_964403135.1 uncultured Chromatiaceae bacterium | reverse complement strand
TGTCCGCTGCTTCATCACGCACCTTCCTTCAAAATCAACCGCTGCGCTCAGTATCGACCATCATTGATACCCTGTGCAGAGGTTCCCTAGGCCGCAATTTCAAACAAGCCGGCTGCCCCCATCCCGCCGCCGACGCACATGGTGACGACGACATAGCGGGCCTGGCGGCGCCGGCCCTCGATCAGCGCATGCCCGACCAGGCGCGCGCCGGTCATGCCGTAAGGGTGGCCGATCGCGATCGCCCCGCCGTTGACGTTCAGCAGTTCGTTCGGGATGCCGAGGCGGTCGCGACAATATACGACCTGCACCGCGAACGCCTCGTTCAGTTCCCACAGATCGACGTCATTGACCTTCAGCCCGAAGCGGTGCAGGAGCTTCGGCACCGCAAACACCGGCCCGATGCCCATTTCGTCGGGCTCGCAGCCAGCAACGGCAACACCGCGATAGTAACCAAGTGGCTCCAGGCCGCGCCGCTCGGCTTCCTTCGCGTCCATCACCACGCAGGCCGAAGCGCCGTCCGAGAGCTGACAGGCGTTGCCCGCAGTGATGACCCCGCCGTCCACGACGGGCCTGAGCTGCTGCAGTCCCTCCAGCGTGGTGTCGGGGCGGTTGCCTTCATCGCGGGTGAGCACGACGTTCTCGATCGTCACCGACCCTGACCGCGGATCGACCGTCTTTTTCGCCGTTCGCATCGGCACGAGCTCCGCGTCGAAGCGCCCGGCATGCTGGGCCCGCGCGGTACGCTGCTGGCTTTGCAGGGCGAATTCGTCCTGCGCCTCGCGGCTCACACCGTAGCGTCGCGCCACGATCTCCGCGGTCTGCAACATCGGCATGTACGCCCCCGGCGAGGCGCGCAGCACCGCTTCGTCCTGCTCGGCCATCGCCCAGTCCCAGGCCTGCTTCTGCACCAGGCTGATGGATTCCTGGCCGGCAGCCACCACGATCGACATGTGCTCGGCGGTGATCTGGCGCGCCGCCGCGGCAATGGCCATCAGGCCCGAGGCGCATTGCCGATCCACGGTCATGCCCGGCACGGTTGGCGGCAGCCCGGCGGCCAGCGCGCTCATGCGCCCGATGTTCCATCCGGCGGTACCAGAAGGCAGTGCCGTTCCGACGATGCAGTCGTCGATTTCGCCCGCCTCTACACCCGCGCGGCGCAGGGCCTCGCGGATCACGTGCCCGGTCAGTGTCGGCGATCGGGTGTTATTGAAAGCACCGCGGTAAGCCCGGCCAATCGGCGTGCGGGCGGTGGAAACGATCACGGCTTCCGGCATGGATGGCCCCGATTCAGGTTGGCAGCGGGGAACGAACGCCTAATAATGCCAAATGACGCTCCTATCGATAAGATGTACCAGCCGCGCGGCACGAACATGACCAGCCAGGATCTCGCTGACCTGCGCCGCGACTACCGCAGCCGGCCTCTGCGGCGGGAGGATCTCGACCCCGATCCGATCGCGCAGTTCAACCGCTGGTTCGGCGATGCGCAGCGCGCCGAGGCGCTCGACCCCAACGCAATGAGCATCGCCACGGTCGGCGAGGACGGACAGCCATCGCTGCGCACCGTGCTGCTTAAGTATTACGACGAGCAGGGTTTCGTCTTTTACACCAACCTCGGCAGCCGCAAGTCGCGCGAGATCGGCGCCAACCCGCGGGTGGCGCTCCTGTTCTTCTGGCCGGAAGTGCACCGCCAGGTCAACATCCGCGGCACGGCAAGCCGCACTTCGGCGGCAGACAACGTCCGTTATTTCATGCGCCGCCCGCGCGACAGCCAGCTCGGCGCCTGGGTCTCCGAGCAGAGCCGGGTCATCTCCTCGCGCCAGGTGCTGGAGGCGAAGTTCGCGGAAATGAAGCGCCGCTTTGCCGCCGGCGAGGTGCCGCTGCCGGATTTCTGGGGCGGCTACCGCGTCCGCCCCGAAGCGATCGAGTTCTGGCAGGGCCAGGAAAACCGGCTGCACGACCGGTTCCTGTACACGCGCCGCGACGATGCTGCTTGGATCATCGAACGGCTGGCGCCGTGACCGGCGCAGTGGTGCTCAGAACATGCTCTGGCGGACGAAGATCACGTCGTCCGGTTGCAGTTGTTCGGCCAGCGTGGGCTCCAGCGTGCTCATCTTGCCGGTGGCATCGCGCCGCGTGATGCGCAGATTCTTCTCGGTGCCGCGCGGGGTCAGGCCACCGCCGACCGACAAGCCCTGCATCACCGTCATGCCTTTGTCGAGGCGATAGACGCCAGGGCGCTGCACCTCGCCATAGATCATGCGCTCAGCGAGGTTCGTGGCAGGCGGCCAGAGGCCCTGTTGGATTACTCGCCGAACCAGGACGCCTACGACGACATGCGCCGCACCATCGCACTGGGCCGGCCATGGATGGGACTGCTGCGCAGCGTTAACTTGGAAGGCCGGCTGGCTGACGAGGAAGTCAGCGTCACCCCGATACGCAACAGCGAGGGCGAAGTCTACAGCTACGTCGTGGTCAAGCGCGACGTCACCGAGAAGCGCGCGCTGGAGGCCCAGCTGGCGCAGGCGCAGAAGCTGGAGTCGGTGGGCCGGCTGGCCGCCGGCATCGCCCACGAGATCAACACCCCCTCGCAGTACGTCGGCGGCAACATCCGCTTCCTGCAGGACAGCTTCGGCGAGCTCGACGCGCTGCTCGACAAGCTCAGCGCCCAGGCCGCCCACGACCCCGCCCTGCGGCACGCCCTGCAGGGCGCCGACCTCGGCTTCCTGCGCGAGGAAATCCCCCGCGCCCTCGCCCAGTCGGCCGATGGCATCTCGCGCATCTCCAGCATCGTGCGCGCCATGAAGGAGTTCTCCCACCCCGCGCAGGAGAAAACCGCCATCGACCTCAACCGTGCCATCACCTCCACCCTCACCGTGGCCACCAACGAGTGGAAGTACGTCGCCGAACTGCACACCGACCTCGACCCCAGCCTCCCCCCCATCCCCTGCCTGCCCGGGGAGTTCAACCAGGTCATCCTCAACATGGTCGTCAACGCCGCTCATGCCATCGCCGCCAAGCGCAGCGCCGACACCGACCCAAAGGGCACCCTCACCATCAGCACCCGGCTCAACGGCGCGTTCGCCGAAATCCGCATCAGCGACACCGGCACCGGCATACCCGCCGAAATCCGCCAGAAGATCTTCGACCCGTTCTTCACCACCAAGCCCCTCGGGCAGGGCACCGGCCAGGGCCTGGCCATCGCTTACGACGTCATCGTCAACAAGCACCACGGCTCCATCGCCCTCGAATCAGAACCCGGACAGGGATCTACCTTCATCATCTCCCTGCCCACCGGAGAGGACAGCATCACGGGCACCAGCGAAATAGCCGCTGCATGAGGGCGCGATCATGAAACGCATCCTGTTCGTGGACGACGAACCGATGATTCTCGACGGCCTGCGGCGCATGCTGCGCGGAATGCGTAACGAGTGGGAAATGCATTTCGTCGACAGCGGCGAGGCGGCGCTGGCGCTGCTCGCGCAGACACCGTGCGACGTCGTGGTTTCTGACATGCGCATGCCCGCAATGAACGGCGCGCAACTGCTCAACCAGATCAAGCTGCGCCACCCGGAGATCCTTCGCATCGTGCTGTCCGGGCATGCCGAAGCCGACATGGTCATGCAGGCCTTCGGCGTGACGCACCAGTACCTGCTCAAACCCTGCGAGCAGGGAACGTTGCGGGAAGCCATCGCCCGTGCCTGTCGCCTGCAGGAAGCACTGCACAGCACGCGGGTCCAGCAAGTGATAGGCGGTATCGATCACCTGCCCACTCTGCCGGCAACGTACCAGCAACTGGTAAGCTGCCTGCGCTCTCCGGATTGCTCTCTGGCCGAGGTGGGCCGCATCATCGGCGACGACGTCGGCATGACGGCGGCAATCCTCAAGATCGTCAATTCCGCGTACTTCGGCCTCACCAAGCCAATCGCCAGCATCGAGCGAGCGGTGACCTTCCTCGGGCTCGAAGCGGTGATGGCGCTGGTTCTTGAACACGGTGTGTTCGGCGCAGCGCAGCCACCTGAGGTCCCTGGCTTTGATCTGCAGGCGCTCCGGCGCGACAGCCTGCGGGCGGCCGCAGCCGCGCGCGCCATCGCGAAACTCGAGCCGGCGCTGATGGAGAGCTGCGACGAGGCGTTCCTGAGCGGGGTTCTGCACGATGTCGGCACACTCGCCCTGGCGCTGTACTTACCCGGCAACTACGTCGAAGTGGGCACGCACCGGCAACAGCATGGCGTCCCCTGGCACGAGGCCGAGCGCGCCGTGATCGGCGTCAGCCACGCTGAGGCAGGCGCGTACCTGCTCGGCCTGTGGGGATTTCAGAATCCCGTGCTGGAGGCGATTCTGTTCCACGAAACTCCGGAAGATGCTCCCACCTCGGGAATCAGCCTGGTGACCGCGCTGCACGTCGGCCATGCGATCGCCAGCCACCCCGAACGCGAAAACCCGGCGGACCTGGCACCCGAGCTGCGGCCCGGCTACCTGGAACGCGTCGGCGCGCTCGACCGCTGGCCCGCCTGGCGCGAGGCCTGTCTCAAGGTGCTCACGGAGACGGCGTGACATGAGCGAGCGCGTCCTGTTTGTCGACGATGAGCCAAACCTGCTCGACGGCATACGCCGCCAGTTGCGCGGCAAACTGGATATCGAGACCGCCCCGGGACCCGCCGAAGGCCTGAAGGTCATCGAAGAAAAGGGGCCGTTCGCCGTGGTGGGGTCGGACATGCGCATGCCGCAGATGAACGGCACGCAGTTCCTCACGCGCGTGCGCCAGATCCAACCGGACACGGTTCGCATGATCCTGAGCGGGCAATCGGATCTCGACGCGACCATCGCGGCGGTGAACGAGGGCCATATTTTCCGCTTCCTGACCAAGCCCTGCCCAGCCGACGCACTGCTCGCGACGGTGCGCGCCGGCATCGAGCAGTACCGGCTGGTGCATGCGGAGAAGGAACTGCTGGAAAACACACTGAGCGGCATCGTGAAGATGCTCACGGAGATTCTCGGCCTGACGAACCCGGCGGCCTACAGTCGCGCGGCGCGCGTGCAGCGCTATGCCGAGGCCGTTGCTGCTGCGCTGGGGGTGCAGATCGACTGGTCGTTGCGCCTCGCCACGATGCTCTCGCAGCTCGGCTGTATCACCCTGCCGGCCGAGATTCTCGCCAAAGTGTACGGCGCGGAGCCGTTGAGCGCCGAAGAGCAGCGCGTCTACGACTCGCATCCGGAACTCGCCGCGCGCCTGCTGTCGAGCATCCCGCGGCTGGAGCGTGTCGCCGCGACCATCGCCACCCAGTGCCGCACCTTCGATTGCCAGGGTCTCGGCGAGCTGCCCGCGCAGTGGGAGCCGCAACGGCTCGGCGCCTTCGTGCTGCACTGCGCGACCCGCCTCGACCAGCTGATCGCCGGCGGGTCGAAGCCGGCGGTCGCGCTGCAGAAGCTCACCGAGTCCTGGCCCGGACTGCCCGCCGGGATCGGGCAATCCCTGCGCAGAGCGCAGCTCGTCGCCGGCGAGGCGGCCGTTCGCAACGTCCGCCTCGCCGAGCTGATGCCCGGCATGGTGCTGGATGAGGATCTGCGCAGCAGCGCCGGGCTACGCCTGGTGCCGAAGGGCCAGGAGGTGACGAACACCCTCCTGGTACGGCTGCGCAGCATCGCCAGCGGTATTGGCATCATCGAGCCGTTCCGGGTCAAGGTCGCCGTCTGAACTGGCAGCGAGACGCGCCGCCCCGAGGGAGAGCAACGCCATGGCAATCAGCAAGGTCCTACTGGTCGACGACGAGGCCAATGTCACATCGGGCCTGAAGCGCGCGCTGCGACACGAATCCTTCGAAATCCTCACGGCCAATTCCGCGCAGGAGGCACTCGGCCGGCTGGCATCGGCAGATATCGATGTGGTGATTTCCGACGAACGGATGCCGGGCATGCCGGGCTCGGTCTTTCTCGCCGAAGTGCGCCGGCGCTACCCCGATACCGTGCGCATGATTCTTTCGGGCCAGGCCAACCTGGAGGACGTAATACGGGCGATCAACGAGGGGGAGATCTACCGGTTTTTCCTCAAACCGTTCAACGCCACCGACCTGGGGGTCACCATCCGACAGGCCATCCAGTACCGGCAATTGGTCAGGCAGAGCCGGGCGCTGCTGCACAAGTACCAGAAGCAGTGCGCCATCAACCAGCGCCAGGCGGCCTTGCTGGCAGATCGCGAGACGAGTGGCAGCAGCTTGTTGCACGTCGAAACCGATGACCAGGGTGCGATCGTGCTCACCGACGACGAGGATTGCGGCGTGGATACGCTGCTGCAGAAGATCGAGGGGCTGCTGACCAGGCGCTGACCCCGCCCCCGTCCGTTCAAAGCGGATGCCGGTCCGTAGCCGTCGCGCCAGCAAGACCGTTCGATGCGCTGCGGGTGATCAGGGAACGACTGATTCCGCCATTCGGGTAAGCGAGCTGGCCGGCTTCAAGCCGCCGACTTCGCCTCCTCTGCCGCCAGTTCCGCGCGCAGCCGCGCCAGCTGTGCCTGGTAATCAGTGGCATCTCCAAAATCCATGAACCGCCCGTAGCGGGCATGGGACCCCAGCACCTTGCGTGCGTGCTTGATCGGGCACCAGTACTGCTTGGTACGCGCGGCAATCTCGCGGGCGTACGCGATCAGCCCGTTGGCATAGGCGCAGTACGTGCAGTGCAGCCGCTCGAAGACGTTCAGGTAACTGAGGTCCTGGCGGTCGATGACGATGTAGCCGCCACGGCGCACCTTCGGGATGCGGTATAGCGGGAAGCAGATGAGCTGGTAGATCGTGACTCCAATATCGAAGATGAGCAGGGGTACCGCCAGCGCGTAGATGAAAGGGGCCGAAGCGAGGTTGCGCAGCTCGCCGCTGGCAAGCCACGGTATCAGGCCCATGCGCAGTTGTCGGTGCCGGTCGCGGATCGCCTTCTGGAACTCGACCCGCTTGCCGACGATCCGGAAGTGGATCCGTGTTTCCTGCTCGTGCAGTGCCGTCCGCAGCTCTTCCTCGAGCGCCGTCATCTCGCTCAGCAGCCGACGGATGCGTTCGTTCATGGCGCTCCGATGCGATAGTGGATTAAACCATGCCGGCTTCGAGCCGACCGCCAGCAGGTTTCTTCGGCTCCGGGCTCTCCACCATCGTCGCCTCGGTGAGGAGCAGAATGCTGGTCACCGACATGGCGATCTCCAGCGAGATGCGCACCACCTCGGCAAGCCGGGTCGGCCGCGCGGAGCCTGCTGCCGCGCGGCCAACCGGAACAGAACCTGCTTATCCCCTATCAGGCGGCTATTTGATCGGGACCTCGATGCGCGCGGGCTTAGCAGCCTTCTTGCGCGGGATCCGGATGGTCAGCGCCCCGTTGCTGGAATCGGCCCTGATGCCAGCCGTATCGGCGTCGTCCGGAAGCCCGAACGTGCGCGCGAAGGTGCCGTGGAAGCGCTCGACGCGGATCTGGTTCTCGTCTTTCGCTTCCTTTTCCATCTTCCGCTCGCCCGAGATTCTGAGCTGGCCGTTCTCGAGCGTGATATGCACGTCCTTCTTGTCCACACCCGGCAGATCGGCCTTCACCACGTATTCGGTCTCGGTCTCGCTGATGTCCGCTGCCGGGCTCCACTCGAAGTCCTTGTCCGTTTCGCCGGTCCAACGCAACAGCCCCGCCCGATAGAACGGGGAATAGCGGGTGAACAGGTCATCGAAATCCCGGAACGGATCCCATGTCGTGAGTTTCATTGTCGGTCTCCTTCGCCCAACAGGGCATCAATTTCGATTTCAGCAGCCAGCCAGTCTTCGAGCTCGGATCCGGGGACGAAGCCCCGTTGCTCGGCGCGGAAATAGGCCGCCTCGGCGATCAGCCGGCGGCGGTCCTCGCCGGCGAGGTTCACGCGGCGGGCCGCATCGCGGGTCTGCGCACTCACGGGTCGAGCTCGTGGAGGCGGCTGGGGACGAGCAGCGGGAGGGAGGGTCTTTGTTGTTGCCATGTGCGTCTCCTGTATCGAAGTGATCTGGCGGAGTGCCTGGCGATTAGCCATCCAATTATCAAAAATAGCCGAGCAGCGCCACCCCTGCTATACGCAGTTGTACCCATCGATTATGGTGCCGGGTCGCAGTTTCGCAGTTATCGCTGCCATTTGCTCGACAACGGCGGTCCTGAGGAAAATATCGCCCTTCGCGAAGGGCTTCAGGGTTGAGGTTTTCTGCATTGCCGTATCCCCCTCAGAACCAGAACCGCAGCCCGGCAACGACGCGCGTCTGGCGCCGGTCTTCGCCAGCCGCGCGGGCGATGTCGGCGGTATCGCCGAACCGGCCGTACCACTCGTAGCCGACGTAGGGCGCGAACTCGGGACGGATCTCGTAGCGCAGGCGCAGGCCCAGCGAGGTCTCGGATAATCCGCTGCCGATCCCGGTGCGCTCGTCGTCCTCACTCCAGGCGCGCGCTTCGGTACGCGAGGTGAGAATCAGCCGGTTGGTGAACAGCCACTCGTAGTCCGCCTGCAGTCGCAGGCCCGCCTGGCCGCGCTCGCCGTAGTACGCGGTTGCCTCGACATGAAACCACTGCGGCGCGAGCCCCTGCACGCCGATCGCCGCGTAGCTGCGCGCCGGTCCCGGGCCGATGTCGTGACGCACGCCAGCCACCAAATCCCACCACGGCGCCACCGGACGCCCGTACAACAGCTCGGTTTGCACCGTGCCTGAACTATGCGAGGGACGCTCGCCCTCGCTGCGCAGCCACACGCGATTCATCGAATAGCCCGCCCAGCCAGTAGCGTCCCACTGCACGGCATCGTCGCCCGAGCCGGCCTGCCACTCGAACTGCTTTGCCAGCAACATCGCGGTCAGCGGGTCATGCTCCATGTGCGCGTGCAGGTTCGTGCCCGAGACGTCCGGAAACGCCGCGGCGCGCGGCTCGGGTGTCACCGGCGGCAGCGGTTCGGCCGCCTGCGCCAGCGCCACGAGCCCAAGACAGCCGAGCGTGCCGGCCAGCCATGGCTTCCACGGATGCTTACTCATGGCGGCCCTCCTCGTCGACGATCACGGCCAGCATCATGCTGTTCTCCATGTGCAGCATCAGGTGACAGTGAAACGGCCAGCGGCCGAGCGCATCCGCCGTGACCCTGAACGAGTTCAGGTGCCCGGGCTTTACGCTGATGGTGTGTTTACGCAGCTTGAAACGGCCCTGTTCGTCCTCGAGGTCCGACCACATGCCGTGCAGGTGGATCGGGTGCTCCATCATGCCGTCGTTGACCAGCACGATGCGCAGCCGCTCGCCATAGTTGAAGCGCAACGGGGCGGCGTCCATGAAGCCCACGCCGTTGAACGACCACAGATACCGGTCCATGTGCCCGGTGAGATGCAGCTCGATCGAGCGCCCGGGCTCGCGCCCGTCTGGATCCGGGAACACGCTCGCAAGATCCGCATAGGTGAGCACGCGCCGGCCGTTGTTGCGCAGGCCCACCCCCGGGTCGTCGAGGCGCGCTGTCGGCGTGCCCGTGCGCATGTCCACTGCCGGACCGAATTCTTCCGGCGCGTGCGTGATGCCATTCGGCAATACGGCGAACCCGCTGCTCGCAGACCTGTCGTGCCCCGCGTGACCGGCATGCTCGCTGCCACCGGTCATGCCACCGTGGCCCATGTCGGCCATCGTCAGCAACACGCGCCGGTCGGGTTCCGGCACTGGCGCACTCAGCCCCAGGCGCGGAGCCAGCGTGCCGCGCGCGTAACCGCTGCGATCGGCCGATTGCGCGAAAATCGTGTACGCCGACTCGTCGGCCGGCGTCACGATCACGTCGCAGGTCTCGCCCGGCGCGATGCGGAACTCCTCGACGGTCACCGGGTGCACTTCCTGGCCATCGGTCGCCACGACGGTCAGATCGAGTCCCGGGATGCGCACATCGAAGATCGTCATCGCCCCGGCGTTGATGAAGCGCAGCCGCACCCGCTCGCCGCGGCCGTACAGCCCGGTCCAGTTGCCCGCGGGCGTCACCCCGTTCATGAGATAGGTGTAGGTCACGCCGCTCACGTCCGCGAGATCGGTGCGGTTCATGCGCATCTGGCCCCATGCGCGGCTCTCGGCGAACGCGGCGCCGAGACCCTGCTCGCGCGCATCGCGCAGAAAATCCCCGACCGTGCGCTGCTGGCGGTTGTAGTAGTCGGCCTGCTTCTTCAGCTTGCGCAGGATGGCAACCGGGTCCTCGTCGCTCCAGTCAGACAGCATCACCACGTGGTCGCGCTCGGCGCTGATCGCAGCAGGATCGCGCGGCGCGATCACCAGCGGACCGTATACGCCGCTTTGCTCCTGAAAGCCGGAATGGCTGTGGTACCAGTAGGTGCCGCTCTGGCGCAGGCGGAACCGGTACTCGAAGACCTCGCCGGGATCGATGCCGGTGAAGCTGAAGCCCGGCGCGCCATCCATGGCGGCCGGCAGGATGATCCCGTGCCAGTGAATCGAGGTCGGAACGGCCATCCGGTTGGCGACGCGGATACGGACCTCATCGCCCTCGCGGAACCGCAGCAGCGGGCCGGGCACCGAGCCGTTGATGGCCCTGGCGAGGCGTGCCCGGCCGGTGAAGTTCACCGGCAGCTCTGCGATCGCGAGCTCGATATCGGTGCCGCTGATCACACCGGGGCTGCCGATGGCCGCGGCGGCCCAGGCGGGACTGCGCCCGAGGCCAGCAAGAACACCACCCGCAGCGAGCCCCTGCACGAAGCTGCGACGGGTGAGAATGGAACGGTGATGCACGGGGACTGCCCGTCCCGAATGACTGCGCATGACTCTCTCCTGTCGAAAACCGGAAACCGGCGGTTCGTCGGGCGGAGAGCGGTCTAGTTACGCAGCGTGCAGAAGCGGATGGTGAGTGGCGGTCCGGTCGCAGCCGGGCGCCGGTGCGAACTGTCGAATCGGGCCGCCGGGGTGTTTGGCAGTGACGAAAGCGGGCGGGCTGGCCGGGCCAGCACAGGTGACGGCGGCGAATCGGCGTTCAGCGCCAGCGGGGCGTCGCAGTCGCTCGCCTGCATCGCGTGACAGGGCGCGGGGTGATCCCCGCTGCCGCCGTGATCGCAATCTTCCATACCGACCGGCATTGCCGGCACCTCGGCCTGGCACGGCTGAACGATCAGGTTCAGCCAAGCCAGCATCAACAGTGCGAGCAGCTGCCGCGCCCCCGACTGCCGGCGACGGACTGTGCCCCACCCGATTGTTACGGTCGGTTGCTGCATTGGCGCGATTTTGACCGCCGATAGTATAGAGCAGTTCCGGTTCCGGCCGTCGTGACCGAGGTCCGATCGCGGTGTTAACCTCTGGCCGAGTCCGATGGGGCTCGTGTCTTACACTGGCGAATCGTGAAAAGACTCCTCAAGTACCTGATTGTCCCCGTGGCGATGCTCGCCGTGGCCGGCTACCTCGGCCTGGCGGCGTGGAGCCAGAGCCGGCACGCTGCCCCCACCGCAGAAGCCCTGGCCGCACTGGCATCCGATGCCGCGATCACGGTGCAGGAAGGCCGATTCCTGACGTTCGCCCCCGCCGGTACCGAGCCGCGGCTCGGCGTGATCGTCTATCCCGGCGCGAACTGCGACGTGCGAGGTTACGCGCCGGTGCTGCGCCGCCTGGCCGCAGCCGGCTACTTCATCGTCGATGTGCCGATGCCGCTCGAATTCGCTTTCCTCGCGCCGGACCGCGCACTCGAGGCGATGGCCGCCTATCCGGACATCAAGCGCTGGGCGATCCTCGGGCATTCGCTCGGCGGCGCGATGGCCGCAAGCTTCGCCCACCGTCATCCCGACCGCATATCAGGCCTGATCGTCTGGGACTCCTACCCGCCCGAGAACCGCAGCCTCGCCGCATTCACCAAACCGGTCTGGCACATCCACCGCGCCACCGCCGATGGCGCGCCGCCCGCGGCATTCGAAGCGCACCGGGCAAGCTATCCCCAAGGCGCGCGCTGGGTGCCGATCCGCGGCGGCATTCACATGTACTTCGGCTCTTTCGACGGTGGCGGCTACATCGAGGAGTGGCAGCCGTCGATCAGCCGCGAGGAGCAGCACGAGCAGACGGTTGCCGCAACGATCGAGGCGTTGCAGGCGATGGAGCGCCACTCCGGCTGAGCGGCTACTGCAGCGCGGCCCCCAGGGCCGTAAACACCGCGGTGCAGTTGTGGTTGCCCTTGTTAGTGTCGATGTTGAGCACCGTGCGCACGCCCGAGCAGTCGCCGCGCCACCCGGTGAAGGCGTAACCGGCGGCCGGCGTCGCCGTGAGCTTCAGCGCGTCGCCCTTCGCCTGGCTGATGCTGCAGGTCGAGCCGCAGCTGATCCCGGGCGGATCGCTGACCACCGTGCCCGACCCGTTCCTCAGGATACGGGTCCGCGCGACGGTCGTGTCCCAGTTTGCGTTCTTGTAAACGGTCTCGATCCAGACCAGCTGCGCATTCGACGTGAAGGCCACCTCGTTGTAGTTGGCGAGCGCCTCGATCTTGTCGGCGATCGACATGCCCTTCACCACCTTGCCGAAGACCGCATAGCCCGGGCTGATGGCGCTCTGGTAGTCGAGATTGGTGTTGTCGGCCAGGTTGATGAAGAACTGCGACGTAGCCGAGTTCGGGTCGTTAGTCCGCGCCATGGCGATCGTGCCGGTCAGGTTACTGAGGCCGTTAGTCGATTCGTTGATGATCGGCGGGTTAGTCACCTTGATCTTGCCGTCGGTCTTGCTGATGCCACCCCCCTGCACCACGAAATTCTTCACCGTGCGGTGCATCAGCGTGCCCTTGTAGAACCCGCTGTCGACGTATGCCATGAAGTTGTCGGTGGTGATCGGCGCTTTCGCGTAATTCAGCCGCACGGCGATCGTGCCGACGTTGGTCTGTATCTCGATGACCTCGGGCGAGGAGGCGGCGCCGGCGGCCGTTGCGGCGGCGAGCAGGCCGACTGCAATCGCGATTCTTGTTATTGGCATGGCGTGGTTCCCGGGGGGGATTGCGGACATTGTGGGCGCTGACCAGCCCGGGTAACACCCGAACTGGACATAAAGCGCCGCTGATTCTACTGCCGGCGATGCTGGCCGCGCGAGTGCCGGCAGCCACAGTCACTCGTAGCGCTGCGGCGCCGCGCGCACGGGTACGCGCCGCGCGGCCTTCTCGTGCCAGATCAGCAGGGCGCCGGCCACAAACACCGCGAAATTCACCACGCCCATCATGGCGAAGGGTGCGCTCGGTGCGATCGCATCGAACAGCTGGCCGCCGAGAAACGTCAGGCAAATCATCCCCAACGACCCGGCGAGCGAGTAAGTGCCGATCACGGTGCCTCGTATCGCCGCCGGTGCCTCCTGTCCGATCAGCACCCCCGCGCAGACCACCGCGCTGGCCTCGCCGATGCCGGCCAGCATTGCCGCGTAGATCATGCCGCGCCCGAGCGGATCGTCGACGAACCCCAGCGTCGCATAACCGACGGCGGCAAGGGCGAAGCCGAATGTGACCCCGGGTAACCGCGGCACGCGATCCAGGATCATGCCCATGGCAAATGACCACAGCAGCGCCACGCCCTGCGCGATGCCGAACACCATGCCGGCGCGCGCCGTGGCCTGCGCCAGTCCAAGCCCGGAGGTACTGCCGGCCTGCACCACCCATAAAGAGATGAAGGTCGTCAGGATCACCAGATCGCCGCGCGAGGCAAACGCCATGAAGTAGCTGAGCGCGATGCGGGGGTTATCCCGCGCCGCCGTCAGGCCCGCAAGGGTCTGCCGCCACAAGCTGGCGCGGCCAGCTGCCTGCGGCACAGGGGCCGGCGGCGCCAGACCCCACCGCAGCAACGCCGCGAGCAGTGCCACGCACGCCGCAAACACCCAGAAGCTGGCGCGCAATGCAGTCGTCTCGTCATAGCCCATGCCACGGAACGCGAGCGGCAGCTTGGCGAAGACCGTGGCCATCAGCACCACGCCGATACCGTTGCACACGCCGATCGTGCCCATCCACCGCCCGCGCGTGCTCTCGTGAATGTACTCGGCGAGGCATATCGAGAGCATCACGGTAGAGGTCGTCGATCCGACCGAGTACAGCGCGCGCAGCAGCACCAGCGCCGACTCGCCCGGCGCCATCGGGTAAACGACGAAGCTGCAAGCCATCAACAGCAGGCCGCCGACGAAAATCGGCCGGCGCCCACGGCGGTCCGCCCATGCGCCCAGCACGGTGCAGATGGCAACCTGCACCGCCTCCTGCAGCGAAACAAGGAACCCAGCCAGCGCGCCCTGGCGCTCGAGCGGTATCTCCAGCAGCGCAAACAGGTATGGATTGGCGAAATTGAGAAAGGTGACCAGCGAGATGGTGCTGAAACTCGCGAACAGCACCGTTGCCGCGTTGCGCCCGGCGATCCCGGCAGCGAGCACGAATGGCCCGAATCGCCGCCCCGGCGGTCCATCCGCAGTTGGCCGCCCGGGTAGCCTCACGTGGATTCACTGCAGTAACGCACGGGCCCAGTCTGTGTGCAGCCGCTGCAGACGGCAAGCGGCACGATGTCGCACCCGGCGCCGCACACGGTCACGGCGCCGGGGGGCGCGGCACAAAAGCGCTGGTCCGGCGCATGTAGTCGCGATACTCGGGCCGGCGCCTCGCGATGTCCTGCTCGGCGAGCGCGACCCCCGACACCTTCAACAGGAACAATGTCAGCAGCGCCGGTCCGAGCGCGCTCCACCACGCCCCGCCTGAGAGCGCAATCAGGGCGAGCCCCCACCACAGGCAGAATTCGCCGAAATAGTTCGGATGGCGGCTGTAACGCCACAGCCCGCGGTTCATCACCCCGCGCGCGCCGGACGCGGAGCGCTGGAACGACAGCAGCTGCTGGTCGGCCACCGTTTCGAAAAGAAAACCAAACGTCCAGAGCGCCACGCCGGCGAAGTCGATCACGCCGAGCGCTGCGCGGCTCGCCAGCGCGCCGAGCAGCGGCAGGGCGACGACACAGGCAAGCACGGCCTGGAACCCGAACACCAGGTACAGGCTGCGCCACCAGAAGCCGGGCTCGTGGCGGGCACGGATCTCGCGGTAGCGGCGGTCCTCCGGCCTGCCCCGGTTACGAACGACAATGAACACGGACAGCCGCAGCGCCCAGATCATCGCCAGCGCGAGCGCCAGCCAGCCACGCGCCGGAATATCGCGCGAGAGCGCGATATACCAGCCGCAACCGGCCGCCACGACAGCCCCGCCCCAGCAGGCATCGACGATGCTGACATCGCGGCGCGCAACGCTCGCCAGCCAGCCGATCGCCATCACCGCGAGCGCCGCCCAGAAACCGCTCAGCACCAGGCGGATCATCGACGTCTCGACCCGATCGCGCGCCGCGCGCTGCTACCTGGCGAAGCGGTAATGAGACACAAACCACTCGGTGCCGCCGCGATAGCCGAACAGCTCGGCGCAGGCCATGAAAAACATGCGCCAGCGGTGGAACCAGCGGTGCGACTCGGCCTCGCCGTAGGCGCCGGCCAGAGCCTTCAGTACCTGCGGCACATTCGCATCCATGCGCGCGAGCCACGCGTTGGCTGTGTTCTGGTAGTGCGCGCCGGATACCCGCCATTGCTCCTCCAGCCGCAGGTGTTCCTGGAAATAGAGCAGCGTCTGCTCGGAAGGCATCAGCCCGCCGGTGAAGAAATGGCGTCCCATCCAGTCATCGGCGCCTTCGACGGTGAACGGATACATCAGCTGGCGGTGGCAGAAGATATGCACGAACAGCCGGCCCTCGGCGCGCAGCCAGCGGGCAATGCGGCGCATCAGTGCAGCGTAGTTGCGCATGTGCTCGAACATTTCCACCGAGACCACCCGATCGAAGCGATCCGTGGTGTCGAATACATTGGCATCCGCAGTTATCACGCGCACGTTGCCGAGGCCCTGCCGCGCCGCCCGCGACAGGATGAACTCGCGCTGCGAGGCGGAGTTCGACACCGCGGTGATGCGGGCATGGGGATAGCGCTCGGCCATCCACAGCGTCAGCGAACCCCAGCCGCAACCGAGCTCCAGGATATCCTGGCCGTCAGCGAGCGAGGCCCGTTCGCAGGTGACCCCGAGCATGCGCTCCTCGGCTGCAGCGAGTGTGGCGACTCCCGGTTCCCACAGGGCACAGCTGTATTTCAGCCTCGGCCCAAGCACCTGCGCGAAGAACTCGACGGGGACCTCGTAGTGCTGCTCGTTCGCGCGTTGCGTGTCTATGGCGATCGGGCTGTGGCGCAGGGTCGCGAGGCAGCGGCGATAGCGGTCGAATTCCCGCTCGCCGTGGTCGGCCGATTCCTCGGCCAGGCGCGTGGCCATCAGCCGGCGCATGCCGGCGCGCATCAGGAAATCAGGCACCAGCCCCCGCTCGCAAAGATCGATGGCGATGGTTTGCATCGTTTGCCTTCCTCAATGAGCCGCGGCGCGCACGCGGCGCAGGATGGATCCGACCACCGGCAGATGCTCGTAGAGCCCGGTCCCAGCGTCCCAGAAATCCCGGTGCAGCAGCACCCGCCCCGTTTCGTCAAAACGGAAATGTGTCATGCCGTAGGACTTCAGCGGACGCCCGCCGCCAAGCTGCGGGCTCTCGATCGTCATCCGCCAGCGCACGAAATAGTCCGGCCCGGCATGCGCCATGCTGAGCAGGTCGACCCGCAGGCTGCTGACGCGGGTCATCGTTTCGGCGAAATAATCGGCGATCGCGGCGGCGCCTTCCAGCGCCACGAGGTTGTCGTTCAGGTAGGCATCCGGCGCATAAAGTCCATCCACGGCATGGCGGATCGCAGTCGCGTCCATGCGGGTGAAAAACCCCCGCAGCCGCTCCATCTGCTCGACCACGGCCTGGTCATCGAGGACGACCGCGGTGGCCGCGGTTCTCTGCAGCGCCCTTTCATAGGAAGCATCCATGGCCTCGGGGCTTGGCGGTGGGGTGCCGCCACAACCCGCCACGATTAACAGTACCATGCCGGCGGCGGCGCGGATCGGCGACTTGCTCATGTCAGGGTCCTTCGCATGCCCTGCTATTCGCCCGGGCAATCCGGACGGTTTCTGCTGGCGAATAACTGGTAAGCCTGGGGAATCGGAGTTCTCTGCAATGCGAGTTGCCATCATCGGAGCGGGCGTGGCCGGCCTGACTGCCGCATACCGGCTGCACCCGGACCATGATATTGCGGTTTACGAGGCGGGCGACTATGCGGGCGGGCACAGCCACACCGTGGACGTGGCGGCCGACGGTCAGCGGCTGGCCGTGGACACCGGCTTTATCGTTTTCAACGAGCGCAACTACCCCCACTTCACCGCCCTGCTGAGCGAGCTCGGAATCCGCTCCCAGCCCGGCGACATGAGCTTTTCGATGCGCTGCGACCGCAGCGGGCTCGAGTACAACGGCAGCTCGCTCAACACGCTGTTCAGCCAGCGCCGCAATCTGCTGCGGCCGGCGTTCCATCGCATGATCCTCGACATCCTGCGGCTGAATCGCCATGCGGCGCGGCTGGTCACGGCGCCGGAGGATTTGAGCCTTGGGGCATTTCTCGCCGCAAACGGCTTCGCCGGGCCGGTCGTGGACGATTACCTGCTGCCGATGGCCGGCGCCATCTGGTCGGCCGAGCCGCGCACGATTCTCGACTTTCCGGCGCGGCATTTCGGCCGGTTCTTCCGGAATCACGGGCTGCTCTCACTGCGCGACCGGCCGCAGTGGCGCACGGTGTGCGGCGGCTCGCGCGAATATGTGCGCGCCCTGACCCGCCCGTTCCGGCAGCGCCTGCACCTGCGTACGCCGGTGGAATGGATCCGGCGACTGCCCGACCATGTGCTGGTCAAGCCGCGAGGGCAGCCGGCGCATCACTTCGACCAGGTCGTAGTTGCCTGCCATGCCGATCAGGCCTTGCGGCTGCTGCGCGACCCAACCCCGGCCGAACGGGAGATCCTCGGCGCCATGCCATTTCAGCGGAACGACGCGGTGTTGCACACCGACGAGCGGCTGCTGCCGCGACTACGATTGAGCAGGGCTTCGTGGAATTACCACCGTTTCGTCGGCGCCGGCAGCCATGCCACCGTGACATACAACCTGACCGCCCTTCAGCGGCTGCCAACGCCGCGGCAGTATCTCGTCACGCTGAATGCCAGTGATGCCATTGACCCGAAGCAAATCATCGAGCGCATGACGTATTCCCATCCTGTCTACAACGCGCGGAGCATGGCCGCGCAGGCGCGGCGCCACGAGGTGAGCGCGCGCAACCGCACCTGTTACGCGGGGGCTTACTGGGGCTACGGGTTTCACGAGGATGGCGTGCAGAGCGGCCTGGCCGCCGCAGCCGAGATCAACGGGCAGACCGCGCATGAACAGCTGCATCTACGCCGGGTGGGTTAGGCACCGGCGCTTCCAGCCGGTGCCGAACGCTTTCCGTTACCGCATCTTCATGATGTATCTCGACCTCGCCGAGCTCGACCGCGTGTTTCGCGGCTTCTGGCTCTGGTCAGCGCGCCGCCCGGCACTCGCCTGGTTTCGCCGCCGCGACCACTTCGGCGATTCCACGCGCCCGCTCGACGATTGCATCCGCGAGCTGGTTGCCGCACAGACCGGAACGCGGCCCGAGGGGCCGATTCGGCTGCTCACCCACCTGCGCTACTTCGGCTACTGCTTCAACCCGGTGAGCTTCTACTATTGCCATGACCGCGACGGGCGGTTGCAGCACGTCGTGCTCGAGGTCAACAACACCCCATGGGGGGAGACGCATTGCTACGTTCTGCCGGGTCATGGCGCCGGCAAGCGCCACGAGTTCGAATTCATCAAGGCGATGCACGTCTCGCCGTTCCTGCCCATGGACATGCGCTACCGCTGCCGGGTCAGCGAACCGGCGCAGATACTGCGGGTCGCCATCGAGAACTGGCGCGACGGCGAGAGAGTCTTCGATGCGCATCTCGTGCTGAACCGCGAGCCGATAACCCACCGGTCGATGGCGCGGCAGCTGGCCATGGACCCGCTCGTCACCGCGCGGGTCATGTCCCTGATCATGTGGCAGGCGTGGAAGCTTTGGCGGAAAAACGCCCCCG
>CAYOFE010000028.1:0-8486 GCA_964403135.1 uncultured Chromatiaceae bacterium | reverse complement strand
CAGCAGCAGAGTGCAGAGGTCTCGTCCACGACACCATGAGCGAGTCAGACAGCGCGCTGTCCAGCAGGTCGGAAGCGATCGGCGGTGGGTCTTTCGCATCCGCCCTGACCGCTCGCATGTGGCGGCGCGCTTTCGCCGCGCGCGCCGGCAGGATCCGCCACGGAAGGCTCACCGTCTCCGACAGCATCGGCAGCTTCGCCGTTGGGGGCGGGTCGCCGGAGGCCTTCGTGCGCGTGAGCGACCTGTCCACGTACCGCGACATCGCGCTCGGCGGCACCATCGGGGCCGCCGAGGCCTACATGCAGGGCAAGTGGACCACGCCGGAGCTGACGACGCTGATCCGCGTATTCGTCGCCAATCGCGAAGCCCTCGAGGGGCTGGAAAAAGGCTTCGCCAGCGCCAGGCGGGCGCTGCTGTGGCTCGCTCACCGCCTGCACCGCAATACGCGACTGCAAAGCCGGCGCAACATCCACGCGCATTACGACCTTGGCAATGAACTGTACCGGCTGTTCCTCGACCCCACGCTGACGTACTCGGCGGCGGTCTACCCGCGCGAGGACAGCACGCTCGAAGAGGCTGCCGTTTACAAGATGGACCTGATCTGCAGGCGCCTTCATCTCGGCCCGCAGGATCATCTGCTCGAAATCGGCACCGGCTGGGGCGGGCTTGCCCTCCACGCCGCCCGCCATTACGGCTGCCGCGTCACGACCACCACGATCTCGCAACAGCAGCGGGAGCTGGCGCTCGAGCGGGTGCGCGCCGCCGGCCTCGGGCATCGCGTCAGCGTACTCGACTGCGACTACCGCGACCTCGACGGCGAATACGACAAGCTGGTGTCCGTGGAGATGGTCGAGGCTGTCGGACACGAATTCCTCGACGAATATTTCAGGGTCTGCAGCGCGCGGCTGCGCCCGCACGGGCGCATGCTGCTGCAGGGCATCGTCATTGCCGACCGTTTCTACGAGCAGGCGCGCCGCTCGGTGGACTTCATCCAGAAATACATCTTCCCGGGTGGCGCCCTGCCCTCGCTGGGCGCAATGCAAAACGCCATCGCCCGTGTCACCGACCTGCAACTGGTTCACGTCCACGACATCGGCATGCACTATGCCCGCACCCTCGGCGAGTGGCGGCGGCGCTTCATGTCGCAGTTGCACGCGGTGCGACAACTCGGTTACCCGGAAGAATTCATCCGCATGTGGGAGTATTACCTTGCTTATTGCGAGGGCGGCTTCCTCGAACGCGCCATCAGCGACGTGCAGGTGGTGCTCGACAAACCGGGCTGCCAGCTGCCGGCAGTCAGCTGAGACCGCGGAACCTGTGCCGGGCAGGCGGGTCTCAACCATCATGAAAATGCCCGCCCCTTGCGCAGCGATCGCTTCCGCGGTGCTGCTGTGCGGTTGCGCTGCGCCGGGATCTCCTCCCGAGGAAACCACCTACGACGGCCTGGTACGCGTTCGCGACACTGACCTGGAATTCGCCTGGGTCAAGCCCGACATGCCGCTGGCGGCCTTTGACAAGGTGATGCTGGCGCCGGTGGAGCTGCGGTTCCGCGCGGTACGCCCGCTGACCGGCACGAGTTCCACGCAGCGTTCCAACCGCACTGATTTCCCGATCAGCGAGCCCGGGCGCGCAAAGCTGGCCGACGTCACCAATGAGAAATTCCGCAACCAGCTATCGACCAACCGACACTACACACTTACCGACACCCCGGGACCCGGGGTGTTGATCGTGAAACCCATGCTGCTCGACATCGTCTCGCACGTGCCCCCGGAGCCTGCCGGTCGCGACGACATCTTCCTCGACACAGTGGGCGAAGCCACGCTGGCTGTGGAACTGGTCGACTCGGTCAGTGGCGAGACGCTCGCGCGCGGAGCGGATCGGCGCAAGGCCGAGCCGGCCGGAGGCATAGGAAATTTCGGCGCGCTGCGCGCGAACGAGGTGACGACCTGGCAGGAAGTGCGCCGGCTGGCGGACCGCTGGGCGCGGCTACTCGACCGGCGCATCGAGCAGCTGTACTTCGCCTCGAAGCCAAAATGAGGCGGCACATCATGCATGTAAGAGGGCCTTCAGGCCCGACAACGATCGCGGCTGACGCCGCTCCTAGAGGCCGACGAGACGTGCGCCGAGCGAGACCGCCTGGTCGGCGCTCGGCGCGTAACCATCCGCCCCGATGCGACGCCACAGCTCCGGCGCTTCGTCGAATGCCGCGCCGCCAACCACGATCTTGACCGGCCGTTCACAGCGGCTGCGAATGCCGGCAATCGCCTCCTCGACGCGCGGGATCTGCACGGCCATGGTGGCGCCGATCAGCAGCAGGTCGGCGCCGAAGTAGCTGAGCACCGAGGGCAGGTCGCCCGAGGGCACGTCGGCGCCGAGGAAGATCGAGCGCCAGCCGGCCATCTCGTACAGGTCGGCGACCGCCCGCAGGCCGAGATCATGGGCGTTGTTGGCAACCGCTGCGACGACCACCGTCCGGCCGTTGCTGGTTGCCGGACGCGCAGCATGGGCAAGCATCGCCATCGCCCGCCCGGTGGTGTGCGTCACCAGGTGTTCCTCGGCGACCGTCACGTCGCCGTTATGCCACAACCGGCCGATTTCCCGCTGCGCGGGCAACAGGACATCCAGGTACAGCGCCCGGGCGTCCATGCCTCCGGCACGGGCATCGAGAATGCCCTGCACCGCGCCCACGACGTCCCCGGACAGAACCTTTTCGAGATATTGCAGGGCAAGCCGATGGGCCGGCTTGCCCGGATCCAGCTCTGAAGCGTCCGGTGCAGCCGGGCGGCCGAGTTCGCCGAGCGCCTGCTCGATGTATTCCACCGGGGCCTGCCGCGCCGGCGGCGGCAGCCGCTCCTCGATCACGCCCTTCAGCGCCTCCAGGCTGACCCTGATGTCCTCCGGGGCGGCGTTACGCGCGCTGAATGCCTTACTCGCCCACAACACGCGCGATACGAACAGGCGCGGTTCGGCGGCGGCCAGCGCCGCCGACAGTTCGAGCACCCGTTGCGTGAGATGCGATTTCCAGCACCCGAACGGATCTGGCGCGAAACGTTCGCGCAACCCGGGCTTGCGCTCGAGAAGCTCCGTCGCGGCATAGCCGGCCAGGCCGGCTGCACCGCGCTCGAGCATTTCGGCAGAAAACCGGTGCGGATGTGCGCTCATGGCAGCCGGGGAGTTTACACCAGCTGTACGCACCGGACGGCGTCGGCGCTGCGAAGAGAACTCGGACGAGTGCGTGGCCACGGTCCTGACCTGCTGCGGCGATGGCGGGCCGCCAACAGCGTGTATTTCGCGCCCGGACGCGCGGCGGATTCAGCCGCCGACTGGGACGGGCTTCGCAGTTTCGGGCTCATCCCGGGCGCCTGGGAATCTCCTCGCCCCGCTGCAGCGGGGGTTGCCAGCGGATTTCCGGGTCCACCGTGTGGTAGATCCGCCGGATACTGCCGGGATCGTCGAGGCAGTCGACCACCAGGCGCGCCAGGTCCGCGCGGGTAATCACGCCCATCGCCGTGCGATCCTCGGTACGGATGGCCGTGCCGGTGGCCGGGTCCGAGGACATGCCGCCCGGGCGCAGGATCGTATAGTCGAGGCCGCTCTCGATCAGGTAGTTCTCGGCGAGCGTCTTCAGCCGGATGACCTCCCCAAGCACTTCCCAGACCTTCGGCGCCAGATCGGCCTTGCTGTCCCCGGCGCCAATCACCGTCACCATCAGCATGCGCCGGACGCCGGCGGATTTCGCCGCATCGATGATGTTCTTCGTACCCTCGTAGTCGGGACGCGGCACCTGGCCGCGGTGCGCGCCGAGGCTGCTGATCACCGCGCGGAACTTGCCGGATGCGAATGCGGCGGCCACGGATTGCGGATCCATGACATCGCCATAGCAGAGCGTCACGCCAAGCGCTTTCAGCTCGACCAGGTCCGAGGCTGGCCGCACGAACGCCGTAACCGGCTCGCCGCGCGCCGCGAGTATCTTCGCTACCTCGAGCCCGGTTTCGCGACTGCCGCCAAACAGAAGAACTCCATCCGCCATAACCAACGTTCCTCATTCTCGTGGGAGCAACGCCGGTGGGCGACTCCTCATCGGTCTACATGCCCCAGGTCCCGGCCGGGCGCCACGATGTCGCGCACGATCTGCTTCAGTTCCTTCGCTTCCGGGAAACGGCCGCGCTCTTTGCGCGACCACACCACCCGGGCATCGACGCGGATCTCGAAGATGCCGCCGGTACGCCCCGGAATCAGCGCCACCTCGCCGATCTCCTGCTCGAAGGTGGAGAGAATCTCCTGCGCCAGCCACGCGGCGCGCAGCAGCCACTTGCACCCGGTGCAGTATTCGATCTCGACGCGAATCGGTTCGCTCATCGCCAAATCCCCTTGCGGATAATACGCGCTTGCCCATCGCGGCGGCCATCGCCATGATTGAACCAGCTCATGACTCGAACCTTCCGACACCTGTCGCTCGCGCTGCTGACGGCCGGCCTGGTGGGGCTCGCGGCCGCAATCGGCGCGCCGGCCGATGCGGGCGACCGCGTCAGCCTGACGACCTCCTGGATCTGCATGGGGCTGCTCAGCGCGGCACTGCTGATCGGGCCATTGCACGCGCGGCGCAGCGGCCGGCCATTGTTCAACCATCTGCCGCGACGCGATCTCGCCATCTGGGGCGCGCTCGCCGGCATGATTCACTTCGGGCTGGCGTTCAGGTACTCGATGAACATGGAGTACATGGCCAGGTTTATCGACGGTGCCTTGCAGGCCCCATCGGCTGCTGTGCGCCGTGAGCTGTACTTCTGGAGCGTGATCGCCGGGCTGGTGATCGCCGCGCTGTTCCTGCTGCTGCTGGCGTTATCGAGCAACGCCGCGTTACGAATGGTCGGCGCCCGCTGGTGGAAACGGTTGCAGCGGGCGAGCTACGCGGCGTTCGCGCTGACCGCCGCGCACGGCGTGGTGTTTCAGATCATCGAGTCGCGGAGCACGCCGCTGGTGGCGGCGTTTGCGCTGCTGACGACCGCAGTTATCGTCGGCCAATGCGCCGGCGTCGTCACCATACGCCGCAAGACGCGGGCGCCTGGAACTACCGGATTGGTGGAATCGTGCGCCGAATCGATTCGGCCGGCATCTGCGACCGGTGAACGACATCCGGGATGAATGCCCCGGCAGCGAGGAATCCTCGCCGCCGGGGCATCGAGATCAGGAACGGATCAGCAGCCGGCAACACCCGTGCAATTGTTGGGCTTGTTCGACTGCACGGTGGTCTTAGTGAGCGTGACCGTGCCGCCGGCAGTGTTGTAGATACCGCCGCCGGTCGAGCCCGCCTTGTTGGACTGGACCTTGCCGCCGTCGATGCTGACATTGCTGGCGCTGCTGTTGAAGACGCCGCCTCCGAAACGGTCAGCCTGGTTGCCGTTCACGCGCCCCTTCTGTATGTTGATCGTGCCTCCGTCGATATTGTAGATACCGCCACCGTCAACAGTGGCGCGGTTGGCGTTGACGTTGCTCTTGAAGATCGACACGGTGCCGCCGGTGTTATAAATCCCGCCGCCGAACTGGGCCCGATTGGCGTTAAGCGCGATCCTGTCGAGGTTGAGCGCGGAGATGCTCAGGATCGCGCCCTGTCCGTTGAAAATGCCGCCGCCGAAGCGGCCGGCGTTATTGGCGTTCACCGGACTGCGCACGATGGTGAGGTTGGAGAACTGGAGTAAACCCCCCTGCGCGTTGTAGGCACCACCGCCGTCGTTGCCCGCGGTGTTGGCGTTGAGCGGGCTCCGGTTGACGGTGGCTCCCTGGACGCTGAACACGCCGCCCTGCGCGTTGTAGACACCACCGCCGTCATGGCCGGCCTGGTTGGCATTGACCGCGCTGGCGTTGAGAATCACCTGCTGCAAGCTCGTGGTCCCGCCCTGCGCGTTGTAGATGCCGCCGCCGTCGTGGCCAGCGAGGTTCCCCTCGACGAAGGACGAGTCAAGGGTGAGGCCCTGGAGCAGCAGGCTTCCGCCCTGCGCGTTGTAGATGCCGCCGCCATCGTGGTCCGCCACGTTGCCTGCAATACCGCTGGCCAGCAGCGTAACGTTCTGCAGCGTCAACGCGTTTGCCTGGATGTTGTAGACGCCGCCATCGTTGCTGGCCTGGTTACCCGAAATCATCGTCCCGGCGACGGTGAGGTCCTGGAGGTTGAGCGTCCCGCCGTCCCCGTTGAAGAGCCCGCCACCGTTGCCCGCGGCGGTATTTTCGGCGATGACGCTCCCATTGAATACAACAGCTTGGTCGATGGTCGCGCCGGGCGTACCCACGAAGCCAAGCGCGGCGTTGACGGTGTAGACGCCACCGCCGTCGTTGCCGGCGCTGTTGCCGGCGATGACCGTCCCGTTGAAGATAACGCCCTGCAGGGTGAATACGCCACCCTGGGCATTGTAGACACCGCCGCCGTTGTTGCCCGCGCTGTTGCCGGCGATGAAACCGGCGTCAACCGTGACCAACTGGATGTCGAGAGCGTTCCCGTGGGCGTTGTAGATGCCGCCGCCGTCATTGCCGGCGGTGTTGGAGCTGACGAAGCCGCCATTGAGCGTGAGCCGCTGGATGCTCAGGCTCGCACCCTCGGCGTTGAAGATGCCGCCGCCGTTACGGCCCGCGCTGTTGTTGGCCACCGCGCTGGCGTTGAGCGTGAGGGCCCGGTCGACGAGGCCGTTATCGATACCGACGAAACCCAATGCCCCGTCGACGTTTTAGATGCCACCGCCGTCAATGGCGGCGCTGTTGCCGTCGATCACAACCCCGTTGAACGTGGTGTTCTGGATGTTGAACGCGCCGGCCTGGACGCAGTAGACACCGCCGCCGTTGGCACCCGCGCTGTTAGCGAAAATCAGGGCGGCGCTTACCGTGAGGTTCTGCAGGTTGAGCGTTCCGCCCTGGCCCATGTGGATGCCGCCGCCATTGCGGTCGGCCACGTTGAGCGTCACCAGTGCCCCATCGAGCGCGCTGCTCTGTACGTTCAAACCACCGGCCTGCGCGATGTAGGCGCCACCGCCATCACGCAATGCGCGATTGCCGGCGATCACGCTGCCGGTCAGGGACGCATTCTGGATGCCGATGCTGCCGCCCTGAGCGATGTAGATGCCCCCGCCGTCCTGGCCCGCGACGTTGAACGCGATGAGGTCGCTGTTCGATACCACGTTCTGGACGGTCAGGATACCCCCCTCGGCGATGAAGACGCCACCGCCGTCAGTGCCCGCGGCGTTGAACGCAATGAGGTTCGTCGCGGTGGTGACCGCTTCAACGGTCACCAGGCCGTCCTGGCCAATAAAAAGGGCGCCGCCACGATTGTCCGCGACATTGCCGGCGAATGCCGCAGCGGCCAGTATGCTGGCCTGTACCGTGAGAATTCCGCCAGCGCCGACGAACACGGCGCCGCCGCTGCCGGCGTTACCCGCACCAGCAGCGTGGCCGTTGGCCAGACTGACGTTGATGAGCGCAATACTGCCGCCTGGCGCGATTTCCATGATCCGGAAGTCCGGTGCACCGCCGTCACGGGCGATCACCGCGCCATTGCCGCTGACGACCATCGGGCCAGTGACAACAGGAAGGCCATTGGCGCCGTTCGCCCCGGCGTTGTCCGCCGCAGTCAGGGCATAGGTGCATCCAGGTGAGAGCTGGATGACGTTTTCGGCCGTCGTGTTCGCCGTGTTCACCGCCGCTATCAGCGCCGGCACGTCGCCGCAGCCCACGATGATGTCTGCGCGCGCCGCCGGAAACAGCGCACTCAGGGTCAATCCGATCACAGCGGCGATGTTTCGCCACGTCACCGTATACATACCCGTAAACTCCTGCGGGTATTGTTGCTTCTGTAACCCGGCCCCGCGGCGCGAAGCCCTGGGAAAACCATTGCGACAGAAAGTCATCGTTTTCATTGTGAATACCCCCGCGCAGTTAACGACCGCGGCCGAATCGGCCTGGGACGATGCCCGATCCAGACTTGCTGGTCGTTTATACTAAGAGCGTCTAACAAAATGAGTTTTCACCATGTCTGGAGGACCCGCCAGCAAATAAGGGCGCAGCCGAGGCTGAGGAAGGCTTCATGGATACACGGCAGCCGTTCGTAGCGCACCCGCAGGCGGCGAAACTGATGCAGCCAGGCCAGCGTGCGCTCGACCACCCAGCGAGTCCGGCCCAAGCCGCTGCCGTGGGCGGTGCGCCGCCTGGCCAACTGAGTGCGAATCCCTTGCTGGTGCAGGCACAGTCGATGGGGCTGAGAATCATAGCCACGATCCCCCTGCACACAGCGGGGTCTGCGCAGTGGGCGACCCGGTTTGCCAGCCAGCGGCGGAATCCCCGCCACCAGCGGCAACAGCTGGGTGATGTCATGACGATTGGCTGGAGTGAGAATCACGCTCAACGGAACGCCTTGCGCATCGACGAGGAGGTGGTGCTTGCTGCCCGCCTTAGGAAGCTCTGCACAGGCGGCTATGCGGGCGGCAGTTGCAGTGAACATGGCGATC
>CAYOFE010000027.1:3847-27536 GCA_964403135.1 uncultured Chromatiaceae bacterium | reverse complement strand
CGCGCGGGCCCAACGTATTCGCCGGTTACCACAATAATCCGGAGGCGACGCGAGCCGCGTTTACCGCCGACGGCTGGTTCCGCACCGGCGATCTCGGCTTCATGGACGCCGACGGTTTTCTGCACATCTCAGGCCGTGTGAAGGAGATGATCGTTCTTCCCGATGGCAAGAAGGTGTTTCCGGAAACCGTCGAGAGTGCGTTTGCCGCCATTCCGCTGATCCGCGAAGTGGCGGTGCTGGAACATGGCGGCCGGCTGGTCGCGCTGGTGGTGCCGGACGAGGAGCGCATTCGCGAGCATGGTGCCGCGCGCATCGAGAGTTCCATGCGCGAGTTCATCGAGGCCGCCTCGCTTGGCCTGCCCGCCTACCAGCGGATCACGGATTACCGCATCCTGCACGAGCCGCTGCCGCGCACGCCGCTCGGCAAGCTGCAGCGATTTCGCCTGCCGGCGATATTCAGCGGCGGCCGCACGGCGGCAGGTCGGGCGGCGGAGGCCGAGCTGACCGACGCAGACCGCGCGCTGCTGGAGCCGGAGCTGGCGCAGCGGGTCTGGGCGTGGCTCGGGGCGCGTTTCGCCGATAAGCCCCTCACGCTCGATGCAAGCCCGCAGCTCGACCTCAACGTCGATTCACTGGAGTGGCTGACGATCACGCTCGAAATCCGCGACCGTTTCGCGGTGAACCTGGGGCAGGAAGCCGTGGCACGAATTCTTACGGTGCGCGACCTGGTAAAAGAAGTGCTTGCGGCGGCTGCGATGCCCGTCGCCGGCGTTGAAGCCATCACGCCGGAACAGGCGCGCTGGCTGGAACCGGCGGGAGCGTCGGCAGCCGTGTTGGCACGCGTTCTCTATGCGCTCAATCGTGCGCTGATGCGGATTGCTTTCGGCCTGAAGGTGGCCGGCCGCGAAAACCTGCCCGCAGCCGGATCTTTCCTAATCGCGCCGAATCACGCGAGCTACCTGGATCCGATGGCGGTTGCCGCCGCACTGCCCCGGTCGCTGCTCGGGCAGGTGTTCTGGGCGGGTTGGACGGGCTTCATGTTCCGCAACGCATTCTGGCGCGGCCTGAGTCGCGCGACTCAGGTTTTTCCGGTGGATCCGGACCGCGGGCCGGCCATTGCGATTGCCTCGGGCGAGGCGGTGCTGGCGCAACGACGCGCGCTGGTCTGGTTTCCCGAGGGGCGCCGTACGCTCACGGGAGAGACGGGGCCGTTCCTGCCCGGGGTCGGCGTGGTGCTCCAGCGCAGCGGGGCTCCTGCCGTGCCGGTGCGCGTCGAGGGCAGCTATGAGTGCCTGCCGTGGAACCGGCGCTGGCCGCGGCCCGGTCGCATCACCGTGACTTTCGGGGCGCCGCTGACAGTCGCCGAGCTCGAAGCGGCCGGGGAGGGTGCGACACGGGCCGAGCGCATCGCCTCCGGGTTGAGGCGAGCGGTGCTGGCCTTAAGCGCAGCTATTGGAACTTGAGATCCGCTGTGGGAGCGACGCAAGTCGCGATTTCGCTGTCGCAGCTTGCACCGTTCCGACCGTCAAGACATCGCACACTAATCGATGAGTTCGCAGGTGATTATGCCGTCATCCTGCCAGGGCGACACGCGCAACTTTACGCCCATGGTATTCGCATAACCGAGCAGCCGCGGCACGGTCCACTGCTCGTGGACCTCCCGCTCCGTGAGGTCGAACTGCCCGATGCGCCGCCCGGCGGCGAGGTCATCGCGAAACGGCGATTTCCAGGTGCGCCGGCCCGGCTCGATCTTCGTGTCGAGCACCAGGTGGTAATGGCAACCGGTGCGCTCGAACAGGCCGATCAGCGCGTACTCCGGGTTGCCGCTCTGGCGCACCATCTGACCGAGTCGCTTCGTGATCGGCTCCATGGTGCGCACGTCGAACTCGACCAGTTTCGGCAGCATGCCGAGATTTTTCGCGAACTGGATCGCCATCAGGTGGGCCATCACCAGCGGGCCGATGATGTTATGCGGGTAGGGTTGGCGGATGCGCAGGGTCCGGATCACCGCCAGCATCGCCAGCGCCAGGTCTTCCTGGCGGTCTTCGAGCCCGGACCACAGCGCGAATTCCTCCGGCGTCGGCAGCTGCGGCATTGCGGGGCGGGCTTCTTTCGCGGTCGTGGCCATGTCGTTCACCTCGAAGATCACAGAACCAGTGGCGCGAGCAATGCGGTCTTGCTAGCCATGCAGATGATGATGTAGATCGTCAGCGCCGTCGATGCGATGCCGCGCAGCGCACCGCCCAGCATCGTCCGTGTCGGCTGGTCAGGATAGCGATTGCGTCCCACGGTGATGAGGTCAGGCGTCAGCTGCATGGCCGCCATCACCCAGAAGCAGAAATATGCCTCCCAGGCCCAGGGGTTGGCGCGCAGCCCGCCCCAGGAGTCGATCAGCATCAGGCCCGCCAGCGGCGTAATGATGGACGTCGGCAGGGCGATGCCGAGCACCAGCTTGCGGATGAACTGGTGCGCCCAGAGCTTCGCCTCGCGGTTCTGAGTCTGGCGCACGCGCATTGACCACAGGTTGCTGAAGAACGTGTGACCGAAAAACGTGAAGCCGGAAAGTTCGTGGATGACCAGCGTCGGCGTGTACGGGAGCAGGGCGTGGACTCGCACGTCCATGACCAGCGGCAGCGCGGTCACCACGCTGATCAGGATCCAGGCGCCGTTCCAGTACAGGCGTTGCGGGTCGGTGCACTCGGCGGTGGTCGCTACGGCATCGGTCATCTGGTTTCCCGTGTCCTTAGCCGGGTCATTAATATCGCCCCGCACCTGAGTTAGTATCCAGCCATGGACACCGCGGCCGAGAGCTTCCAGCCGCAGCACCCGCTGCTGCGTTTTTTTTTACCGGCCGCCGTTTATCGGTTTCAGCGCATTCCTGGCGGTGCTGCTGGCGATTCCGCTGGCGCATATGGCGATGATGCTGAAGCAGAACCTGTTCGGGCAGGAACACCGCTACGGCGCCGCCGGGCTGCTCGGGCTCGCCGGCATCGCGATGCTTGCGGCTGCTGCGAAGATTCGCCGCGAGGCGGCCGCCACCTGGCTCGGCTTCTTCGGCGGCATGCTCACCTGGACCACCTGGGTGGAATTTTCCTTCATGTGGTTTGCGCGCGAGGTGTATCCGGCGCCGGCCGAGCTGCTCGGCGACAAGGTGATCCAGTACCCCGAGCACATGATGCTGATGTCGACCTTCGGCTTGCTGCTGACCGCCTTCTTTTTCTTCTTCCACAACAAGGATACGCGCTGTCACTTCTTCGAGTGGTTTCACCGCAGGCTCGGCCTGAACCTCGGTGAGCGTGGTTCCGGGCGCGACCGCAACATCGCCGTGATTACGTTCACCGAGACCGTCTATATCACATGGTTTTTCTACGTGTCGCAGCTTCTGATCCTCGATCCGCAGATCATCGGCAAGGACCACTGGATCGCGTACGCCGCCTTCGCGATCTGCCTGGTCTGGGGGCTGTATTGTTTCGTGCGCCTGCTGCGATACCGCCGCGTGTCCTCCGCGGTGCGCTACGCGATACCCGTGACCATCATCCTGTGGGTGGACGTGCGGTTTCTCGCCGGCTGGAACGTCATCACCGAGTTCTACGTGCACCCCGAGAAGTACATCCTGAAGTGCCTGATCGTGGTGGGCGGCTGCGTGATCGCGACGATCCTGACCATGAAAAGCCTGAAGAAGCGCTCGGAGCTGGGCGCCTGAGCGGAGAGCCGGCAATGCGGCAATGCGCAATGGCATTGATTGCAGCCGCCTCGCTGGCGCAGGCCGAGGGCGCTGATTCGTCGGCGCCACAGGCCTCTTACGGAGCCACGGATCCGGAGCAGGTGAGTTGTCCGGTGTTGATGCGCATGGATGAGCGCGCGCCGCGCGGCACCGAGCTGCAGTTCTACACCTGGCTGCACGGCTACGTGGCGGGACGGGTGAGTGCGCAACCGGGCGGTGTGCTGCGGCCGCTACCGGCCACCGGGCCGGAGCGCGAGCGTCATTACGCGACGCTGCTCGGGTACTGTCGCGAGCACCCCGAAGGCACATTCGGTGCCGCGGTCCAGAAACTGCTCGAGTCGCTGGGGTCTGTCACGGCACCGTGAGGCCCCGGCGCCGATCGCCCCACAGCACACCGAGAGCGGCGGAGAGCAGGACCACGTTGGCGCCTGCTACCAGCAGAAACGGCCCGACGGGCCGCCAGTGGTCGAAGAGCAGCCCGCCGAAGACGCCCGTGGCACCGATGCCGAACGCGCCACACAGGCTGAAAACGCCCATCACGGCGCCGCGGCCCTCGTCGGGCGACTCCTTGCCGATCAGCGAAGTCGCGGCAAGCACGGCGGCCATCTCCCCCATGCCCACCAGTGCCGCGCACGCGTACATCCAGCCACCGAGCGGATTCTCCAGCCAACCGAACGAGCCATAGCCGACCGCGGCGATGATCATGGCCAGTGCAAGCCCGATTACCCGATCCATGCGATCGAACACGAAGCCGAGAACGGCAGCCCACGGCAGGGCGGAGCCCTGGATGATCACGTAGATCAACGTGGCCTGCATCAGTGCGTCGGCGGTCATCATGCCGCGCGCGACGCCTTCGCGCACCAGCCATAAGGTGAGAAAGGTGCTGGCGACCGAAAGATCGCCGCGCGAGACCAGCGCCGCGGCATAGGCGAGCGCCACGCGCGGGTTGCGCGCTGCGTTCACGCCGATGCGCAGCGTGGCGAGCAGTGGCTCGCGCGCACTCGACTGGACCGGCGCGCCGCGGCGCAACCCGAGTGCCGCCACCAGCGCCACGATGCTTGCCACGGCGGCGACCACCAGAAACGTGTTGCGGCCGGCGACCAGCGCATCGGCGCCGCCCGCGGTGAACCAGGCCGGCAGGCCGCCGAACACCCGCGGCAGGATCGCGAGCCCGAGCCCGTTGCACATGAAGACCGCGGCGATCAATCGTGCGCGCGAGACTTCCGCCGGATAGTCGTTGGCCACAGCGGTCAGCATCGAGGTAATGCCGGCTACGCCGCAGGCAACGATCAGGCGGAACATCACCAGCGCGACCTGGCCGCTCACCAGCGGGAACAGGCAGAATCCCAGCGCCACGATGAGAAAGGCCGCCGCGAGCAGCGGGCGGCGGCCAAGCTTGTCGGACGCCGCTCCGTACAGGCCGATCAGCGAGAGATTGACCAGTTCGTGCATGACGAGCAGGTTGCCGGTCAGGCTGCCCTGCTGATCGAATGGAATGCGCAGGATCTCGGTCAGGGTGAACGGTTGCACCACGCCGACGAAACCGGCGATCGGCACCGAGAAGAATGCGACGAAAAAGAGGGCGCCGACGTGGCGGCCGGTTACTCCGTCTCGCAGGACGAAGGTCCGGGTTACTCGACCGAAGAAGCCCATGGAAGTCGCTGTCACGTGAGTGTTGCCGTCCGATCTCTGCGGCGATCCGAATGGCGGGCATCCGGATGCCAGCAGTCATTTCGCCGACGGCGGAGCCACTTTAGCGGCATCGCCTTCACACGTCGTGCGGTATTATGGCGTGGCAGACGGGGGAATCGTCAGGGAGAGATCGCAATGCACCGCAAGATACGCTTTTTCCTGTGGGCGGGCTCGGTCGCGTCGTTAATTGTCACTCCGCAGTGTGGTTTCGCACAAGCCGACGACGCTCTGGAAGAAATCGTCGTCACGGCGCGCAAGATCGAAGAACGGCTGCAGGACGTTCCACTCGCAATCACGGCCTTCGGCCCGGATGAGATCCAGCAGGCGGGAATCAAGGACCTGGCCGATATTGCCAGCCTGACGCCGGGATTGAGCTTTTTCAACGCCGTCGGCGGCTTTCTGCCGACCCCGGTGATCCGTGGCGTCGCGCAGACCGACATCTTCAACGAGGTCAATGTCGGAATCTTTCTCGACGGCGTTTACGTCTCAGGTCGCGAGGGCCTGAATTTCAGCCAGCTCGACCTCGAGCGGATCGAAGTCATCAAGGGCCCTACCAGCGCGAAATATGGCCGCAACGCCTTCAGCGGCGCTATCAACTACATCACCAAACGGCCTACCGAAGAATTCGAGCTCAGCGGCGACGTTACCGCGGGCAATGAGGGCAAGGTCGCCGGCAAAACGGCGGTCAGCGGCCCGCTGCTCGGCGATACGCTGCTCGGCCGTTTTGCCGCAAGCTACGACGAGTGGGACGGCTCCTATGACAACCCGATTCCGGATGGCGATGACGTCGGCGGTTATCGCTACCGTTCCTTCAAGGGCAATCTGCTGTGGAAGCCGGCCGAGAGCTTCGAGGCCATGTTATCTGCTTATTACTCGAACGATGAAATCGACGATTCGGCCACCGTTGCCTTGCAGGCGAACTGCGAAAACGATGTCGATGCGGCATCGCCGAATGAGCGGTTTTCGAACTGGTGCGGCGATCTTCCGGATCTGGAGGAGACCTATCGCATCCAGAACATGGGCCTCGCCGACGATGAGATCCAGCGTATTCCGCAGGCCCTTGGCGAGAACCGGGAACTGCTGCGCCTCAGCCTGAATCTCGATTGGGATCTGGGTTTCGGTATCGTCAATGCGCTGTCGGGGTATTTCAGCACCGACCAGGAGGCGGTGGTGGATGGCGCTTTCGGTGTCGGCTATGACTTGCCGTTCGTCTATGCGACGAACTGCGCGCTGTTCGACGCGGCCTCGGGCCTGCACACTTGCGACCTGCAGGCTCTGAACCGGCTTTTTACCGGGCTCACCGAGATCGCCGGCGGCGACGAGACCGAGGAATTCAGCCAGGAACTCCGCTTCACGAGCCCGCTGGATCGTCCCGTGCGCTTCTCGGTCGGGGGTTACTATTACACCGTCGATCTGGACGAGTATCCGACCGGCCTGGATGCCACGGCGAACCTGCCCGCCGATGCACATCTGGGGTTCTTCGCGCCGGTCAGTCCGACGGTTGGTCTCGCTATCGGCGACTTCATTTTCGGCGAGTGGTTCGGTCCGAACGGCGATTTCGATCCGCGGCGCGAAGGCCGGCTCGAAACCGACTCCTGGGCCGTGTTCGGCTCAATCGAAGCCGATTTCCTCGAGAGACTGACGGCAGGCGCGGAAATGCGCTACACGGATGAGGAAAAACAGCGCACCGCCTACGGCTGGGACAATCCCGATCTGCCGCCCGACCAGCAGGCTTCTCCGTTCATCAAGTCACAAAAGGATGACTGGCAGTTCATCGCTGCCAACGCCTGGCTGCGTCTCCGGATCAGTGACGACTGGCAGGCCTATACGTCGCTCGGGCGCAATGTGAAAAGCGGCGGCTTCGATCAGGAGTCGGTCGATTACCTCGACAACGACGAGGCCGACGTCATCATCAACCCCTTCGACGAGGAAGAGCTGCAGTCCATCGAGGTCGGCATCAAGGGTCAGGCTGCGGACGGGCGGCTTCGTATCGATATGGCAATGTTCCGCAGTGACTGGTCAGATGTCGTGCTGCCGATCCTCTACGAGTGCAATCCGGTCAGCGGCGATCCGAACTTCGGCCGCTGCTTCCAGCAGCCCGAGAGCCTTAACGACAACGCCGGCGATGCAACTGTGCTGGGCTGGGAAATGGGCCTCGAAGTGGCGCCTACGGAGAACTGGTACACCCGTTTCGGGATATCGTGGACCGACGCGAGCTGGGACAACGCGCAACTCTCCACCTTCGAGGATTTCCCGAGTTTCGCCCCCGACGGCGATGTGACCGGCAAGACCGTGCTGCGCCAGCCGCCCTGGCAATTCAGCGGCAGCGTTCGCTACACGCGCGCCGTTTCGGGTGACTGGGACTACTTCAGCCGACTGGATGTGACCTGGGAGGACGACTGGTATGTCGGCAACGAGAACCAGGCCGTCGTGCCGGACCACACGAACGTGAACCTGCGATTGGGGCTGAAGTCGCCACGCTATGAAATCGAACTGTGGGCCAACAACCTGCTCGACAACGAGGAGGCGAGTGGTGCTTTCCGCCAGCCTTATTTCACCAACACCGCCCAGATTTTCGATCGCAGCGACGATGTGCCGTCGCTTGACGATCCCCCGTCGTCGACGAGCCAGACAATCTTTCCCTGGGCAATGATTGTCTCGCACCCGGATCTGCGTACCTACGGAATCACAGTGAGGGCAAAGTTCGGTGCGGCAGCCGACTGACCGCCGCTAGTGGCACCGGGTGCAGGTGTCGAGCTGTATCAGGCGCTGCGCCGTGGTGTTCGCCGGCCCCGGTGGCCAGTCGGGCGTGTGACAGCTCCTGCACTGCTCTTTGCGCTCCAGGACCAGTGCGTGCGCCACGCCGAAATGCCAGTAGCCCTCCCGCTTCTGCTCGAGCAACGCGGCGAGTGCCGCCGCATCCGCCGGCGGGGCGAGCCGGCTGGCGGCCGGCAGCGCGCTGCGCGGCGGTTCCCTTGTCTCGTGGCCGGCGATATCGGGCAGTGAGGCCACGGCGCTGCGCCCGGCGACGCGTCCAATCAGCACCGACGGGCCGAGGAATGTGCCCGAGCCGCCATAGCTGCCATTGATTCCGGCCACGCCGGTCGCTTCGCCACAGGCGAACAGCCCGGGTATCGGCCTGCTGGCGCCGTCAAGGACACGCGCTTCACGGTCGATGGCGAGCCCGCCCATGCTCTTGCGGGTCATCGGGTACAGCTGGATAGCGTAAAACGGCGCCTTGCGAATCGCGGGCGGGTCGGGACCGGTCCCCGGCCCGACGCGACCATAGTCGGTATCGAGGCCGCGCTCGATGAAGCCGTTGTAGCGCGCCACGGTTTCTACCAGCGCATCGGCGGGTAAGCCGGCCGCAGCGGCGAGTTCGGCCAGGCTGTCGGCGCGTTTCACCAGCACCGGGTTATCGAGAATTTCCGTCTTGATGGCCTGTTGCGACAGCCAGGCTGCGCCGCGGATGGTCAGGTGTTTCACGCCCTCGGCATCGAATACCAGCCAGTGCGTGGCGGGAGATTTTCGCAGCACCGCGCGATTCGTCACCTTGCTTGCCGCCGCCTCGTTGGTGAAGCGCCGCCCGCTTGCATCGATCCAGATCGCCGCAGGGTTCTGCGTCAGCAGCCCATGTTCGCCGGAGGCATCGCGCGGATCCGGCAGGCCGTTGACAAAGATGACCTGGTGGTCGAGTCGGGTCAGGTGTGCGCCGAGCGCATCGGCGAGCCGCAGACCGCTGCCGCGGGCATATTCACCGGCGCCGATCAGCAGCCGGTCCGGCGGCGGAATCTGCGCTGGCCACGCATTGCGCACGCGCCCGAGGTCGCTCTCGAAACCGCCAGTCGCGATAATGACCGTACGCCCGCGATACACCCGCTTCGCACCGCTGCGCAAGTTGCGCGTACGAACCCCGGTGATGCGGCCCTCGGCTCGCAGGATCTCGGTGGCCTCGGCGTTCCAGACGAACTGCACTCGCGGGCGGCGCAACGCTTCCCGCAGCATCGGCACGATCGCGTTGACTGCGGCGCCGCGTGTGAAGTGAAAACGTGGCACCGTGCCCTCCGGCGTGTCGAGCAGGACCGCGAATTTCACGCCCATGCCGGCCAGCCAGTCGTGCACTTGCGTCCGGGCGTTTTCCGCATAAAAACGCACCCAGCCGGAGTCGGCATCTTCGCCCCAGGCCATCAGGTCGCGATAGGCGACCTCGGGCGAGTCGCGGTATCCCTTCGCCCGCTGCAGCGGCGTATCGACCAGCGCGAAGCCGCCAGCTTTCACTGCATGGCCGCCAGCCACTGAGTTCATCTCGATGATCAGTACGCGCGCGCCATGGGTCTCGGCCTCGAGCGCCGCGCTGATACCGGCGATGCCGCCGCCAATCACGATGACGTCGGCATCGTCGGCAGGTTTTTTCCTTGCGCAGGCTCCGAGGGCTACGGCCGCGATAACCAGGAGCGCTATGCGCCACCGGTCCGTGGTCCGGCATCTGTGCTGTGGGGCCGCCATCGTCGCCGAGTATACTCAAACCACCATGAGCATCTCCCGGCGGCGAATCGTACTTGGAGGTCTGGCGGTCGGAGGCGGCTTGCTGGTGTGGTCGGCACGCCGCCTCGATGACGGCGATGCTCGCGCGAAGTATCTCGCCAGCACTCCTGATGCAGCGGTCCTCAATGCGTGGGTCAAGATCCATGTCGATGGCGCGATCACCTGCGGCGTGCATCGCGCCGAAATGGGGCAGGGCGTGACCACGGCGCTGCCCATGCTGCTCGCCGAGGAACTCGACGCAGACTGGGACCAGGTGCGCTTCGAGTTCACTCCGGTCGATCGCGACTACTTCAACTTCGGTGTTCTACTCAGAGGCCAGCCGTTGGGTGATACCGGGGATCGGCCACTCGCGCATTTTGCCGAGCGGGTCATCCGCGGCGCCTTTCATGTAATGGGCCTGTCCATGACCCTGAGCAGCACGAGCATCGTGGACGCATGGGACACGCTGCGACCGGCAGGGGCCGCGGCGCGTGCGATGCTCATCAAGGCTGCGGCGCGCCGCTGGGCGACGCCGGCTGAGCGCATCGAGACAGCGCACGGCGAAGTGATCGATCCGCTGACCGGGAACCGGGCCCGTTACGGCGAACTGGCCGCCGATGCGGCACGCGAGCGCCCGCCGGATGCGCCGCGATTACGCGAGGCGGGGAAGTTCCGCATCATCGGTACCGCGCCTGCGCGTCTCGATGTGCCGGCGAAGGTGCTGGGCAAAGCGGCGTTTGGCCTCGACACCGTGCTGCCCGGCATGCGCTTTGCCGTTGTCCGGCACAGCCCGCTGGCCGGAGTGCCGATTGCCGCAGTCGACAACGCCGCCGAGGTGGCCGTGATGCCCGGGGTCGAGGGCGTCGTGCGCGTCAGGAACCAGGCGGTAGCCGTGGTCGCGCGCGATACCTGGTCGGCCATGCGCGCTGCGGCGCGCCTGTCCCTGAAAGCCGAAGCTACGGCTGCGGCTGCGCCCGACTGCGATGTGATGTTCAAGGAATGGCGGCAGGCGCTCGCCGATCCCGAGTCCGCGGTGTTCAGAGATGACGGCGATGTCGCGGCAGCCCTTGGCGGCAGCGCGGCCGCTGTCGATGCGGTCTACGAATTGCCATATCTCGCCCACGCGTGCATGGAGCCGATGAACTGCACCGCTCTCGTCGAACAGGGGCAAGTGACGGTCTGGACGGGCACGCAGGCTGAGAGTATTGCGCGCGACGTGGCAGCCGACACGGCTGGTGTCAGTACCGACCGCGTCACGGTACATCGCACCTACATGGGCGGTAGCTTCGGGCGGCGCGCCGAGATGGACTTTGTCATCGCGGCGGTGGCGACCGCGGCGGCATTTCCCGGGCGGGCGGTGAAGCTGACCTATACGCGCGAGGAAGACATGCGCTTCGATATGTACCGGCCCGCAGCAGTGGCGCGCGTTCGCGCCGCACTCGATGGCGCAGGGCGGATCGCGGCGCTCGACTACGTGCTGACGACGCAGTCGGTGACCGCGAGCTACTTCGAGCGGACACCGACACCGCGTGGCGGTAACGCGCGCAAGGATGAGTCCGTGCTGTCCGGCGCATTGAACCTGCTGTATAGCGTGCCGCACCTGCGCGTCGCATTCGTGCCGCAGCAATCGGCGGTACCGGTCGGTTACTGGCGCAGCGTCGGCAATTCGCACAACGGCTTCATTGTCGAGTGCGCGATTGACGAACTCGCTGCGGCAGCCGGCCGCGACCCGGTGGAATTCCGCCTGGCGCATCTGGCTGACCGACCGAAGCATGCAGCGGTGCTGCGCGAGGCGGCGGCCCGCGCCGGCTGGGGCGCGTCGCTGCCGCCGGGTTTCGGTCGCGGCGTGGCCCTGATCGAGAGCCATGACAGCATCGTCGCCCAGGTCGTCGAGGCACAGGTCGACGCGGACGCCGATTCAGGGGCGCTGCATTCGGTCAGCGTGAAGCGGGTCGTGTGCGTGATCGACTGCCGCATTGTCGTCCACCCGGATATCGTCGTGTCGCAGATGCAGGGCGGCATCCTCGACGGCCTCTCCAGCGCGCTCTTCGGGCGAATTTCTCTGTGCGGCGGAGCCGTGGAGCAGGGCAACTTCGACGACTACCGGTTGCTGCGCCTTGCCGAATCCCCAGCCATCGAAGTGCACCTGCTGCCCCAGGGCGGGCGCCCTGGCGGAGTCGGCGAACCTGGCTTGCCCGCGGTCGCACCGGCGCTGGTCAACGCCATTTATGCCGCAACGGGCCGGCGCATCCGCAAGCTGCCGTTGCTGCCCGCGTAGCGGCCGGCCGCGACTTGCCTGCCAGCGCAAGGCGCAATAACCTGCGGCAGTACCGCCGTTGATTCATCTGACGGCGTACATGAGGCCATCATGTCATCGGCGCTTTATAAGCAACCGTTTCTCGGCCTGGTGGCTGTTGTCGTGGCCGCTCTCAGCCAGTGGCTGGGGCACAGCCTGTGGGCGCTGCTGCGCGCCGGGTTTGGCGATTACCATCACTACGCCTCTTTTCTGACCGGTCTCGGCGGCGCGGTGCTGATCGCCCGCGGGCTGAAACTGGCGGAGATACCGGCCACATGGATGGGATTTCTCGGCGCCCAGTTCGTGTGGGTGGGCTGGTTCGAACTGACGTTCGAACTCTATGCGGAAATCTTCGCATTCCCGGAATACACGGCTGCTCCGGGGCTGGTCTCGGCCGGCAGCGCCAATCTGCTCATGGCGACCATGCCCATCATGCTGATGATGATGTTGTTGTACGGCTTCTACAATCGCCAGACGAAGTGCAACCTCATCCGCTGGTTTCACCGCAACCTGCGCATGAACCCGGGGATGCCGACTGCAGACAATGGCCGAAGCTACTCCCGCATCGTCGCGATGGAGACGCTGTTCGTCGTCTGGGCCTGCTACGAGTACTGGCTGTACGTGACGTATTTCGGCGCCAGTGAAACGATCATGACGGCCGCTTACGTCGTCTGGGCGGCCTGGTTCGTTTATATCTTCCGCAAGCTGTTAAAGTTCCCCCGCCTCGGCGCGACGTTCCGCTACGCGATTCCGGTCGGCATAATCGGCTGGGGGCTTGGCGAGATGCCCTCGTACCTCGGCTTCTACGAGGAATTCTGGCTGATGCCGCTCGAGTACCCGGTGACCACGAGCATTGCCACGGCGGTGTACGCAGCGGGGCTGGTCTACCTGGCCAACCCGCCGGTCCGCACCCCGGATGCCGACCAGCAGCAGACGGCGCTGGCCTGAAGCCACCGGTCGCTCCTCAGGCCGGTCCGTCCGGCCGGCTGTCAGTGCTTGGCTGCGGGGGCGCCGGCGGCGGCTCGCGCTCATTGTCCATGAGGATGCGCCAGGCAGGGCTTTCGAGGTCGTCGAACTGCCCGGTGCGAACGGCCCAGAAAAAAGCCAGCACGGCTGCCACCAGCAATGTCAGGCCAAGCGGTATCAGCACGAAGATGATGCTCATGGCGTCGCCGCGTTGCCCGCTTCCGTAGCAATTTCCCGCGCAACGCCGGCTGGCGGCGCGGGTGCCAGCCGGCTGAGCCGCAAGGCATTGAACGTGACCAGCAATGAGCTGGCCGACATGCCGATGGCGGCCACCCATGGGGCCAGCAGTCCGAACGCAGCAAGCGGCACGCCAATGATGTTGTAGGCGAGTGCCCAGGCCAGGTTCTGCCTGACTACGCGCATCGTCCGGCGCGACACCCGTACGGCTTCTGCGAGCGCCAGCGGATCGGTGCCGATCAGCATGCAGTCGGCGGAATGCTGCGCCAGCGTGGCGCCATTGCCCATCGCGACGGATACGTCGGCACCGGCGAGCACCGGCGAATCATTGATACCATCGCCGATCATGGCGACCACGCGGCCATCACGCTGCATGCTGCGTACCAGTTCGAGCTTGGACTCCGGACGCATTTCGCTGTGGAACACCTCGACGCTGAGCTGCCGTGCCACGGCCCGCACCGGTCCTGGCTGGTCGCCGCTGGCGATGGCAATGCCTACGCCGAGATTCCTCAAGGCACGCATCGCCGCCAGCGTTCCCGGCCGGATGCGCTCGGCAATTTCAAAGCGGGCCATCAGGCCCTGCGCGCCGCCAAGATACACGGATTGCGCCACCGCAGCCGGCGCCCCCGCAGGCACGGCGGCGCTTTCCTGCAGACCGGCGGCGAATTCCCGCGTGCCGATCCGGAACAGTCGCCCGTCGACCCGGCCTTCGATGCCAGCACCCGGTACCGCCCGCACATCGGCGACCTCAGGCAGCGTCTCGTTGCGCGGAAATGCCCTCGCGATGGGATGTTCTGAATGCGCTTCCAGCCCCGCTGCCAGAGCCAGCATTTCGGCCGCGGAGCCTGCGCCGAGGACCTCGATGCGCTGGATACCTGATACGTGCTCGGTGAGCGTGCCGGTCTTGTCGAACAACATGTCGGTGATGCGGCTCAGCGCTTCGATGGCGCCGGCACGTCGCAACAGGAACCCGCGGCGCGCCAGCACGCCGGTTCCGACCGCAAAGGCGGCCGGCGTTGCCAGCGCAAGGGCGCACGGGCAGGTCACCACCAGTACGGCGAGCACGACTTCGAAAGCACGCTCTGGCTCGACCATCCACCATGCGAAACCGACGGCAGCGGCAACGACGAGCAGGCCGGTTACGAACCAGACGCCCACCCGGTCGGCGATCTGCACCAGGCGCGGTCGCTCCTCGCGCGCTGCCGTGACCAGGCGGCCGATCTGCGCCAGCAGGGTATCGGTACCGATGCGCTCGACACGCACGATCGCGCTCTGCAGCAGGTTAATGCTGCCGGCGAGCACGCGATCGCCGCGCTGACGACGAACCGGTCGCGACTCGCCGGTCAGCAGCGATTCGTCGACGCGGGCTGCGTCGCTCTCAAGTATGCCGTCGACGGGAAAATTCTGTCCCGGCTGAACGAGAACCCGGTCGTCGGGCATGAGCTCTACGACGCCAACGGTCTCGCTGCGGCCATCGGCCAGGCGCGTGGCGACGGTTGGCAGGTGCTGGGCGAGTGCGCCGGTCAGCCCGAGGGCACGGTGGCGGCCGGACATTTCCAGGAAGCGTGCGGCGGACAGGAAGAACACGAACATTACCGCCGAGTCGAAATACACCTCGCCGCTGTGGCTCAATGCGGCCCACACGCTGGCGGCGTAGGCAGCCGCGATGGCGATGGCCACCGGCAGATCCATGCCGGGCCGGCGATTGACGAGTCCGCGCCATGCGCCACGGAAAAACGGCGCGCCGGAGTAGAACACCACCGGGGTAGCGACCAGCAGGCTCACCACGCGCAGGAAGTACTGAATGTCGGCGTCCATGTCGGCCAGTGCGCCCGCATACATCGCGGTCGCGTAGCTCATGGTTTCCGACATGCCAAGACCTGCGACGATCAGCCGGCGCAGTGCCGCCTTGCGCTCTCTTGCAGCAGCGTCTTCAGTTGCATCGATCGTGAACGGCGCCGGGTCGTAACCGAGCGCGGCGATGCGCCGGAGCAGCTCACTGAGCGGCACGATCGCCGGGTCCCAGCGCAGCCGTGCACGCGTGGTGAGTGGATCGACAGCCAGTTCACGCACGCCCGCAATGCGGCCGAGCGCCTGCTCTATCAGCCAGCCGCAGGCGGCGCAACGCACGCCATGAATGAGCAATTGCGCTTCGCGTGAGCCGTCGCGCTGCCGCACGACGAACTGGCGTTGCAATGCCAGCCTGTCGTACCCGGACCAGCGCCCCGGCGCACTGCCAGGCGCGTCGGGGTGGGCAAACGGGCCGGTGCGAAACCGGTAGAACTCAGTCAGGCCATCCGCGCAGATCTGGCGGGCGATCCCCGCGCACTCGGGTCCGCAGAACGAGGCGCTGCGCCCGTCGACCTGCAGCTGGTGCGCGGTGGCATCGTGCAGTGGGGCGCCGCAGTGGAAGCAGGTGGCGGTAATCATTGACATCTAGCGGCGCGCCGCCGCAGGAGCCGACCCGGACTCGACGACAGCCGGTGCCGGTCCGGCCAGATACAGCGTGACAACGCTGGCAATAACGGCAGCGATCAGCGGGGCCAGCATGAACCAGACCCAGAAATGGCGATACCAGGGTTTGTCAGGACCGTTTTGCATGACCAATGCCGCGTCAGCGCACCGGCAGCATGAAACGAGCCTTGCGAGTGGCCTGCACCGCGCCATCCGGCATGCGTACCGCCTTGAATAACACGTCATGGCCGCCACCCGGGGCCGCATCGCGATCGATGGCGACCCGCGCAACGATGCTCGCGACGGCACCGCCGGCCACCACCGACACCGCTGGTGCCGTGGTCACGCTCAGGCCCGGCAGTCCCACGACCTCGACTTTCAGCTCCCGTGCCTGCTCGGACTTGTTGATGATTTTCAAGGTGTAGACGTTTTCGATCCTGCCATCGCTGGCTTCCCGATACAGCGCGTTGCGGTCACGTAGCACGTCGAGGTGCACCGGCGCGCGATTGGCCAGTGTGACGATGAACAGCACGAACAGCGTTGCGAGTATCGTGCCGTAGCTGATCACGCGCGGCCTCAGGATGCGACTCGGCTTGCCGTCGAGCGCGTTCTGGGTGGTATAGCGGATCAGGCCCTTAGGATAGCCCATCTGGCCCATGACCGAGTCGCAGGCGTCGATGCAGGCGGCGCAGGTGATGCACTCGTACTGCAGGCCATCGCGGATGTCGATGCCCGTCGGGCAAGCCTGCACGCACATGTTGCAGTCCACGCAATCGCCAAGGCCGACGCTGCGGGGCTCGATACCGCGCTTGCGGCTTCCGCGTGGCTCGCCGCGGCTCGGGTCGTAGGACACGATCAGTGTATCGCGATCGAACATTGCGCTCTGAAAGCGCGCATATGGGCACATGTACTTGCACACCTGCTCGCGCAGCTGGCTGGCGTTGCCCCAGGTAGCGAGCCCATAGAACCCGATCCAGAAGGTTTCCCAGGGCCCGAGGCTGGCCGTGAGCACCTCGGCACCCAGTTCGAGGATCGGCGTGAAATAGCCGACGAAGGTGAAGCCCGTCCACAGCGCGAAGCTTACCCACAGGATGTGCTTGGAACCGCGGCGCAGGAGCTTCTCCGCGGTCAGTGGCGAGCGGTCGAGCCTCTTGCGTTGTATAAAGCGCCCTTCGGTCAGCCGCTCGATCCAGACGAAGGCCTGCGTCCACACCGTCTGCGGGCAGGCGTAGCCGCACCAGACGCGTCCTGCCACGGTGGTGGCGAAGAACAGTAGCAACGCCGCCATCACCAGCAGCCACGACAGGAAAATGAAATCCTGCGGCCACAGGGTCAGGCCAAGGATATGAAACTGGCGCGCCGGCAGGTCGAACAGAATGGCCTGCCGCCCGTTCCAGCGCATCCATGGCAGCACGTAGTACAACCCCAGCAGGCCGATCGTCGCTACGGTGCGCAGGTCCTCGAAAAAGCCCTTGACCTCGCGCGCGTGGATCTTGACGCGGGCTTCATAGAGGGATTCCGTCCTGGCGGGAACATCGTTCACCGCCGCTGATCCCGTCCCGCCTGCTGCGCTGGCGGCAGATGCGCCGTCTGCACCAGGTATACGGACACAGCGCTCGAAATCAGCGCGATCAGCCAGAAGAAAAAGAAGCCGATGGCATAGCCGGTCATGCGGCTCACTTCGATCGGCGGACTGGTCGCATCGGCCAGCAACTCCGGATCGACCAGGGCGAAGAACACCATGGTGGCGAAGCCGCCGGCGAGGAACGATGGCCACAGCACGGCCGCGACGGCCTGTGCTGCGCGACTCCAGGGCGGCGGAGGCCGAAACTGGATTTCGTCGTCGGCCTCAGGGCCGAGCTGCGGATTCTGTGGCGCGGACATGGCGGAATGCTGGTCTCAGGTGCCGGCGTCCGGGCCGAGACTGAGCACGTAGGCGACCAGGACACGAATGCGGTCCGCGCTTAGCGCGTCGCTCTGCGCCGGCATCTGGCTGAGGCGGCCATTGACGATGACGTCGCGGATGTCGGCCTCCGAACTGCCGTGCAGCCAGTCGTCGTCGGCCAGGTTCGGCGCGCCGAGCGCTGGATTGCCGAGTGCCTCGGCGCCGTGGCACGCCGAGCAGAACTGCAGGTACTTCTGCTGACCGGATGCGATCGCGGCCGCATCGGCATTGCTGCGGCCGGAGCGGCTCAGGATGAACGCGACGACTTCGTTGACGCCTTGCTCGCCGAGCGCCGGGCCCCAGGCAGGCATCGCTCCAGCGCGGCCATGGGTTATCGTCGCCTCGATCGTTTCGGGCGAGCCGCCATAAAGCCACACGCCGTCGGTCAGGTTGGGATAGCCCTTGGCGCCGCGCGCATCCGAGCCGTGGCAGGTCGCGCAGCGATTCAGAAACAGGTTCCGGCCGAGGCGCACCGCCTCGGGGTTGGCAGGCAGCTCGGCGAGCGGAATTCCGGCAAGCGCGGCGTACACGTTGCCGAATTGCCGGTCGGCCGCCGCCATCTCGGCCTCGTATTGGTTGACCTGGCTCCAGCCGAGCAGGCCAAAAAAATTGCCGAGTCCCGGGTAAATCGCCAGGTAGATGAAGCAAAACACGCCGGTGATCCAGAACAGCGACAGCCACCACCTGGGCAATGGGTTGTTGAACTCCTTGAGATCCTTGTCCCAGACGTGACCGGTCGTGTCCTCTTCGGCACCGCTGATGCGACGCTTGCTGTTTACCTGCAGCAGCCACAGGCAGCCGATGACGGTACCGAGGGTCAGCGCGATGACCCAACCGCTCCAGAAGGCACTCATGATCGGTACGCTCCCTTAATCGCTTTGGCGCTCACGGCTTTGGACCCGGCACCCGGCCATCGGCTTCATCCGGCTCGAGTGGCAGTTGCGCCGCCTCATGGAATGTCTTGCGCTGGCGGTCGTTCCAGGCCCACGCCCAGATCGCGACGAACAGCAGCAGCATCACAACGGCGAAGATTCCGCGCCAGGTCCCCGGGTCCATGTCTCACCTGCCCTTGACGGCGGTGCCGAGGCTTTGCAGGTAGGCGATCAGCGCGTCCATCTGCGTCTTGCCCTCGACGGCGGCGCTTGCCGCTGCGATCTCCTCGTCGGTGTAAGGCACCCCGATCGCGCGCAGCCGTTGCATTTTTACCGGCGTGAGCGCCGGATCCAGCGGCCGGTCCACCAGCCACTTGAAGGCGGGCATGTTCGATTCCGGCACCAGGTCGCGCGGGTTCAGCAGGTGAGCGCGATGCCATTCATCGGAGTAGCGGCCGCCGACGCGCGCCAGGTCGGGCCCGGTGCGCTTGGAGCCGAACTGAAATGGCCGGTCGTAAACCGTCTCGCCAGCCAGGGTGTAATGGCCATAGCGCTCGGTCTCGGCGCGAAACGGCCGGATCATCTGCGAGTGGCAGACGTAACAGCCTTCCTGCACGTAGACGTCGCGGCCCTCGATCTGCAGCGCGGTATAGGGCTTGACGCCCTCGGTTGCTTCGACGGACTGGCGCGACATCATCAGCGGCACGATCTCGGCAAGCCCGCCGATACTGATGACGATAGCGGTGAACACGCCGAGCAAGCCGGCCGATTTCTCGATGGTCTCGTGCCGCATGTCGCTAACCTCGGGCCGGCTCGACCACCGGATCGGGGCTGTACGCCCCGGCGGTCGCGATGGTCTTCCAGGTGTTCCAGGCCATCATCATCGCGCCGCCCAGGAACAGGATTCCGCCGATCAGCCGCACGCCGTAATACGGATAGGTGGCGAGCAGGCTTTCGACGAAGGTGTAGGTCAGCGTGCCGTCGTCGTTAACCGCGCGCCACATCAGGCCCTGCATCACGCCGGCGATCCACATCGAGGCTATGTAGAGCACGATGCCGATGGTGGAGATCCAGAAATGCAGGTCGATCGCCTTGATGCTGTACATCGACGGCCGGCCGAACACGCGCGGCACCAGCATATACACCGCGCCGAACGAGATCATCGCCACCCAGCCGAGCGCACCGGAGTGCGCGTGGCCGATGGTCCAGTCGGTGTAGTGGGACAGCGCATTCACCGTCTTGATCGACATCAGCGGGCCTTCGAACGTCGACATGCCGTAGAACGACAGCGAGACGATCAGGAACTTCAGAATCGGATCCGTGCGCAGCTTATGCCACGCGCCGGACAACGTCATGATGCCGTTGATCATGCCGCCCCAGGACGGGGCGAGCAGCAGGATCGAGAAAATCATGCCCACCGACTGCGCCCAGTCGGGCAGCGATGTGTAGTGCAGGTGGTGCGGGCCGGCCCACATGTAGGTGGCAATCAGCGCCCAGAAGTGCACCACTGACAACCGGTAGGAGTACACCGGGCGCTCCGCCTGTTTCGGGACGAAGTAATACATGATGCCGAGGAATCCCGCGGTGAGGAAAAACCCGACCGCGTTGTGGCCGTACCACCACTGCACCATGGCATCCACCACACCGGCGTAGATCGGGTAGGACAGGGTCAGGGTGACCGGTATCGCCAGCGAGTTCACGATGTGCAGAACGGCGATGGTGAGGATATACGCGGCGAAGAACCAGTTCGCGACGTAAATGTGCTTAACCCGGCGCTTTGCCAGGGTGCCGAAGAAGACCACCCCGTAGGCCACCCATACCACGGCGATCAGCGCGTCGATCGGCCAGATCAGCTCAGCGTATTCCTTGCTCTGCGTGTAGCCGAGCGGCAGGGTGATCGCCGCAAGCACGATCACCAGTTGCCAGCCCCAGAAGGTGAAGGCCGCCAGTGAGTCGCCGAACAGTCGCACGTGGCAGGTGCGCTGCACGACGTAATACGAGGTCGCAAACAGGGCCGAGCCGCCGAAGGCGAAAATCACCGCGTTGGTGTGCAGCGGGCGCAACCGGCTGAAGGTCAGCCAGGGCTGGTCGAAATTCAGCGATGGCCAGAGCAGCTGCGCGGCGATCAGTACGCCGACCGCCATGCCAACCACACCCCAGACCACCGTCATGACGGTGAATTGCCGCACAACGGCATCGTTGTAGGTGGCCGAATTGTCCATTCACGCACTCCGGACGTGGAGGGCACGTGCGCAGCGGTCGCCTCCCCGACGGGCCGATGAAAGCCCTGGGATGGCCGGCCGGGAGAGAGGGTGGATCCGCTGTGTTGTGCGCCTCGACTTGACTTAGATCATTGTAAACGCCGGCGCGGCTTTACGGGCATTTCGGGAAACACCTAGCCCCCGATCCGGCGACATAAAAAGAAAGGGGCGCTTTCCCGGCGGGAAAGCACCCCTTTGTCAGCCGGAATAGCCTCAGTAATTGACTTTGAACGTCAGCATGTACTCCGCGGGCGGCTGCACCGTGCGGATGTTGGTTACGCCGGTGAAGTAAATGCCGGACACGACGTCTTCCTCGTCGGTGATGTTCTGGCCGGTCAGCACTACCTGCCAGCGCTGGTCGGGCTGGCCGATGCCGAGGAAGCCGTTCACGCGGGTGAAGTCGTCGATCAGCAGCACGTTGTCCACCGTCGAGTAGTACTCGTCGGAGTAGTACACGTCCAGGCCGTAGAAGAACTCCAGCATCTCGGAGACCGGCATCGTGTAGGTGAAGCCGATTTTCGCGGTGAGATCCGGGTTTGAGGGCAGCTCATCGGCGCCCGCGAGGGCCGCCGTGGACAGCGGGTTGATCGTCCCGTAGTCGCTTTCCTGCCAGCCGACGAAGCCGAAGATGCTCAGGTTGTCGACCGGCGCCCAGGCCACTTCGAGCTCGGCGCCATAGACATCCACATCGCCGACGTTCTGCAGCGGGAAGCCCTCGTCGCCGCTGCCGGGCAACGCCGGCGTCGGATCGAAGAGGCCCGTCTGCTGGATATCATCGTACATCGCGTAGAAGCCCGACAAGTTCACCCGCAGCGTATTGCCGAGCAGGTCGCTCTTGATGCCGGCTTCGATGGAATCGACCGTCTGGGGATCGTATGGCTTACCGGCGCAACCGCCAGTCAGGTTGCCGAAGCACAGTGTCTGGAAGCCGCCTGCCTGAAAGCCCTGGGCAAAGGTCAGGTACAGCAGGGCATCGTCGCTGAGCTTGTAGTCGAAACCGATCTTGCCGGTGACTTCATCGAAGTCTTCGTCGAGCGATGCCGGCCCGCCGTTGCAGGTCGTCCCGACGCAGGTGTTGGCGTATTCCTTCTCATCGTTGGTCCAGCGGACGCCGCCCACCATGGACAGGCGGTCTGTGAAGTGCCAGGTGCCCTCGGCAAACGCGGCGTAGCTGTCGGTCTCGCTCTCGATGTTCTCGGTGAAGTCGAAGATCGTGATCGGCCCGGGGATCACCAGGTCGCCCGAGTAGACCTGGCTTCCATCTTCGTTCATGTAGAACAGGCCGATCAGCCAGTCGAGCTTGTCGCCGAACGCATCGCCGAGCAGCTGCAATTCCTCGCTGACCGTGTCCATGTCCGAGTCCGAGGTGACCAGCAGCCCGCTTGCGCCAGGAAATCCTGCCGCTCCGCCGCCACCCAGATCGAAGCCGAACTTGTCCTCGATGCTCGAATAGCCGGTAATGGACTTGAGGGTCGCCCCGCCAAAATCGTACGCGAGGGTGATCGACCCGCCCGCCTGCGAGGTGTCGCCGTAATTCACGCCCGCGGGCGAGAAATTGTCGTAGAAGCCGCCAAGCGGGGTGCCGCGTTCCTCGCCGGTCGCCACAAAGGGTGCGTAGGGCACACCGTTGTAGCCATCGTTCTCGCCGTCCACCACCCAGGCCGACAACACGATGTCCAGCTTGTCGGTGCCGTACCAGTGCAGTTTGCCGCGTACCGCCTTGTTTTCGTACTCGCCCGGATCGTCGTTGGTGATCGGGTTGGTCTGCCAGCCGTCGCCGCGATCGTCGTACACGAAGGAGATAGAGCCGGCCAGCGAGCCGCTCTCGATTGGGCCACCGACCGAACCGGTGACCTTGAAGGTGTCGTAGTTGCCCGCGCCCGCGGTGCCTTTGGCCCACGTTTCGTCACCCGGCGTGCGGGTAATGATCTTCACGGCCCCGGCGATCGTGTTGCGGCCATACAGCGTGCCCTGCGGGCCGCGCAGCACCTCGATGCGTTCCACATCGGCGAGGTCCATGTTGATGCTGGCAAGGCGGCCGTGGTAGACGTCGTCCATATAGAAGCCGACTGGCGACTCCGAGACGTTAAAGCCGGGGTTCTGCACGCTGGCGCCGCGGGCGTGTACCTGCATGGCCTGGGCACCGGCCGTTACCGTGTAGGTCTGCAGGTTTGGCACGTTCTGGCCGATATCTTTCACGACGTCGATTTGCAGCGCCTCGATCTGGTCTGCGCCGAATGCGCTGACCGCCAGAGGAACACTTTGCAGTTGCTCCTCGCGCCGCTGCGCGGTGACGACGATCTCCTCGATCTGCGCCCATACGGGAACCGCAACGACAGCCAGCGTTAGGCCAAGGCCAGTGATTCCTAACCGAGTCTTCATCGGCAAACTCCCCAAAGTTTTCGCGACTTGTGAACCCCAGGCCCGTGTGCCCGGCGCCGGTTTGGCGGAAAACCGACAGGCTTTCCGAATGTGCCAGCGTCGTGGATACTAACAAAAGTTCTTTTGCGAATCAGCTCATGCGAGCGATTACTCTCGCAGCTGCTGATGTAGAGGTGACAGGTTGTTGCGTAAACCCCGCGATTGGGGCGACGTCAAGTATTTGGCGGTTCCCTGGTCCCTGGTGCCGGGTCGCGGATTGGGAGGTTTTTTGAAAAAAGCGAATAAGCGACCCGGCCCCCGGGTGAGTGGGGCAGCGCCACGGTGATTGTGGCGGGG
>CAYOFE010000027.1:0-3837 GCA_964403135.1 uncultured Chromatiaceae bacterium | reverse complement strand
AAACCCCGGTTTGGGGGCCCCCACTCTTTTGTGGGGTGCCCTGGCTCCGGGGGGCGGGTTCGCATTTTCCATTTTTTCAACAAACGGGCTAATCTGCGACCCGGCACCCTGTTCAGTCGAGCAGCTCCACGGTGATGGTGCCGTCGGCACCGATGTCGGAAACTAGCAAGTTCACGCCCATGGTCTTCGCATAGCCCAGCAGCCGGGGGCGCGTCCACTGCTCGTGGATTTCCTGCTCGGTCAGGTCGAACTGGCCTATCTTGCGGCACTGTTTCAGCACGTAGCCGAAAGGCTCCTTCCAGCTGCGGGTGCGCCCGTCGCCGGTGGATGTGAGCGCCAGGGCATAGTGGCAGGCCGTGCGATCGAACAATGCCACCAGCGCGATTTCCTTGATGCCGGTCTTCTCGATGATCTGCTTCATGCGCAGGTTGATCGGCTCCATCGTCTTGATGTCGTGCGCCACGTAGTCGGCGATCGAGCCCTTGTCCTTCGCGTATTGGATCGCCAGCAAGTGGGCTTTCACCAGCGGATCGTTCATCTCATGTGCGTAGCCCGCATGGTTGTTGAGCATCTTCAGCAGGATCGACATGGAGCGGCCGAGTTCGGTTTCGTGCCCCTCGAAGCCGCTGAGCGTCTTGTACTTGTCTATCTCGCTGCGGTGGCGCGGGCCTTCGTGGGGCGGAACTTCGGCAACGATCGGCTTGGCTTGGGACTGTGCCATGGGACACCTCTGGGTGAGTGCTGGTCACCGCCGTGCGGCGGCTATGGGTGGGATATATAGAAGACTGGCCGGCGGCGCACAAGGCGCAGGCGCCGTCGCACCACCCAGCGGTGGGGCCGGCGGCCTGTTGCGCTGCATCCTGCGCGCCGGTCCGGACTCTTGTCCGCCGGCCCGAGCGCGTGCGCGCCCTGTGAAAGCGGCCGGCCACGGTGCGAACCGTGCCGGCTTGCAGATCCGATCCGACCATGGAACTATTGCACCGCTGCGAACAAGCTTAATTAATAAAAGCCGGAACCTGCTGACAGTTCTCCCGGCCTTTACCAGCAATGGCGACGTCGCACGCGGATGGCTGACCGTGTGCGGCGCATTGCTTGCCGCGTGGCATTTGCGATTTCCAGGGGAAGCGCGATGGCGAAAAAAAAGTCCGTAACCAAGGCCGCCGCCAAGTCGGCGGCGCAGAATTACTCGGGTGTCTGGGATGGCAGGCTCGGCTTCGGCCGCAAAGCTGCCGTCGTGGTCATCGACCTGCTCCAGGGCTACACGCTGCCCGGCGCTCCGCTCTACGCGCCGGGCGTCGTCAAGTGCGTCAAGGAGGTCCCGGAGCTGTTGAAAGCCGCCCGCAAGGCGGGCGTTTCCGTGATCCACACGCGCGTGCTGTATAACCCCGCGAACTACGAGGATGGCGGCATCTGGATCAAGAAGGCGCCGGTGCTGAAAGCCCTGGTGCCGGGCAACATCTACGCCGAGTTCTGCCCGGAAGTGAAGCCCCCCAAGGGCGAGACGGTGATCGTAAAGAACTATGCGAGCTGCTTCTTTGGCACTTCGCTCGCCACGACCCTGACCGCGCAGGGCGTGGATACGCTGATCATCACCGGTTGCACCACCTCGGGCTGCATCCGCGCCTCGGCGGTGGACGCAGTCCAGCACGGCTTTCGGCCCATCGTGGTTCGCGAATGCGTCGGCGACCGGCACGACGATCCGCACAATGCCAACCTGTTCGATATCAATGCCAAGTACGGCGATGTGATCAGCAAGGCCGAAGCGATGGCGTACCTGAAGGGCATCGCTAAGTAATCCTGAGCCGTGCTGGCGGGTTTCACCTGGAATTTTTTGGGGGGACGAAATCATGGCGAAGAAAAACAAGTCCAAGACCGGCAAAAGGGCGGCTGCTGGGGCGAAGCGGCGCCCCGATCTGACACAGAGCCCACACTACGACTACATCCCGATCATCGACCGGCCGAAGTTCCGCCTGCCGAAGGGCGCGCGCGTGGCGGTGATCCCGTATATCAACATCGAGCACTTCCCGCACGACATTCCCGGCACTGCGATCATCCCGGGGACACAGCGTTTCAACCCCGATCCCCTGAATTACGGCTGGCGCGACTACGGTAACCGCGTCGGCCTGTGGCGCATGATCGAGCTGATGGACAAGATCGGCATGCGCGGCACGGTGTGCCTGAACTCCGAGATCATTCGCGAATATCCGCGCATCATCGACGAGACCCTGAAGCGCAAGTGGGCGTTCATCGGCCACGGTATCAACAATGCACCGGCCAATTTCCTCTCCGGCATTGACGAGAAAAAGGAGAGGGAAATCATCGGTGGCGTGCTGAAGGCGATGGAAAAGGCGCTGGGCCGCAAGACCAAGGGCTGGCTGTCGCCGTTCCTCACGCACACCAATAACACGCCGAACATCCTCGCCGAGTTCGGGGTCGAATACCTGTGCGACTACACGGCCGACGATCATCCGTTCCCGTTCAACGTGAAGAAGGGCAGCCTGATCTCTGTGCCGTACACGGTGGAGCTGAACGATATTCCGGCGTTCCAGAACGTCGGCATCAGCTCCGAGGCTTTCGGCGATGCCATCGTCGACCAGTTCGACGTTCTCTATGACGAGGGCGCCGACAACGCGCGCTGCATGCCGATCTGCCTGCACACCTTCTGGGTCGGGCAGCCGAACAAGTTCAAGCACCTGAAGCGCGCCTTCGCGCACATCGCGAGTCACGATGACGTGTGGTTGACGACCGGCGACGAGGTGAACGACTGGTACCGTAAGACTTTCATGTAGGAGCAGCGCAAGCCGCGAATGATCGCGACTGGCGTCGCTCCCGCCGGCGCGACTCCGGTTTCAACTCAGAGGATTACAGCAGATGGCAAAACGAGTGCAGGACGTAAAGCCGCCCCGCGCGGCCGACGCGCAGGCCTGGTTCAGGGATAACGTCGCGGAGCAGAAGAAGCGTTACGCGGCGATCGTCAAGGAGATGGACAGCATCGAGAAGGACCGCGAGAAGTGGTACGCGGAATTCCTGCGCATCGTCTCCACCAAGGGCTGGAACGTAAACGGCGACCAGCGCGTCGTCGTTCCAGCCAACAAACTGCCGAAAAAACCCAAGGGACGCAGCAAGGTCGTTTTCTGAGCGTTCGCCAGCAACGACTTGTGGGAGCGGCGCAAACCGCGACTTGAGGCAAGAATTACAGGAGATCAAACGTGGCCCGTCCGCATATCGAGCCCTACGTAGAGCTCAACGATCCATTCAGGAGATTCGACCTCAACGGTTTCAAGGGAAGCCATTACAAGGTATTGTCGCTCGATGTTGACACCGGCGCCTGCACGCTGAAGCTCCGCTTCGACGGCGGTTACAGGCGCAAGCCGGGGTTGTCGTACTCGGACATCGAGCTGTTCGTGCTGAACGGCGAGATTCGCGTCGGCAAGCAGAGCTGGCGCGAAGGCCACTACGCCTACATCCCGGCGGGCATGGCGCTCGAGGCGCTCAGCGTGCCGCAGGGTGCCGAGGCGCTGGTGATGTTCAACGACTCGGAGCCGCATTTTGAAGAATCGGGCGAGAGCCACGACCTGACGCTGAAAGAAGCGTTCAAGTCGGTCAATACCTACGAGGATATGCCCTGGGGCCCCGGTAACCTAGTGACGCCGTCGGTGGCGAGCGGCTGCCTGATCAAAGTGCTGCACTTCGACCCGCTGACCGAGGCGCTGTCGTTCCTGTACTGCATGACGCCGCGTTTCGTACAGGACAACATTTCCTACCACGACAGCGCGGAAGAGAGCTACCACATCTGGGGCACGTCCTGGATGATGCAGTTCGGGGAACTGCCGACCG
>CAYOFE010000026.1:8201-27817 GCA_964403135.1 uncultured Chromatiaceae bacterium | reverse complement strand
GGAGGTCTGGCCGGTAACGTCGATGACCATCTGCGGCAATACGCTCAGTCAGGCGGAGCTGCTCAGCGTCCTGGAAACGCCGACGCGCGGTGACGTGACGATCATCATGGCCAAGCAGTTGATCGCCGCGAAGCTTAACGTGGCGTCGGGCAACAGCTGTCCGCTGACGTCCGATGCCGAAGCCTGGCTGTGCAGCCACGGCGGCATCGGCGCCAGCCGCAAGCTGTGGGACGGTGGCGAGAGCCTGAAGAACGCTCTCGACGCGTTCAATAACGGCACTGGCAATTGCACGTTATAAGTTAAGTCAACGCGGGTCCTGACCGTGACACGGGGGCGGGCTGCACAGCCCGCCCCCGTTTCTTTTGGCGCGCATCGGCCGATTGTGCGGTATGCAGAATTGCCTGATTTGCATGGCAGCCATGGAACTTCTGGCTGGCGGGCTTCGTCTCATTATCGGTAGCATTTAATGGCGCGGCATACGACCCAGGGACGGGGCCGCGGGCGGTAGCGACGTTCACAGCAGGGAACGCGATCCCCCATGAAACGAACGATTCGACCGGTTCAGGCCGGCTTGGGCACGGTGTTGCTGTTCTGTATCGCCGCGACCGTCCAGGCGGCGTCGCTGAGCTATTACCTCGACCAGTCGAATACGCTGCCGGATGGCACCGATTATCTGCAGGTTACCGTCTCGGACGATGGTCAGAGTTCGCCCGACTGGATTTATTTCACGGTCGAGATTCTTGATCCGCTGCTGGATCTCGCTGGCAGCAACTTTGGCATTCAGCGTTTTGCGTTCAATTCCAGCGTCGATCCGGTGGACCTGGTCTATAAGATCGGTGGCCTGCCGTCCGGTTGGGACGTGTTGCTCAACGGCGTTGTGAGCGGGTTGGGTGTTTTCGAACTGATCCCGAGCGGCAGCGGCACGACGCGGCAGTCACCCACGCTGAGTTTCCATATCGACTCGCGGTCGTTCGCTGACGACAGCATCTACAGCTATGTCCAGCACGAGAAATGCCCGTCGGGCGGCAGCCCGGACGATCCGGCGCCGATGACCTGCATTCCAACTCAAGGCCCCTCCTATTTCGCTGCCCACGTTGCCGGGTTCAGCTACCCGGGCGGCATCAAAAGCGCCTATTTCGGCGGCGACCTGCCGCACCAGCCGCAGCTCGTGCCGGCACCGGCCGCGGCCTGGTTATTTGGATCTGCCCTTGGCTGGCTCGGCTGGATGCGGCGGAGGCCGCGCTAGGCGCTGCCTGACGAGATTTGCGTGCCCTGGCCACCCCGCTCTCCCGGCGGGGTTGGTTTTCCCGGCGCCCGTCACGGTGCACAATCGGCGCCAAAGGGGGTGACACCTTGACTCACGATGGCGACCAGGCCGCAATCGACCGGCGCACCGCTATGGCTCTGGGTCTCGCTGGCCTGGCTGGATTGCTGGAGACGGCGCAGGGTGCTGCGCGGGGCGATCTGCACGCAGAGATATCGGCGGTGCTTCGGCGCACCGAGGAGATCTGGAACAGCCAGCATTTCTATCGGCTGAAGGACGTCTGGGATACCGACGACCCAGAGCCGTGGTATGTGCCGGAAGAAATCGCCACGCCCTTCCGCAGTTGGCCGGAGATCGAAAAGTACTGGGGGCCACCGCTGCGGGTGCTGCGCGCTTTTCGCTGGAAGTTCTCCAGCCTTCACGTCAAGGCGCTTGCGCCGGATCTTGCTCTGGCGCTTTTCGATCACTTCTACGAAATCGAGCTGGCTGTCGGGCGCCCGCCCTTGCCGCCGCCCACGGCCGGCTTCGACCGGTGCTTGGCGCTGTTCCGCAGGAAGCCCGACGGCTGGAAGCACATTCTCTATGCGCAGTGCCCGCTCGGGCCGGACACGTATATTCGCGCGCTGCGAGAACGGATCGTGCAACCGGACTTCAAGTCCTTCGCCGACGAGGCCGATGCGCGCTATCGCGAGCGGCATGGAGCGGAGCGACCGCAGATCCCGGACGCCTATCGCCCGGATTCAGGCGAGTAGCCCGCGATGCGACCTGGAACATCCGGGATGCAGGCGCGCGGGGTGGCTCCGGCTGCCAGCCGGGAACGTGCCCGCCGCGAACTCTTGAAGTTTCTCCTGCACTCGCCATTGCTGGCCGGGGTAGCGGCGGCATGGCCCGAGTGGGCATGGGCCCGCCCGGAGCTCGCCATACCCGCGACGGCGGGCGAGGCGCTCGACGTGTTCCAGATCGAACGGGTGGCGCGGCAGAAGCTCGATCTGCCGACCCTTCATTTCATCGTCAATGGCGCCGACGACGGCAGGACAGTACAGGCGAACCGCGATGCCTTCGATGAGTGGGCGATCCGCGTACGCCGGCTTGTCGATACCACTGGCGTCACGATGGGTCTGGAGTTGCTTGGCCAGCCGATGGCACTGCCGATATTCCTGTCGCCGGTCGGCAATCAGCAATCCATCCATGCGGATGGCGAGCTCGCCACCGCGCGCGCAGCGAAGGCAGCCGGCTACCTCATGCTGAGCTCGACGGTGAGCAATTTCAGCGTGGGCGAGATCGCGCGTGCCGCCGGACCGCTATGGTTCCAGCTTTACGCCTCACCGGACCGGCACCTGATGCAGCACTTGATCCGCCAGGCGGAGGAGGCCGGCTGCAAGGCGCTGGTGCTGACGGTGGACTCGAATACCCGCGGCAACCGCGAGGGTGAGCGCTGGTGGAGCCGGCAGGGTGGGCTTGCGGAGGGCGGGCGCAGTCATCTGCGGCTCGGCAACTTCGTAAACTTCCCCGGTCCGCCACGCATCGGCGACCCGGCGCTCACCTGGGAAATCATAGCGTGGCTGCGCAAGACCACCGACATGCGCCTGGTGCTGAAAGGCATTGTTACGCGTGAAGACGCTGCGCTTTGCGTCGAACACGGCGTCGACGCGATCATGGTGTCCAATCACGGCGGCCGGCAGGAGGAAAGCGGCCGCGGCACGCTCGTGTGCCTGCCCGAGGTGGTAGCCGCGGCCGGCAGGTTGCCGGTACTCATTGACGGCGGGTTTCGCCGGGGTACGGACGTTTTCAAGGCCCTGGCGCTCGGTGCGAAGGCCGTCGGCATCGGACGGCCTTACCTCTGGGGGCTGGGCGCATGGGGCGAGGAGGGCGTCAATCGCGTGCTGGTGATATTGCGCGAGGAACTGAAGCGCATCATGCAGTTTGCCGGTACCACTTCGCTCAACGCAGTAAACCGTTCTTACGTGGAGCCACGGCCTCCGAGCTGATCGGAGCGGCTTTCGCCCGCTTCAGGCCGGCGGCGTCAGAACGGTATCGCGCGCCTCGGCATCCGGCAGGGTCTGCGGGTAATCCCGCACGAAATGCAGGCCACGGCTCTCGTGCCGCGCCTGCGCACAGCGAATCGTCAGTTCGGCCACCAGCGCCAGGTTGCGCAGCTCGATCAGGTCGTTCGTCACGCGAAAATGCCCGTAGAACTCCGCAATCTCGCTATTGAGCAGCCGCACACGATGCCACGCGCGCTCCAGCCGCTTGGTCGTGCGCACGATGCCGACATAGTCCCACATGAATCGCCGCAGTTCGTCCCAGTTGTGCGATACGACGATCATCTCGTCCGGGTCAGTGACGCGGCTCTCGTCCCAGTCCGGCAGGGCACGGCGCCCGTCAGGCAGATCCGCCAGGTCCGCATGCACACGCTCGGCCGCCGCGGCGCCAAACACGGCGCACTCCAGCAGCGAATTGCTGGCCAGCCGATTGGCGCCGTGAAGCCCGGTGAATGCACATTCGCCGACGGCATAGAGCCCGGGCAGGTCGGTGGCGGCGCCAAGGTCGCTGACGATACCGCCGCAGGTGTAGTGCGCCGCCGGGACCACTGGAATCGGCTGTCGCGTCATGTCGATGCCGTACTCGCGCAGCCGTGCCGCGATATTCGGGAAAAGCCGCAGGGTCTGCTCGGCCGGTTTGTGACTGATGTCGAGATAAACCCAGTCAAACCCGCCGCGTTTCATTTCGAAATCGATCGCACGTGCCACGATGTCGCGTGAGGCCAGTTCAGCGCGCTCGTCGTGGTCAGCCATGAAGCGCCGGCCGTCGGGCAGCAGCAGCCGCCCGCCTTCGCCGCGCACGGCCTCGGAGATCAGGAACGACTTCGCCTGCGGGTGGTAGAGACAGGTTGGATGGAATTGCACGAATTCGAGATTTGCTACACGACATCCCGCGCGCCAGGCCATGGCAATGCCATCGCCCGTCGAGGTGTCCGGGTTGGTCGTGTAGAGATAGGTCTTCGACGCCCCGCCGGTGGCGAGCACCACGGCGCGCGCGGCGTGCGTGACGACGCGCCGGCTCCGCCGGTCCAGCGCGTATACGCCAAGACAGCGATTCGGGCCGGCAGCGCCGGTTTTCGCCGATGTGACGAGATCGATGGCGATCTGGCCGCTCAGCAGCGTGATATTCGTATGCGTCTTCACGCGGGCGGCGAGAGCCGAGATCACGGCGCGGCCGGAAGCGTCGGCGGCATGCACCACGCGACGCCGGGAATGCCCGCCCTCGCGGGTCAGGTGCAGTGCCTGGCCATCATCGCCACGGGTGAATTCCACTCCCTGCGCCTGCAGCCAGCGGATGCATTCGGCGCCATGGGCGGCAGCAAATTCGACGGCATCGGTGTGGCATAACCCGGCGCCGGCCTTGAGGGTGTCGGCCACGTGCATGGCGGGCGAGTCGTCGCTGCCGATGGCGGCGGCGATGCCGCCCTGCGCCATGTAGCTGGAGCTGTCCTCGAAGCCGCGCTTCAGCAGCAGCCCGACCCGGTGTCCTTGCGCGGCCAGTCGCAATGCCGCCGAGCAGCCGCCGAGCCCGGCCCCGACGACCAGCACCTCGAACGGCGCATGCGCAGACAAGCGATATCGCTCAGGTCGTGGCCGAAGCGCGGCCCACGGCGAGCATGCGCTCCATGGAGCGTCGCGCGCGATCGGCGGTCTCGCGCGGCACGTCTATCGCCGGGCTCATGGTCTGCAGGCAGCGAAGGATCTTCGGCAGCGTGATTTTTTTCATGTATGGGCACAGATTGCAGGGCCGCACGAAGTCCACGTCCGGAAACTCAACCGCCACGTTATCGCTCATCGAGCACTCGGTAACCAGCACAACCTTCCCCGGGCGCTCGTCGGCAATGTGGCGGATCATGCCGGAGGTCGAACCCACGTAATCGGCCTCGCGCAGCACCTCGGGAGTGCACTCGGGGTGCGCCATGATATGGATGCCGGGCTGAGACCGGCGATACTCGCGCAGTTCCGCCGCTGTGAAGCGCTCATGCACCTCGCAGGCGCCCTGCCAGAGGATGACCTCGACTTTGGTCTTGCCCGCGACGTAGCGGCCGAGGTATCCGTCCGGGATGAAGATCACGCGATCGACGCCCAGCGACTCGACGATCTTGACGGCGTTGGCCGAGGTGCAGCAGATATCCGCCTCGGCGCGAACGTCGGCGTATGCATTGACGTAGCACACCACCGGCACGCCCGGGTACTGCGCCTTCAAGCGCCGCACGTCTTCGCCGGTGATCGAGGCGGCCAGCGAGCAGCCGGCCTCCATGTCCGGCAGCAGCACGGTCTTGTCCGGGCTCATGATCTTGGCCGTCTCGGCCATGAAGCGCACGCCGCAAAGCACGATCACGTCCGCTGTCGTCCTTGCTCCCTGCTGCGCCAGGGCCAGCGAGTCGCCGGTGAAGTCGGCCACGCCGTAAAAAATCTCCGGCGTCTGGTAGTTGTGCGCCAGGATTACTGCGTTGCGTTCTCGTTTCAATTCGTTGATTGCCGCGATGAGCGGCGCGTGCACCGCCCACTCCACCTCGGGTATGACGTGACGCACGCGCTCCCAGAGCGTCGCCGTGGCCCGAGCGACCGCGGCGCTGTCGCGTGCATGGGCCGAATTACTGCTGGGCCGATGGTCCATTGTTATGCTCAATATGAGTATAAAAAGCAGAAAGAGTTACCGGCTCATGCCGGTAGTCCACCAATGCTAGAGGGCTGCGGCATACCGGGTCAAGCATGACGGCCACGGGTTGCCGGCAGGCGAATGCCCGGACCCTGGCGCTCGCGCAGCACGTCGCGGCGGAAGCGAAACAGCTCGGCCGGTCGCCCCGCGCCGCCGGACTGCAGAGCGCCGGTTCCCTCGACCAATCGCCCGCCCTCGACCAGCCGGCGGAAGTTCTGCTTGTGCAGCGGTATGCCTGCCAGTGCTTCCACCAGGCGCTGGAACTGCAGCAACGTAAAACGGGAGGGCAGCAGTTCGAAAACCACCGGGCGATATTTCAGCTTGCCGCGCACGCGTGCGAGGGCCGTCGCCAGCATGCGACGATGATCGTAAGCCATGGCGAGCCCGCCGCTGCGGGCGACGGTGGCCGGAATCCGCCGCCCACGGTCTGACCAGGCCTCCGGCACCAGGCCCACCTCGTAGAGCAACTCATAGCGCTCCAGCACCTGGTACCCGTCCCAGCCCGCTTCGGCGAGCCCGAAGCAGATCGCGATGCGCTCCTCACGCAAGCGCCGTTCGTTGGCCGTCGCCGCTGCCCGCGCCCATTGCGCCAGCGCGCCAGCGAGAACCTGGACAGCGGGCGACTGCCCCCCGCGGCGATCCTCCCAGGGCAGGAAGTCATAGCAGTTCTGCCAGGACGCCGCGGTGCGCTCGGCGATGGGCTGTTCGCGGACCAGCGCCAGGTAGGCGACCGAGATCAATCGCGGTCCACCGCTGCGTTCCTGATGGCTGCGGCCGCGGTCGGCAAACGTGTACAGCTGCTCGACGTAGCCGACCTCGATGCCGGTCTGCCGGCGAATCCAGCCGCGCAACGCCAGTTCGAGTGTGCGGTCGGTGGCCGGATCGAGCGGGCCGGAGGGCAGCGAGATCGGCTGAATCGTGCCGGCGCTCTTGTGCTGTCTGCCTGGCGCGGCAGGGAGTCGTACCGTCAAGACGCGGGGCTGGTCCGCGGTCACAGCCAGGATGACGGCGTTCAGGTCGAGGACGATCGCGTCCCTGGCGGCGCATTTCATATCCGGCTCAGTATTTCCCTGGCGGTGCGCTCGCCAGGCTACCGGATTGCTGCAAGGCTCGGCGTCGGGTCGACGGCATAGAGCGAGTCGCGGGTACGGGGGATGGAAAGCCGCAGGCATTATCGCCGATGCCGAAGCCCCTGGTTTTCCCGCGCCACCACGGGTCGGACCCACGGCGAGATACAGTCGACAGTTCAGGGTGTTGCGACCCTCTCTTGACAGGTAACCGCCCCCGTTGAGAACGCGGTCACAGTCCCGATTCCAAACGCCGGGCATTATGTCTGAAGCCGAAATCCGGCCCGGAACGGGTAATGGAAGCACGCCCCCAGAAAGAGCAGGTCCTGGGCGATTACGCCATTTTGCTGAAGGCATTACTGCCCCAGGCGGCTGGCTTCCAGTGCCATGACCGCGAGGGCCAGCTTATCTGGCAATCGCTGCCCGCGTCGCACCCCACGCTCGGTGGGGCCTATGACTCGGCGTTAGCGGCCGTATTGCGTGAAGGTGTAAGAGGCGGGCAGGGGGTGCGTATCGGAGTCGGTACGGGTGCCGCCTATCTCGTCCGCATGGAGGGCGATCGCCAGCAATCGCTGGGCGCCTTGACCGTGCTGGTGGGTCCGGCCGGCGCCGGCCTGGCGTTCGATGATGTCGTGGCGCGGGTGCGGCCGGCCGTACGCAGCCTGCAACGGGAGTTATCGCTGCGGTTCCGCCTGCTCGACGGGTACAAAAAGCTCAGCGTCCAGGCCGCCGAGGAAAAGCTTCTGCATGAGGTGGACAGGGCGACCCACCAGCCGCTCAGCTGCGACGCCGCCCTGCAGAGCATTCTGGCGCTGTGCGAGAAGTACCTGCAGGTCCGCGGCCTGATGCTGGTGATACCCGACAAGCGCATAAGCCTGGTGCGCGGATCGGCGATCAGCGAGCAGGAAGCCGACCTGATGTGCGAGAACCTGCTGCAGCAGGCCGACAGGGCTTTTGACGATGCGGTGGCCGATGATGTCGATGATCTCGTCTGGCTGCCGATCGAGCATTCGGGCCGCAAGGCTGAGGGAATTTTCGCGCTGTCCGGCTGGCGCCAGTCGGATTTCAGCCTGCGGCGCCGCTCGCGAGTGGTGCGCTACATTGTCTCGCACATCGAGCACGTGCTCGACCGCGACTACGACGCGCTCACGGGCCTGATGGCCTGGCCAGTGTTCGAGCGAGAGCTGATCGCAGCCTGCAACACCGGCGGCGAATACACCGTGGTGTACTTCAACATCGATCAGCTTCACGTCGTGAATGACACGTTCGGGCGCGAATCTGGAGACGAGGTGCTCGTCCGTTTCGCAGCGCTGGTGCGCGATGCGTTTCCAGATCATGCCGTAACCCGCATAACCGGCGACAACTTTGCCGCATTACTGCACAATGTTCACGTGCGCGCTGCGCGCAAGGCCTGCGAGCAGCTTGGCGCCCGCTTCCGGGAGCAGGTCCACGTGCGCGGAGACCAGACCTATCGCGCTTCAGTCAGCATCGGCGTCGGGCCGCTCGATGCAGGGCCGGAGAATGCCGGGGCGGCGCTGGCCCCTGCCCAGGTGGCCTGCAAGGCGGCCAAGGAACGCGGACGCGGGCGGGTCGAGGTGTACGAGGCCTCTGACGTCAGTATCATCCGCCGGCTCGATGACATTCAGCTGGTCGGCTTCGTTCGCAGCGCTATCGAAAACGACCGCATGGTCCTGATGGGCCAGCCGATCATGGCGTTAAGGCCCGGGCAGGCGCCGCATTACTACGAGGTGCTGGTGCGGATGCTCGACGATGGGGGCGGGCATGTGTCACCGGCGGACTTCATGAAGGCCGCCGAGCGCTACCAGCTCATGGAGGAGCTCGATCGCTGGGTAGTGGCCAACACGCTGCGCCTCGTGGCTGCCGCTGCCGCCGATATCGGCCGACGGCAGGCGCGGTTTGCCATCAACCTTTCGGGCCAGAGTCTCGGCAACGATGCCTTTCTGCCGTACGTGCAGGAGCAGTTCGCGCTGAGCGGTGTACCGCCGGAGATGATCACGTTCGAGATCACCGAGTCGGTGGCCGTGACGCGGATGCGGCAGGCGCAGGCGTTCATGCACGAACTGAAAAAGATCGGCTGCAAATTCTCCCTGGACGATTTCGGCACCGGGCTGAGCTCGTTCGCGTATCTGAAGCTGTTTCCCGTCGATACGCTGAAAATCGACGGCAGTTTCATCCGGGACATCGCCGCGAACGTGGTCTCGCAATCGGTGGTGGCGGCCATCGCCGAAGTGGCGCGCGTCATGCAGCTCGACACCGTCGCCGAGTACGTTCAGGATGACGAGGCGCTGAAACTGCTGCGCAATCTCGGCGTTACCTATGCGCAGGGCTACCTTGTCGGGGCGCCGGAACTTCTCAGCGAAAAACTCAATATCGTGAGCCTGGCGGCCGACTCCTCCACGATCCCGGCCGCCCCGTCCTCTGCCTGAGCGCCGGCAACCTCGGGCGCTGTGCCATAATCGCGCCGGTTGTATCCGTCGCGGAAGGAATTGCAATGCCCCGGCCGCTCGTAGCGCTGGTTGCCGCCAGCCTCACCGTTGCCTTGTTCCTGTCGTCGGCTGCCGCGATGGCGCAGCAGACGCTGACCCGTGATGTGCTGGCCAGGCAGGACTACGTGGTCGGCAGGCGCGCCTTTCAGATGCGCTGCAGTGCCTGTCATACGCTGGTCGAAAATGGCAGCGACCTGGCCGGCCCGAATCTCTGGAAAATCGTGGGCTCTAAGGCCGGCACCCGCGGATCGTTCCCGTACTCCGAGGCTCTGAAGAGTTCCGGCATCAACTGGGATGCTGACCGGCTCGACGAATTTCTGGGGGACCCGCTGAAAACTGTTCCCGGCAACAAGATGGCGATTCCGGAGGGCGTGCCGAACCCCGATCGGCTGGCGCTGATCGCATTCATGATGCTGGAGACCGGTGGCGCCGACTGGCCGAAGCCGGAACTGCCCAAGGCCGTGTTCGACACGGACCGCAGCAAACCTTTTCCCGAGCGCTTTCCGAGCTTCTGGAACCATCAGATGAGCAACACCACGCGTTACCGGGTGGTGACTTCCGACGGAGCCGAGCTGGTGTTCAAGGCCTATTTCAATCCCGACGGCTCGATCACAGCCGACAAGCAGTCGATCCGTGGATTCTGGCACGTCGATGAACGCGACTATTTCTGCTACGCACTGTACGACCTGCCGGAGATCAAGCCGAGTGAGTGGGTCGAGTGTTTCCCGGTGGTGGCGATGAGCATTCCGCGGTTTGCCGAGCAGCTCTGGCAGTCTCAGCCGGCCGACGGGCTGACCGTGTACGGGGGCATCCTGCCAGGCCGGCCTTGAAGATTCGCCTATTACGCGGTAGCGGCGCCAGCCGGCGCACTGGTGTGGGAGCGGCGCCAGCCGCGATTACACCTCGTCATGCGCAGTGTCTCCGCTGCGGTCCCGAAGCGCAACCGGACCCTCACTGCGTACCGCGCACAGCCGCTGGCGCACCGCCGGGCGCGGTTCGGTCTCGATGCCGTGCTCATACGCCACGATATGCAACCGCGTGGCAAAGGCATCCAGCAGTTCTCCCGGCTGCAGCAGGAATGCGGGGTTACGCGGGCGTCCGAACCGCTCATTGCCGGCGCCGAAGGTTTCGATGATCAGGACGCCGCCCACTGCGAGGCTATCCGGCAGTCGGCCGAAATGGGGTCGATGCAGGTAGTTGGTAATCACGATGCCGTCAACAGCGCGGTTGGCGAACGGCCACGCGCCGGTTTCGAGGTCGGCCTCGACGATTTCCATGCCGCTGTGGGTACGTAGATCGCTGAGCCCCGAGGTGTCGATGTCCGCAGCAACCACCCGATAGCCCATCGCCAGCAGATAGCGGCTGTGCCGGCCGTGTCCGCAAGCCAGGTCCAGCACCAGACCTCCCGGTCGGATCAGCGGGGCGAATCGCACCACCCAGGCGGAGGGCGCGATGTCCGTGTCGGATGGCCGGTCGAAGCTCGGCATTGCCACAGCGTCGCATTCCCGCGACCGAAAAAGAAAGACCCCGCCATCGGGGCGGGGTCTGGCCAGCGCAAAGCCTCTCGAGCCGTGTCAGCGCCGCTGCCGGCGGCGGATCAAGGGTAACCCCCCGAGCAGGGCGCCCAGCATCAGCAGGTCCAGGCTGCCGCCGCCCGGCAACGGGATCTGGCTGCCGCCGCCGGCCCCGCCGCCGGAAGCCGTGGTGCTGCTGAACACGGCGCTCACACCGCCCACCACCAGCGTGGTGTTGACCGATCCGTTTGGCGAGGACGAGCTGGTGTGCCGCACGCAGATGGTCTCGTCATTGTTGACCGTACCGGAAGCTGATGTGAAGGTGCTGGTGCAGCCAATCGAATACTCGCCGCCCGATACGGTGACCGGGGCCGGCGCATCGATCCCGGTGATGGTCACCGCATTGGAGGTGATCAGCGCCGATTGCTCTACGCCGGTCTGCGCCGTGAAGCTGAACGGATCGGGCGTTGTGTCCTGGACATCCTGTTCCGGCCAGTTCGCGCAGGCCGGGAAATTCACCGGATCGGCCGGATCCTCGCCGGTCGGCAGGTCGAGGCCGGGGCTGGTGAAGATCCATAGCCCGTATGAATAGGAATTCTCGTCGCTGGTGTTGGCCGCTGCCGGCCCGGCGTTGATCTGGTATTCCCGACTCCAGTAGGCCAGTCCCGAGGTGATGGCGCCGCTGCCATCCGTCACGACCTCGAGGATCACGTTGTCGAAGCCCGGGCCGCGGATATTGTTATACAGCAGAGTTGCCGGCCTTGTCGCCGGGACCCCGCTGCAGTCCGCCCCGCCTTCATTGTCCGCAATGTCGTCCACGCAGACCAGCGGCGGCAGCGGATCGGGCGGTGGCGTGCAGTCTGTATCGCCGATCGTATCGTCGTCGCAGCTCCAGCCGGCAATGACGGCGGTCGTCGACGCGCCCTTGTTGCCCAGGCCATCCGGGGCGCCGAATACGTCGCTGCCCTCGGGACCGACGCGATCATTGCCGGTCGCCGGACCCGTCCACCAGCCGACGGTGCCGAGGCTCCCCGGTACGTCGTCGGACGGCCAGCACTGGGCCGGATTGGCCACCGTGCGCAGGACACGCGGTGTGGGCATGCCCTTGGAACCGATGATGTAGGTGAAGCCACCGCCCGGATTTGCGGTCGCGAAATTCACCGGCGTCGCGGCCATGGTGTGGGTAATCGAACTCCAGCGCTCCAGCGCGTAGTCGTTGTTGCCGGTCGTTACGTTGCGGGCCGCCTCTCCCAGCACCAGCGTGCCGGAGATCGTATCGTCGCTGCCGTCATTCGGCGTGCCGCCGTCGTCGATGGTCAGGGTCCCGGTGACCGGTGTACGCTGCTTGTCGTCGCCAGGGCTCTGACGGTAGGCGGCATCATCGCCGACGCTGCCCTGAGCGTACTGTGCCGCGCCGGTGCTCGGCCCCGACCATGCCGGCACTGAGGGCTGCCGCGTCTTCGCCCAGCTGCAGTCCGAGTTGTTGAAGGCGAGCGTGATGTTCGTGCAGCTGCTTTCCACCCCGCCGGCGGCGATGCCCTCAATGGGGTAATTCTGGGACGCAGCATGCGAAACGCCACCCCCGCCCAGCACGCCGGCTGCAATGGCGCCAATGACCGCTAGCTTCCTCATACATCCTCCAACCTGCAAAGATGGGTAATGGGCCCGGGTGGGCTGCCAAGGCCGTATTGAGACAGTACGCACAGCCGCAAAGCGGCGGGCACATGTCCTCAGCAGGTTCCCCCCTGGTCACCGGCGCTGGGCGCCTTATTTTCAATGCGTAACCCTACCCTGCGTGGGCGCTGCTGGCAATACGGCGCCGCCATCCGCGGGCGCAGGGCGCCGCTGCGCGGTGATTCCATGCGCCAAATCCGGTCGGCGCGGCATGAGGGCCACCGGTCGGGCAAGGGGTTTCCAGCCGGCAAAGAAAAACCCGGCTGGCGTTTCCGCCAGCCGGGTGGGTATCCAACGGATCGTTACTGGAAGCTGACGCCGGCGCGCAGGTAGTACATGCGACCGACCCAGTCGTAGATGGCCGAGGTGTTCGATGAGGTGTCCGGCACATAAGGCGGGTCCTCGTCGGTGAAGTTCTCGATGCCCGCACCAAACTCCCAGGCGCCCACTTCATATGTGGCGTTCACATCGAAGTAGTTCACCGAGTCGGCCTCGGTGTGGATATCGTCGAAGTCCAGCGCATCGAAGATCTCCATGCTGTCCATCCAGCGATGGGTGATACCGGCCGACCAGTTGTCGCGGCTCAGCGTAACGGCGAAATTGGAGCGCCACTCCGGATAGCCCGTGTAGTCGGCGATCGTGCCGGCGACCTTGCCGGTGCGGTCGTCAACCACGCCGGTGGCCGTGGTTTCCACGTACTCGTCCAGCCAGTTGCCCAGCCAGTCGAACTGCAGTTGGCCAAACCGGGTGTCGAACGCGTACGTCGCGTTCCAGTCCACGCCGCTGGTCTCGACCGTCGCGAGATTTTCGTTGAGCAGCAGGAACTGGGTGATGGTACCGGCGGAGTTACGGCTGAAGCGGTCGCACTCCGGGGCAGAGAGCCCCGGCGTCTCATAACAAGCCGTGATGACATCCACGGTATTGGGCGTGCCGACCGCCTGGTCGATTTCGACGTCATAGTAATCGACCGACAGGCGGAAGCCCTCGATGAAGGCCGGTTGCCAGACCAGGCCCAGCGACCAGTTGTCGGATTCCTCGGCATCAAGGTCCGGGTTGCCGCCCTGTGAGACTTTCAGTTGCGAGGCGTTCTGGATGTAGCCTGGCGGCACACCCTCGGCCTGGCAGTTTGCCGCGACGGTCGGATTCGCGCCGGGCTGGTCCCAGCCGCTGCACGGATCGCTGACCAGCTCGTAGCTGTCGGCGATGCCGCCGAAGAGTTCCAGCACGTTCGGCGCGCGGAAACCGGTGGACACCACGCCGCGGAGGCGCAGGGTCTCGATCGGCGCCCAGCTCAGGGCGGCCTTGTAGGTGGTCTCGCTGCCGAAGGTGTCGTAGTCCGACCAGCGCACCGCGGCGTCGAGATCCAGCGCATTGATCAGCGTGATGTCCCGCAGCAGCGGCACGTTGAACTCCGCGTAGGCCTCGATGACGCGGTAATCGCCCTTGGTGGACTGCGAGAAGTTGCCGCCGCTGTCGCCCTGCTCGACGACACCCGAGGGCTGCGTCTCGCCACGCTCCCGGCGCCATTCGAGACCGGAAGCGAAGCCGAGCGCACCGGCCGGCAGATCCATCAGGTCGCCGGTGATGGTGGCGCCCAGATGGAACAGATCGTAGCTGGTATCGTCGGTGTCGTCATAAAGAATATAGTCTTTTTCTTCCTGCGTGAAATTGTTGCGGCCGAAAATATTCACCAGCGGATCGCCGACCTGGACATTCGGGTTTTCCGCCTGCGCGGCTGCGAGGTTGTCCGCCGTGACTTTCGGGCAGGCGATGTCAACCGCGCACAGCGTCGGGTCCACCGCGATGCGCAGGTTCGTCGCATGGACCTGGTTGTCGGTCACCTCGTGCAGTTCGGACCGGCCCATCGTGAACCAGCTGTCCCAGTTCCACTCGCGGCCCTGCAGCAGCTCCAGCTCGCCGCGGAAGCCACCCGTCGCCTTGTAGGTGTCGCTGTCCACATCGAACACGCGGTTGCCAGCATCGAGGCCGCGCCACCACATCTGGAACGAGGACGGCGGCACGCAACCCGGGATCGGGTTGCCATCCGCGTCCGAGCACTGGGCCGCCTGGATCACCGCCAGCGCATCGGCCGGCACCCAGGGATTATTGGCCGGCACCGGGATCATGTCGGTCCACTTGCCGTGCGCGTCGGCCACCGGCAACGGCGTGAAGAACAGCTTGTTGTCGCGATGCGTGAACAACGCCTCGACGTAGCCGGTAACGCCGCTGTCAAAACGATACTCGCCGTTGCCCATGAAGTTGATCACGGTGGAATCGTTGATCAGCGAGTTGCCGCCCGGAATGTCGTTGTAGTTGAAGCGATGGCCCAGGTTCTTGATGCAGTCGAGGCTCCCCGGTTCGCCGACACTCGCGTCCTGGCGCAGGCAGAACGTGTCGTAGTACTGGAAGCTCTCTCCGGTGTCGGGATTCGGCTTGAAGATGATTCCCGCGTCGGGCTGGCGGCCTTCCGGCGGGATACCGCTGCCGAACAGCGTCAGGATCAGGCCACCGCCGGCGTCGAGCTGGCCGAGGATCGGGTCCTTCGACCAGTCGCGCTCCTGGTAGTCGATCATATCGGTGGTCTTCCAGGTCAGCCCGGCATTGAAAAACCCGCGCTCGCCGGTCATGCCCCACAGGGCGCCAAGATTATAGGTGTCGCCGCCGGACTCGTCGGGAAGGCCCGCGCCACCGGTGACCTCGAATCCTTCGAAATCCTTCCTGGTGACAATGTTGACCACACCCGCGATGGCGTCCGAACCATACACCGCCGAAGCGCCATCCTGAAGAATTTCGACGTTCTGGATCATGTTGATCGGGAACGACTGCATGTCGACGCCGAGGCCGAGGCTGTCACGAATGGTGTTGACCATCCGCCGTCCGTTCAGCAGCACCAGCGTGCGCTCGGTTTCCAGCTGATGGATTTCGGTGAACTCCGCGCCGCGGCCGCCGTTGGAGTTGTTGCGTCCCGTCGCCTGCGCGCCGATGGCCGGCAATTGGTCCAGCGCATCCTTCAGGCTGTAGGTCGGGATTTCCTCGAGTAACTTGTCGTTGACGATCGTCATCGGGCCGACGTAGTTGCCCGGATCGCGCAGAATGCGCGAACCGGTGACGATAATCTCTTCGATATCGTCGCCGGCTGCCTGTCCCCACGCCGCGCCAATCGGCAGCATGGAGACGCACGTCATCACAAGCCCGCAACGCAACGCGACGGGCGACAGTTTGACTCTGTACATGTAAACCCCCAGGTGTCAGACATTTGAAGCGCTTGGGTGACCCGACTCGTCGGTGGACAAGACGGGGCGCACACCCCTTGCGCGACTCCCGGGCTAATGGTTTAACAAATACGACCGGAAAGCAAGAATGCCAGCCAGTTCCAGCAACTTTTATCAGACAACGTAGGTTTCGGCTCTGACAGCCCGATTGGCAAAATGTTGTATTTTACCAACAGTTTTCGCCCGCTCCCGTCTGCTGCCGTTCACCGGCATGGGAGAGTGACAGGGTGCCGCAAGCGGTGTCCCGTTCGGCCTGCGCCAGGTCGGGAATCGCCAGGACCGTATACGTTGTGTCCGAGGCATCGTCGCCGTCCAAGGTGATCCGGTAGGTGCGGTCGTCGTCGTCAGCGGCGGTGAACTGGCCATCCGCGTCGAGACCCAGCGTGGCATCGCCGTAATTCAGTTCATCCAGCGTCTCTGCGTAACGCTTGTTGTCGAGGAAAAACTGCTCCTGCCGGTCGGCGACCTGGAGCAGCGCGGCTCGCGCGGCCTGGCGGTGGCTTCGAACCACATATTCGATATATGAAGGGTAGCCGACGGCAGCGAGGATGCTGATGATCGCAACGACCACCACCATCTCCACCAGGGTGAAGCCCGACGAGCAGCCAAGCCGCCAATTGATTGACACTCTGAGCATCATCGTCTCCCGTCCATGAGCTGCGATCCGTTGCCCGCCTGTGATCGACGCATTACAGGTCGTCGTCTTCCGACTCGAACCAGTAGGTCTCGAACCGCGTCGGCGCGCTGGTCGGCTCGACCTCCAGGTCGGGGCGCAGGATCGAGTCGGGCGGCAAGGCCACGACTTCGGCCGGGATGCCGCCGGAGTTCAGTTCCGTGTACCGGTCGAGTTCCTCGGTCGTCGTGTCGTAGTTCCGTATGGCGGCGCCGTTGAAAAGAGCAACCGCGTACAGCCGCCCGGAGCCCTCGGACAGCCCGCAGGCGCCGTCGGCGGAGGCTCCCGGCGGCACATAGGTGGTGAAATAGGCGACGTTGTTGACCGTGGTGGGGGTCGACAGGCCTTTTTCGCCGGTGGCCTCCAGGCGCATCGCCCAGCCGTTCGTCAGGTCGGCGGTGCACTCATCCGTCGGCGTGAGACAGGTGTTGGTGACATCGCCAAGGTCGTCGGTGAGCTCGAAGTCCTCGTCCTGTCCCGTGCCTTTCGTGATGTTCCGGTCCTTGACCATGAACAGCCAGTTCGCGGTAACGTCGCCCTTGTCGAGCGGATCCTCACGGTCGCCGCTGCCGATCAATACGGCGTCGAACGGTCCGTCCTCATCGAGGGACTGGACGATGTCGGGCCGCGCGAAGAAGCGCCGGTCCGTGGCCTTGCCGCTGGCGTCCGAGGCGTGCCGGCCGAGCGCTGCGAGGCGCGTCAACTGCCACTCTTCGGTATCGGACCCGGCTATGTCGGCCCGCCACAGATTGCCGCCGGTGTCGCCCACATAGATCCGGTCGTGGAAGCCATCGCCGTCGCTGTCGAGCACGGAGACTGTGGAGGGAATACTGTCCACCAGGTCCTCGTGGTGGAACACGGTATCCGAGTCGCTACCGCTGCCGCCGACCGCTTTCCAGATCAGCTCGCCGGTTTCGGCGTTAACGATGTAGATCGCATTGCCTTCCGTATCGTCGGTACCCAGCGCGTGGGTGTCCTTGTTGGTGTCGTAGCCGCCGGCGAAGGCAAGCGCGGTGACCAGTCCGCTGTCGCCCTGAATGCGGACCACCCGCGGATCGGAGAAGGTGTAGCCAAGCTCGGCGAAGTCGCCGCCCTTCTCGATCTTCCACAGGAACGCGGGATTGTCGGGATCGCTGATATCGAGGGCGTAGTAGGCCTTGCCGCCACGGCGCATGCCGAAAAACAGGTAAGCCTTCTCGCCCGCGTCGATCGTGCCGTCGGCATCGGCATCATCCATCCAGACCACGGGGGAGCCGTCCACGAGGTACGGGTGCGCGGTGCCGGCCGCATTGGTCCGCAGCGTCGCGAGCTTGTCCATGACACTGCGAGGCATGAAGCCCCAGACTTCCGCGCCGCTCTGCGCGCCGCCGGTGGTCGTATTGCGGATCAGGCGCATGTAGCCGTCGTTGGACGCCACGGCGATGAAGATGGCCGGATTGTCTTCGCTGTAACTGCCCTTGGCGCCGTAATTGATCGGCAATGGCCGCGAATGCAGTGGATCGGCAAAGATCCAGGAACGGGCTTCGGTGACATTGCTGTCGGCGTCCAGGTCATCCACGTCCATGCCGCGGGCGTACTTCAGCAGCGCCAGGGCCGTGGCCGAGTCGGCAGCGCCGAGATCGGCCTGTAGCGCGGTGGCGGTGGCGTTGTCGGCGTTGAGCGCTGCGAGGCTGCCGTCTGCGGTGTCATAGAAGAGCTGGCGCGCGCCCGCTGTGCCGTTGGTGAGCCCCGTTCCGGTGCCCGTGAAGCCCGGGATCTTCTGGCCGGCGCCGCCGCGCGCGGTCGAGCGGCCGTCCTTGCCGGCCACCTCGTTTTCGCTGGTGTCCGGGGCTGGCAGGGTAGCGGGGTCGGTCCAGTACGTGAGCGCCGTGTAGCGCACGCGCCCATCGGCCGCCACTGCCACCTGGTTGTTGGCATCCACGAGATACGGGCTGCCGGTGTCGAGCCCGGCGACGCGCAGTTTCTTCACGTTGCCGGTCCAGAACGGCTGGGCATCCTTGTCCACCTGGAACAGACCGATGTACACGTTGTCGACGATCTCGGCGCGGTTGAAGACGTTCACCGGCACCGAGGCCGCCACGAAGGTGGTCGAGACACTCAGGATCTGCTTGAAGATGTCGGTGATCGTGCGTTCGAGCTCCTCGGGCTCTTCGTCGAGGGCGAGCGGCGCGCCGGTGCCGCCAGCGACCGCGTAGCTGGTGGTGGTGACGTTGATCTTGGTCGGATCCACGATGAAATACGAGGTGACGTTCTGCACGCCATCGATGAGCGGCGCGGTGCCGTGCGCGCCGTCGGCGAGATCCATGTCATTGAGCTTCTTGATGACCTGCGGAAACGTGATGTTGTTCCCGGCCACCGCCATGCCGCCTTGCGCGACCGACTTCTTGATCGCGACATCCGAGTCGGCTTCCTGGTTCGACACCTGGAACAGGATGTTGACGGTGTAGATCTTGGCGCACTGCGCCTGCGCGTCGATCGGTGAGATGTACGTGGTGCCGGCGACGTTCTCGATCTGCGTGTCCCAGTCCGAGCCGGGATGGTCCACGTTCAGGTTGGTCGCGCCATCGCTGGCAAAGTCCGTGAAGCCGACGTGCCCGTTGTAGACGCCCTGACCGGTGAGATACCGGTAGAACTCGAAGAACAGCTCCTTGCCCTGGTAAGAGTGGCTCTGGTTGCCCTGCGGCAGCGGGATCGCGGCGAGAATATCGTGAAATTCCTGCTTGGCGCCGTTGCTGTCGTCTTTCTCGAACAGCTCGAAGCCGCGCGCGATGTAGCCGCCGTTACTGCAATTGGCCTGAACTTTATTCTCGCAGTTGTTGCGGTGGTCGTGGTTGATCATCAAACCGACCTTCACCCCCTCGAGCGGTTCCATGACCTTCTTCAGGACCGCGCGGAGCACGTCGAAGAAGGTGTCGACAATCACGACCTCCCCGCGCGCCGT
>CAYOFE010000026.1:0-8191 GCA_964403135.1 uncultured Chromatiaceae bacterium | reverse complement strand
GCCTGGACGGGCAGATAGCCGCCGGCGATCAGGTAGTCGCACTCGTCGCCCTGGCAGGCGGTGGCCGTGAGGTTCGGGCGGTAATCGAGGCTGAACATCACCATCGGCGCGCTGCCCGCGCTGGGCACGTTGTTGATGTAGATGTCCGTGTCGTCGGCCCGTGCCGGCGTCGCCCCGGCGGCGATCGTCAGGAGCGCCGTGCCGGCCCATGACAGGAATTTTGAGTTTGTGCGCATGTGTCTGCGTCCCTGCAGTGCTGCATCAGTTGATGGGCGTCAGGATGATCAGGCCCGCGGTCACGTCCGCCCGCCCGCGCCCCTCATCGGCGCGGTCGTAGGTGGTTTCCACCTGGAAGGCGGTGCTGGTGAACTTGTCGGCGCTGAAGCCGAGGCCGCGCGGCGGCGGGCTGTTGGTCGGTGCGGTCATCACCGCGGTGCCCCACAGGTGCCCGTCGGTGACCTCGTCGGCAAGCGCGCCGTCGGGCATGAACAGGCTTTCCCGGTCGCAGTCCGGCTGGCCGGCCGTGCACAAGGTAAATCCCGCCGCACCGATCACCGGTGTCATGTCCGGCGTACCGGCCACCGCATCGACGAGCGCCTGAGCGGCCTGGTGCGCGTTGATGCGCACCTCTTCGTTGTTGGCCATGCGCAGCTGCAACCGGCTCGACTGCATCGAGGTCAGGCCGAACAGACCGAGGACCACGAGGAAGACCAGCGCCACCAGCAGGACCGCGCCGCTTTGCGTTCGGGGCATGGCAATCGCAGTCGGCATGCTCAGACTCCGAGGCGGCGCAGGTTGCGCAGGTTGTGGACCGTCACGGTGACCTGATAAACGCGCCGGTGGTAGTTGTCGGCAGGTGTGTAGTCAGGCGCATTGCTGATGGAATAGGTCTTCGGGTCGGTATGGCGGCGATCACTGTCGCGGGTCCGGGCGAGGATGAAGACGCGGGCGGAGACCACGTCCTGCATCTCGGCAAGTGTCGGGTTGGCGAGATAGCGGTCGGCGCTGCCGTCGCTGTCTGTGTCAAGTCCGTATTCGAGCTGCAGGTTCTCGATGCCCTGCGCGATGCATTCGGTGGTCATGCTCGGTTCACCGTTGGTCGTCAGGACCTTCCGGCACAACGAGGGGACACCATCGTCCGCCTCGTTGGTGAAGTTGCGGATGTAATAGATCCGCGGCCGATACTCCCAGTCGTTGAACGGGCCGGCGATCGCGATCACCGGCGGGTCCTTGTAGAGCAGGCCGGTGGTGCCGTTGGAGCGAATGTAGACGGTTCCCGCCTGCAGGTTCGCCGGCGGCACCGGACTGCCACCGGCGCGTTTGATCGCGACGACGTCGGTATCCTCGACGATCTCGTTCTCGTCGATGCAGGCGTAGTTCGCGGCGGCGGTGGGGCCGTCGGTGTTGTCCAGCGCCGTCAGCGTGCTGATTTCGCCGGTGTCCTCGTCGGTGAAATCGTAAACCCACTGGTCGTGAGCGGGGTTGCCGCAATCGGTTGCCAGTGTCAGGCTGCCGTCCTGGGTGATGGATCCGGGCACCAGCGGCTCGGTCAGGTAACTGGCCATGCGCAGGTCGCGGGCCAGTTCCTGAATGGCGAAGCGTGCTTCGTCCTGCAGGCGGGCGGTGTTCTCGTCCTGGTTGAAGCTCTGGCGGCTGCTCATGAACAGCGTGACGACGCCGGCCACGAGGAACAGGCCGAGCGCCATAGCGATCATCAGCTCGATGATCGTGAAGCCAGACTGCCGGGTTCTATGCTGCATGGCGGTGGTACCCGATGAGGCTGCGGTCCGGAATCAGCTGGCATTGAGAAAGGTGCGCACGACCAGAACGCGCCGGTATCGGTCGCCGTCGCCGTACTTGCCTTCACCGGCGCCGCAATCATCGACTGCCGGGTCGTCCAATTCGGTCATGCCACGCCAGGCGATGGCGATCGAGTACGTGCCGGTGCCGCCGAAGTCAGGGCCAGTGAGGCAGGCGGTCGGGGCGACGAGGCCGCCAGCCGCCTCGCCAGCGGAATTCTCCAGTTCGCCGTCCAGCAGTTCTTCCCACTGCCAGAGGTCATATGCCGCGACGTCCTCCGGCGTGCAGTCCACGGCCGCATCGGCGCAGTCCACCGGCGGCGCATCACCCAGCGTGTCGCCGCCGAGATCGCCGGCCGGTATGTAGTTGCCGAGCGCCGTGGAATTGCTGCGCATCCTCTCGAGCAGGTCCTGCGCGAGGTGCGCGGCCGAGGTGCGTTGAGCCGAGTCGTAGTTTGACCGCTTCGACAGCAGCTGCAGCGACGCTGCCGATAGCAGGCCGACAGCCAGCACCAGGATCGTCACCAGGATTTCAACCAGGCCGAACCCGCCCTGTGGAGGCTTGCGTAGCATCGCTGAACGCATCTGCGTTACGCCTCCGGGCACTCGGGATCCGAGCCGTCGGCCATGTGCTCGGACAGCCTGGCCTGGCCCGTCGGGTTGATGATCACGACGCGCGCATATGCGGCGCCGCGTTGATCGCAGAAGGTGAAAGCCCCGGTGTTATCACCAGCCTCATCGACCATGATGCGGCCATTCGGCCGGTATGCGAGGAACGTCGCAAACTCATCCGAATCGACGGTGAGGTCCCGCATCGCGGGTCCGGCGCCGAGAATCGTTTCGCCATCGTCGACCTGCCGGTCCTGGTCGGCATCCGGGAAAAAGATCCAGCCTTTGTGCCAGCCGCCGTCGCTGCAGGTCGCGCCGTCGCTGCTCATGCAGATCGTCACCTGAGCATTGCGCGTCACGGCTTCGCTGCGCGCCATGTGCAGCGTGGATACGAGCTGGTTGATCGCCGTTGCCCGCCGGTTGTTGCGGACGACGTTCTGGTAGCTCGGCACCGCGAGGGACAGGCTGATGGCGATCACCGCTATGGCGGTGAGCATTTCGCCGAGAGTGAATCCCCGCGCCCGCTGCTTCTGATCGGTCATGAATGCCTCGCCTGCTTGCGTCTGCTGGCGAGGCGCAGGTTAGTAAGCCAGGCGTCCGGTGACTTTGAAGTACTTCACGCGAGGTCGCAGCCGGCACCGGGCGCGGCGCCTCCTGGCGGGGGCGAGCATAATCCGGGGCCGCTATTGCATAGGGTCAGAATCAACTTGTTAGCCAATAAGTTATACGGGTTGTCTGAGCTGCACTGGTGCGCTGCCGGCGAGTGCGAATCGTGAACTGCGTCGCGCTCCGGTGGCGCCGGGGCATCGCGCGACAGGCGGCCTTGCGCGGCGGACGAACGGCATGCGGTGCCGCATTACGCAAGGTCAGTTATGTTGGCTTGCGCGCCGTGATCGCCTTCACGATCTATAATCGGGCCGTGAACACGATACGCAGGAACTCCCCGCTTCCCACGCTGCTGTTCGCCGTGCTTCTGACGGGCGTGCTGATCGGAGTCGGTTGGGCGTTGAGCGCTGAAGTCCGGTTGCAGGGCAACTGGCTTTACCTTGTGCTGCTGGCGGGTTTCATTCTCTCGGCGGGTCGGCCCCGCCGGCCAAAGACCCGCCAGGCGTTCACGCCGTCCGATGCGGCTCCGCGCCGCTCCTGACATTCCGCAGGCGGCCATCGGGATCGATACTGAGCCTCAGGCAATTGCCCTGGCGCAGCAGCCGGGCCTGTGCTGGTTCCACGCCGAACCCCTGCTGAACTGCCTCATCGCTGACGCGCGGGATAGCGTGGCGGCGCTCCCTGCCGCGAAACCGAATGCGCTCGACGCCGGACCAGACGGTGACGCCGACGATCATGACCAGCAGCGCGAGGCCGTACCAGCCGAGGATTCCGCGCAAGCCCGCGGCGCCGCCGGCCCGTACCATGACCTCGTAGGCGAAATCGATGCCCAGAAACCACGCGCCGAGACTGACGGCGGGCAGCCACAGATAGGCGTATATCACCCACATTACCCCCGTGAGGGCGGTATCGCGCGCCCGCTGTTGCCTGCTCAACAGCTGCGGGACATCGATCGTGCGTTGTTCGTTGCTCCTTGCCATGTTCACGCACCTGCTGTCGGCCGCAGGCCGCGATCGGGACTTTTCCAGATCGCCCGGCGGCCTGCCGGTCTCAGCAGTGCCCGCGGCACGGCGACGACGCTCGCCGCGGCCTGCACCATCCAGTAGACCATCGGATACCAGATCATCCAGTAGTAGACCCGGCCGAGACCGGGCTCATAGCGGCTGTCGATGGTGATGCTGATTGCGAACTGCATCAGGCAGGTCGTGCCGAGCAGGACGCCGCTCCAGCCGGGCGGAATGGTCGCGTTGGCGAGCGGCGCCGGCAAACCGATGAACTGGCCGAGCAACCAGCACACGAACACGAATCCCATGGTGTATGCCCACACTGTGCTGGCCAGCAGTTCCAGCGCGACCACCCACATGCGTCGCGAGGTCCAGCGGAACAGGCTGCCGCCATGGTCACGCAGCACCTCGATGCCGCCCTGTGCCCAGCGCAGCCGCTGGCGCCACAGGCCGCGCAGGGTCTCCGGCATGAGAATCCAGCACAAAGCGTTCGGCTCGTAGCGGATGTCCCAGTGATTGATCTGCAGGCGCCAGCTGACGTCGATATCCTCGGTGACCATGTCGAGGCCCCAGTACCCGACCTGGTGCAGGGCCGACTTGCGGAATGCCGAAACCACGCCCGACACGGTGAACAGGCGGCCGTAAATTCGCTGCGCGCGCTTGATGATGCCGATGATCGAGGAGAACTCGCCAACCTGGATTTTGCCGAGCAGCGTCGTGCGGTTGCGCACGCGCGGGTTGCCGGTGACCCCGCCGACCCGCGGGCCGGCGACGAAGTGACGGACCATCCAGCGCGTGGCATGCCGGTCGAGCAGGGCGTCGCCGTCCATGCAGACCAGGATTTCGTGCCGCGAGGCGAGCGCACCCATGCGCAGGCCCATCGCCTTGCCCTGGTTGGTGTCAAAATGGATCACGCGCAGGCGAGGCTCGCCGCGCGCGATCTCGTCGAGGATCGCGCCGGTGTTGTCGGTACTCGCGTCATTGATCGCGATGATCTCGAACTCCGGATAGTCTTGTTCGAGAAGTGACTGAATCGTCTCCCTGACGTTCTCGGCCTCGTTGTGGCAGGGAATCAGATAGCTGACCGGAGGCGCATCCGCTAATTCCGGAGGGGAATCGGGTGCGCGGTGCTCGGCGCGCTCGCGATAAAAGAAATAATAGATGGCGCCCGTCATCCACAGGAACGACATGAACAGCGGGTAGTAGAACGTGAAGTCCAGCAGCCGCAGCAATGCATCACTGAAGGACATGGTCACCGGCTCCCTGGTGTGTCTGCGGCGGATATGAGCTGCCGCGTCTGGTCGTAGGCTTTGGGTGCACCGGGCTGTATCTCGCCTTGCCAGGCGAAGTGGCGCAGGCCGCAGCCGGCAAGTGGTCCGAGCACAGCCCCCGTTGGCACTCCCGGGGCATTGGCATGGCCCGGCAGCATGGCGATCAGCCGTTGCATGGTCGCCGGCCGGTCGGCAGTGAGGGGCATCAGGCGACTGCAGAGCTCACGGGCTGCAGGTGCGCCGTCCGGTAACGGGTGAGCGGCGACCATCACGTAGTCGTACTGCATGGTGTAGGCATCCAGACGCGACTCGTGCCCCGCGGCGGGCGCCAGAGACCACGAGCGCATGGTCAGGATCTGCGGCCGCTCACGCCGTACCGTCGCGGCCAGCTCGGCGCTCAGGGCCAGATCGTCGTCGCGGGGTATCGCCCCATCGGCGAAGTGAAGCCCGTGAAAGCTCGCGTGGCGAGACAGGTCGGCATAGATGTCCCGGATAGCGCGGTGCCGCCGTTCCGTGTCGTGCATCCAGCCGGCCGAGTAGGCCGTCAACGGCAGCGAGGCGATGACCTGCATGCCGGACCGCTTCGTGAGCTGCCACGCGGCGCGATTGAAAAGATCAGCGCGCACCGGCAGCTCACTGTTCGGAAAATACAGGCTGTCGGCGCGGCCGTCGTGGTCAGTATCGGAATACGCCGTGAGCAGCACGTGGGTCAGGCCGTGCAGACGGACGGCTTCGAGCACCGCTCCCAGCCGCTGCTCCCGCTGCAGGACATCGGGGTCGTAGATGCTGTCGAGTTCGACCCGCGCGGCTCGAATTGCGGTGGCATGCGAGCTACTGGCGAACATGGCGGCGAACTGCGCGACACTCGGGTTGCTCATGGCCATGTCGCGGCCGATCAACACGCCGTATCGGCCGTTGTCGAGCCGCGACGTACCGAGGCCCAGTGACAGGGTCATGCCGAGGCGCGCGGCGGTCTGCCGTCCCGAATCGGTCCACGTGCCATATGGCCAGGTCACGGCGCGCGGTGCCCGCCCGGTCTGCTCGCGGATCACGGTGGCGCTTCGCAGCAGATCATCTTCGATGCGCAACATGAATGCCGCATCATCTTCGTAGCCGCCGTTGGAGAAAATACGGGTGGCAGCAGCCGGTTGCAGGTTGCCGAGCGGATTGCCCGGCACGCCGGAATGCATGGCGTGGGTGTGCGAGGCGATCTCGACCAGCCCCGAGCGCTGCATTTCGCGCAGCTGCTCCCAGGTGAGGAAATCCTCCGCCGCAAGGGTGCGTTCGTCATAGGCAATCGGCTGTTCCGCGCCGACCCACCCGGTGACGACGCTCACCACGGACCGGTAACCGAACAGTTTCAATAACGGGAACGCGCGGGTGTAGACACTGCGCATGCCATCGTCAAACGTCAGCAGAACCGCTTTTTGCGGCAGGGCAGGGCCGCCGTTGGCGGCCGCCAGGATTTCATCGAGGCCGACGACCGAATAGCCTTCCTTGCGAAGCCACTCGAAGTGCTGCGTGAGATTGGCAGTGGTTACGGCATACGGGTCGCTGCCCGCCTGATCGGTGACGTCGTGATAGGTGATGGCGTGGAAATGCCCCGGATCTGCAGCGCGCACGGGCGAGCCGATCCACGCGGTCGCAAGCGCCGTTGCCGTCCACGCCGCTGCGCGGCGCGACGCGCCGGGAGTCGAACGCCAGGCTCGGGTGCGACGCTTCACGGCAGCCTCCCGTAGATGCCGATACGCCAGAACTCCTGATACTCGTTATTGCCGTCGTAGGTGCGCCGGGCCCGGTGCCAGCCGCCGCGCAGCTCCCAGGCATCGTTCGGCGTCCAGATGACTTCGTAGTCGATGTCCCAGATCCCCTCGCTGTCGTAGGCATCGCCTGGCCCATAGGATTCCTGGTCGTAGAAGCCGGCGCCAACACCAAGCCGATGGGTGAGCGTCTGTTCGTAGCGGCGGTACATCAACCAGCGATTGTCGAGCCCGAAGGACAGTTCGTAGTCGCGATCCGGATTGAAATACGGCGCGTTCGGGTCCTCGGCACTGGAAGTGGCGGCATAAGCGGTGACGTCGAGCTTGTAACGTGGCCGGCTGTAAACGTTCCAGCGCGTGTTGGCGAAGATGCCGGTGCGCTCGTTGCCGTCATCGAAGTCCTGGTAGCGCACCCCGGCACCGGCCGCGAATGATTCATCGCGGCGGTATTCGACATCGAGGCCGGCGAGATCGCTGTCGATGGCGCCATTGTGTGCGCGCAATGGCGTCGAGTAGCTGTTGAGCTGCAACAGCCCGCCCACGGACCAGTGGTCCGAGAGCCGGTAATTCGCCGCCGTGGCGAACCCGGTGTCGTCGTAGCCGGAGCGATCGGCGTTAACCTCGGCCCAGGCCGTCAGCGGCCCGCCGCGGTATTCGGCGCCCGCACCTGCGCGGCGCCGGTCGATGTCGCCCTCGGTGAATTCGCCCCAGCTGTCGTAGGTGTGGACGAAGGCGCGCCAGTTGTCGCCGAGGGGCGGGGAGTACAGCCAGCCGTCGATGTCGTACTGGTCGGAGCCGAACGCTTCGCCAGTACTGTCACCCCAGCGCGCTTCGATGCGCACTTCGGTGCGCTCGTGCAGATTCCAGCGCCGGCTGAGATTGCGCACACCGCCATTGTCGGGCAACCGCTGCTCGAGGTCGCGCAGTCGCGCCTCGGTCCTGCGCCACTGCTGGCGATCCATGTCGGCGTTGGCCATGCCCGCGTGCGCCGCGATCCAATCGGGATCCGAGGCGAGCACCTGCTGGTATTCGTTTGCGGCCTTATCGGGCCAGCCGCGCCACCGATAAACGTTGCCGAGTTCCAGCCGTGCCGACGCGGTGGTCGGCGCGGCGTTGACGATGCCTCTCATGCGCCGTTCGGC
>CAYOFE010000025.1:0-28562 GCA_964403135.1 uncultured Chromatiaceae bacterium | reverse complement strand
TCCGCCACTCGTCGCCAGGGTTGCCCCCGCGTTACCGTTCGACTTGCATGTGTTAAGCATGCCGCCAGCGTTCAATCTGAGCCAGGATCAAACTCTTCAATTTAAGCTCTTGAGCTGTTGAAGCTGAGATCCCTCACTGATACGCATAAGCGATACAGTTCGGTCACTCACATCGGGCTCGGCAGATGCCGATCGACGCGAGCGCCCACACAAACTACCTGTTTCCCGATTGTTAAAGAACAAGAACCCGCGAGGACCGCGGGCAGAAGCGGAATTATAACCGGGGTTTTGCGATGGTCAACAGATCCGGGCGTTTTCGATCACCCGATCACGCTGATCCGGGCCACCCGGCGCTTGCCGACCTGGAAGGTATGTGTGGCGCCAGCCGCTAACTCCAGCTTGCCATCGGTGACCCGCTCGCCGTCCATGCGTACCGCGCCCTGGCGGATCATGCGCAGGGCCTCCGAAGTGCTCGGTACCAGCCCGGCCTCGCGCAGCAGGTGCGCGATTCCCAGGCGCCCATCGCTGGCGTGCACGTTCAATGTCTCGAGATCTTCCGGTAACTGCTTGTTGCTGAACCGCCGCAAGAACTGCTCGCGGGCCTGCTCGGCGGCAGATTCGCCATGGAAACGCCCGACGAGCTCTGCCGCCAGCTGAATTTTTGCGTCGCGTGGATTGCCGCCCCCGGCAACCCAGTGGCGCAATTGCTCGATCTCACCGGCCGGCAAAAAACTCAGCAAGTCGTAGTAACGCCACATCAGCGGGTCCGAGATCGACATCACCTTGCCGAACATGTCGGCGGGCGGATCCGTGATGCCGATATAGTTATCGAGGGATTTCGACATTTTGTTGACGCCGTCAAGCCCCTCGAGCAACGGCATCGTGATCACCACCTGGGGCGGCTGGCCGATTGCCTGTTGTAACTGGCGACCCACCAGCAGGTTGAACTTCTGGTCGGTACCGCCCAGCTCAACGTCGGCCTTGAGGGCGACCGAGTCGTAGCCCTGTACCAGCGGATACAGGAACTCGTGGATAGCGATCGGCTTGCCGGCGGCGTACCGCTTCTGGAAGTCGTCACGCTCCAGCATCCGGGCGACCGTGTGCCGGGCCGCCAGCTGAATCAGGTCCGCGGCACCCATGCCTGACATCCAGCGGGAATTGAACTCGATACGGGTCCGATCGCGGTCGAGAATCTTGTAGATCTGGGCCTCGTAAGTCTGGGCATTGCGCCGCACGTCTTCCGGCGTCAGGGGGGGGCGGGTCGCGCTGCGCCCGGAAGGGTCACCGATCATGCCCGTGAAATCGCCAATCAGGAAAATGACCTCGTGCCCCAGATCCTGGAACTGGCGCAGCTTGTTGATGAGCACGGTGTGGCCGAGGTGCAAATCCGGCGCTGTCGGGTCGAAACCGGCCTTGACCCGCAGCGGGCGCCCTTCCGCGAGGCGCGCTCGCAGTTCGTCCTCGAGCAGAATGTCCTGCGCCCCACGCCGGATTTCCGCGAGCTGCTGTTCGACTGTCGGCATTTGCACGTGCGCCCGGCAAGATCCGGCAAAAAGCGACCGGCGAGCATAAACAATTCATGACAGCCGGTCACCCGGGCGCCTGCCCCCAGCTCAGAGACAACCAACCCGGCGACAATAACGTGCCGCCGGTCACAGAATCACCGGCTGTGTTGACCTAGGCTTCTGATGCCGTTAATAATTCGGCTGAGTTTGCCACTGCGGCATCACCTGTGGGGTCGGACCTGTCCAGGACGGAGAACACTGGGCGGGGCAAGAAGTCTGGCTAGGCCGGGGTGGACGCATACGATGCGCCGCTCGCTCCGGCATGTTTTTTTGGAGCGCCGATTTGGAACAGGCAGGCCCATTGATCTTCAACGTCGGCAGATCTGGCCGCACTGCGGCGCGAACCCGTCGCCTGCCTTGGTTCGCTACCGGCCTCGGATTACCGCTTCTCGCGATAGGATTCGTCGTACCCGATCCGGGATACCGGGATGCGCTGCGCCTGGATCAGACCCTGGCCGCGATCAAGCCCGTTTTCAGCCTGCCCTTGCTGACCCATCCGGCCAAGCCTGCGGGCGTCGGCGCCTTCGGCGATCCCGATGCGATGGCCGGCGGGAAACAAACGGTCACGCTCAAGGTGCGTCGCGGTGACACTCTGGACCGCCTTTTCCGCCGTGAACGGCTTAACCTCAACGACCTGGCGAAAATCTTGAAACTCGCGCCGGCCAAGGAATACCTGCGACTGCTCAAGCCAGGCGACGAAATAGAGGTCACGCAGGCCGACGGCTCGATCCAGAGCATCGTCCGGCAGGTCGACCTGTTCTCGACTCTCGAGGTTACCCGGGCCGGCGGCGCCTACCGCGCTGACCTGATCGCGCTCGACTTCCAGACGCGTGCCGCTGAAGTCACCGGCACCATCACCAGTTCGTTGTTCGAGGCAGGTTCCCAGGCCGGCGTCTCTGATGGAACCATCCTCAAGCTGGCCTCGATCTTCGCTTCCGATATCGACTTCGTACTCGATCTGCGCGATGGCGACCAGTTCACGCTGATCTATGAAGAGCACTGGCGCGATGGCGCCCGCCTGGCCGAGGGCGAGATCCTCGCAGCAGAGTTCGTCAACCAGGGCGCGCGGCACCGTGCGGTGCGCTACAAGACGCCGGATGGGCGCGTGAACTACTACACACCGGAAGGCAAGCCCCTGCGCAAGGCGTTCGTGCGCGCCCCGCTCGCCTTCTCGCGTGTCAGCTCCGATTTCAATCCGCGCCGCCGGCACCCGATTCTGAACACGATACGTGCCCACCAGGGTGTGGACTACGCGGCCCCTTCGGGCACGCCGGTACGCGCGCCCGGTGACGGCAAAGTGGTATTCCGCGGGCGCAAAGGCGGCTACGGCAACGCGGTCATCCTGCAGCACCCGGGCGGGATCACCACGCTGTACGGGCACCTTTCGGGGTTTACCCGCAGCGCACGCGAGGGCCAGCGCGTCACCCAGGGCCAGGTCATCGGCTACGTCGGCGCAACCGGGCTCGCCACCGCGCCGCACCTGCACTACGAATATCGCATCAACGGGGTTCATGTGAATCCCCGCACCGTGAAGCTTCCGGATGCGACACCGCTCGATCCGGCTCTGCGCCCGGAGTTCCAGCGCGCCGCAGCGCCGCTGCTCGAGCGGCTCGAGGCACGGGCGCGGCTCGCCGGCGCCAGCGGGCGATCGCGCCAGGGTTGATCGCCGTCACGCGGCCCGGATTCGCGCCGCGCTTCTTATGACAAGTGTGACCGCCGTAACATTGCGGCAGAATCGCGCTGATATAGTAGGTCGTCTGCGGGCCGGATCGAGCCGTGGACAGCCCAAATCTAAAGCTCCCCGACTATTTCATCAACCGGGAACTCAGCGCGCTTGAGTTCAGCCGACGCGTTTTGCACCTGGCAAAAGACCCGGGCACACCACTGCTCGAGCGGCTGAAGTTTCTCTGTATCGTTTCCACCAATCTCGACGAGTTCTTCGAGATCCGCGTCAGCGGACTGAAACAGCGCGAGGAGAAGACCTCGGCGCCGGCCGGCCCCGACCTGATTTCCACCACCGACCTGCTGCAGGAGATCAGCCGCCGCGCACACGAAATCGTCGCCGAGCAGTACCGCCTGCTGAACGACGAGATCATCCCCGCGCTGGACGCGGTGAACATCCGCTTCGTGCGCCGCACCCACTGGTCGCAGGAGCAACGTGAATGGTTGCGGCAGTATTTCCGGCGCGAGATCGAGCCGATACTGAGCCCGGTATCGCTGGATCCGGCGCGACCATTCCCCCGCATCCTGAACAAGAGCCTGAACTTCATAGTCGGCCTTGAGGGCACTCACGCATTCGGCCGTCCGGTGCAACGCGCCATCGTTCAGGCGCCGCGCTCGCTGCCGCGATTGATCCGGTTGAGCACCGAGTTGCCCGATACAGGACCCAACGATTTCGTATTTCTCTCCTCCGTCATACACGCCTTCGTCGATGAGCTGTTCGTCGGCATGGAAATCAAGGGTTGCTACCAGTTTCGCGTCACCCGCAACAGCGATCTGTACGTCGACGAGGAAGAGATCGACGACCTGATGGATGCGCTTGAAGGCGAACTCATCGCCAGCCGCTATGGCGAGGCGGTACGGCTCGAAACGGCGCACGACTGCCCGGCGGATCTGACCGGCTTCCTGCTCGAGATGTTCGGGCTCAACGAGCACGACCTGTACCGGGTCGACGGCCCTGTCAACCTGAACCGCCTGATGTCGATCTCCGAGATGTCGCGTCGGGACGACCTGCGGTACCCGCCCTTCACCGCCGCGGTACCGCGCGCGGTGACCGAGGCCCACGACATCTTCGCCGCGATCCGCCGCGGCGACATCCTTCTACACCACCCTTACGAATCATTCGCGCCGGTGGTCGACTTCATCAGCCGCAGCGCGCAGGACCCCGACGTGCTCTGCATCAAGATCACGCTGTACCGCGCGGGGCCCGCCTCACCGATCGTCGATGCGCTGGTCGCGGCGGCGCAAGCCGGCAAGGAGGTCACGGCCATCGTGGAATTGCGGGCGCGTTTTGACGAGGCGGCCAATATCAGCTCGGCCAACCGCCTTCAGGAGGCCGGCGCCCACGTGGTTTATGGCGTGGTGGGACACAAGACCCACTGCAAGATGACGCTGATCGTGCGCCGGGAAAATGGCCGGCTGCAGCGCTACGTGCACATCGGCACCGGTAATTACCATCCCGGCACGGCGCGGCTGTACACCGACTACAGCCTGCTCAGTTCCGATGAGGTTCTAGCCGAAGACGTGCACCAGGTATTCCTGCAGCTGACCAGCCTGATGCGCACGACGCCGCTGCGCCGGCTGCAGCAGGCGCCGTTCGGCCTGCACCGCGAAATGCTCGCGCTGATCGATCAGGAGATCCGTAACGTGGCCGACGGCGGCAACGGTCACATCATCGCCAAGATGAACGCGCTGGTGGAGCCGGAGATCATCCGGGCGCTGTATCGGGCCTCCTGCGCGGGCGTGATGATCGACCTGATCGTGCGCGGCTTGTGCTGCCTGCGCCCTGGCATTCCCGGGGTTTCGGAGAACATCCGTGTGCGCTCGATCGTCGGGCGATTCCTCGAGCACTCGCGCGTGTTCTACTTTCACGCCAACGGCGACGAAAGAGTCTTCTGTTCGAGCGCCGACTGGATGGAGCGGAATTTCTTCCGCCGCGTGGAGATCTGTTGCGAGGTGCTGGATCCTGACAACAAGGCGCGCCTGATCAGCGACCTGGACACCTGCCTCAGCGATAACTGCCAGGCCTGGGAACTGCGCCAGGACGGGCGTTACGAGCTGCGCTTCCCGGATCCCGGAGATGTGCCTGTGTCGGCCCAGGCTACGATCCTGCGCCAGATCACCGGCGTCGCCTGACGGACGCCGGCGCACGCCGGCGTTGCGCCACCGCAAACTCGATACCGACGGCTTGCAGATAATCACATTCCTGATCAAGGTCAGCCCGGGTCAGCGGGTTGTCGCGCAGCCACTGGGCTGGCAGCACCAGCCGCAATGATCGGCCTGCAGCCGTCAGGCCGATCGGCGGCAGTGCCTGCAGGCCACGGCTGCGGTGAAACAACACCGCCAGCCGCAACAATACGCCGAGCCGGAGGGCGCGAGTACGCCATTCCCGCGGCAGCGCCGCAAATGTCGCGCCACCGAGCTTGCGCCTATGCGCCCGCACCAGGCACGCCAGCACGCGCTGCTCGTCGCGCGCGAACCCAGGCATGTCGGCGTTCTCGAGCAAGTAAGCGCCGTGGTGCTGGTGATGGGCGTGCGCTATGTCGAGACCAAGCTCATGCAGGCCCGCCGCCCAGCTGAGCAGCAGACGCTCCGATTCGCCGTCGATCTCCCAGTCATCGGCCACCATGCGCCACAGGCGCGCCGCCGTCTCCGCCACTCGCTTGGCGTGGCGCGTGTCGACGCGGAAGCGCTCCTGCATGGCACGGACGGTGCGCACCCGGGCGTCTTCGCGGGTCAGGCGACCCACCATGTCGTAGAGAATGCCCTCGCGCAACGCGCCATCGGCGACGATCATGCGGTTAACATCGAGCGCGGCTAATACCTCGACCAGAATCGCAATGCCGCCGGGAAAGACCTCGGCCCGGTCGGCCGATAGTCCGGGCAGATACAGCTTGCCCAGATGCCCGCAGGCGATCATGGCCTCGATGAGGTACTCGAGGTCACGAATACCGATGCCCTTGCGTGCCCGGCCGAGCGCACCCAGCACATCCGAGGCGGCACGAATCGTCCCGGACGCTCCCGCCACGCGTGCGATTCGGCCGTGCGCGAACCGGGTGCGAATCGGCGCCAGCTCGCGTCGTGCAACCTGCCGCGCGGCGCGGAAATTGCGCTCGTTAAGCTTGCCGTCGGCAAAGCACTCGGCCGTCAGCCCGACGCAACCCATGTACAGGCTCTCCATCGCCTTTGGGGTCAGGCCGTGCCCGCGAATCACCTCGGTGCTGCCGCCTCCGATGTCGACGACGAGCTGCGCGCCCCGCACGTTCGGCAGGCTGCGGCTGACGCCGATATAGATGAGCCGTGCCTCCTCGATCCCGGAAATAACCTCGACCGGATGGCCAAGCAGCCGGCGCGCCTCGCGGCGAAAACGCTCGCTACGCCGCGCCTTGCGCAGCGTATTCGTGCCAACCACCCGAACGCGGTCGGCATGCATACTGCGGAGGCGCTCGCCAAAGCGAGCCAGGCATTCGAGTGCCCGGCGCTGGCTGCTCGCGTCCAGGCGATTACGCCGATCGAGACCAGCCGCCATACGCACGCTCTCGCGCAGGCGATCCATCACGGTGAGCTGCCCATGCGAGAACCGGGCGATCACCATGTGAAAGCTGTTCGAGCCGAGATCGACCGCGCCGAGGATCTCCGTACGGGACCTTGAAGCTCTGCGCTTCATCACGTTTGGCTCAACCCGCCGCGACGGACCACGGGTACGACTCCACGGTCGGCGCCGCGCCGGGCGTGCTCGGCGCAACCCGCACCACCAGCCGGGCGGGGACGAAATCCGCCGGCATGGCGAGCACCGCCTCCAGGTCCTGAAAATAGCGAAAGGCAAACTGCAGCCGGGCGGGTGATCCGCCGGGCGCCGCAAGCTGCGCGAGATCGAGGCTTGCCGGGCGGCCTGCCCGCCTGCCCTCGACCCTCAGGTAAACCTCACCGCGCACCTCGCGCTCGGCCTTCTCTCCCTGCGACAACGCCAGCCGCACCCGATACGTTGCCGGAGAGCCACCAGGCAGAACCAGCACGCGCCGGATGCGCAACGGACCGCGCCCCGGACCGGCCACCAGGCTGCGATAGAAAGCGAGATCCTCCTGCTGCTGGATCACCTTGTCTTGCAGCTCGGCAAGCTGCCGCTCGACCCCACGGTAAGCCTCGCTGTTAACCTTGTCATTCGTTTCCAGGCGGGTCACCGACTCGACCAGCGCGCTCTTCTCCAACTCCAGGCGCGCCACACGATCCTGCAGCTGTTGCGCCCGCACCCGGACCAGGGCGCCACTCTGCGTGGCCAGCCAGTATCCAAGACCGAACGCAGCCGCCAGCAGCATGACGGCGCTTGCCGTCACTTGCGCCAGCAGGCGCCGATCGGATTGCAGCAGCAGACTGATCCGCCGCAATGTCAGCTGCCGCGGCGCGCGAGCCGCCACTCTTCAGGCCAGTCGGGGCGGGGTGGTGCGCCATCCGGAAAAAGCAGCGGCGCCAGTTCATGCAGTGCCTGCTGATAGACGTGGCGCTTGAAGAAAATCACCTCGGCAACCGGCTGCCAGTAGTCCACCCAGCGCCAGCGATCGAATTCGGGCGTCGCTGTGGTATCCAGCCGTAGCGCAGGCGACGCACTCACCAGGCGCAGCAGGAACCAGCGCTGCTTCTGCCCGATGCAAAGCGGCGTGGCATCGCGGCGCACGTAGCGCTCCGGCAACCGGTAACGCAGCCAGCGGCGCGTGCTGCCGAGAATCTCGACATCGGCGCGGGTCAGCCCGATTTCCTCCTCGAGCTCGCGGAACATAGCCTGCTCCGGCGACTCGCCGATGCGAATGCCGCCTTGGGGAAACTGCCAGCCGCTCTGACCGACCCGCCCGCCAAGCAGTACCGAACCGCCATCGTTACTGAGGACGATGCCGACGTTGGCGCGATAGCCTTGTGCGTCGATTCGGTCCAAATGCCGTTACCCCGCAAACCGGCTCATTCTTCCAAAAAATCCGGGCGCCCGCCATGAAACGCTGCCGTTGCGTATAAACTGCGGGCGCATCGCCAACCGCCGCCAACCCACCATGCGCCAGTCTTCTCTTCCTCTGCTAGCGACGCTCAGCGTGGTTGCGATGGCTTGCCTGGCCGTAGCGATCAGCGTCGGGAGCGGCCCGGCCGGCCTCGCTGAACTGGCGCAACTCATCGGCGGCCAGCCGGACGATGCAGTGCGCGAGATACTTCTGAGGTTGCGCCTGCCAAGAGCCGTGGCCGCATTCGGCACCGGAGCAGCGCTCGGCATGGCCGGGGCGCTCATGCAGGTACTGCTGCGCAATCCACTTGCCGACCCGTACATTCTCGGTACCTCCGGAGGTGCAGCAGCGTTCGCGCTGCTGGCGATGATGCTCGGCCTCACGGGCATCGCCGTCAGCGTGAGCGCGTTTGTCGGCGCTCTGGCGAGCACGCTGCTGGTCTTCACGCTGGCCAGCGGCGGCGGCTGGGCGGCCGGACGATTGTTGCTGACCGGCGTGGTCATCGCCTCTGGCTGGAGCGCACTGGTCGGCATCATGCTGACCGTGAGCCCGGAGCGCGACCTGCGCGGCGCATTGTTCTGGCTGATGGGGGATTTTGCCTTCGCCGAGGACCCGCTCGCCTGCCTGCTGGTTTCCCTGGTTGTCGGCTGCGGTTGTATTGCGCTCGGCCGTTCGCTGAACGTGCTGTCCACGGGCGACCAGCAAGCGGCGCTACTGGGACTGCCGGTGCGGGCAATGCGCATCACCGTGTATTTTGCCAGCGCCGTCCTGACCTCGACGGCGGTCACAACCGCCGGCACGGTCGGGTTCGTCGGCCTGGTCGTGCCGCACCTGGTGCGATTGAGCGCCGGTTCGGATCACCGGGTGGTGCTACCGGGCGCCGCACTCGCCGGCGGCAGCCTGCTGGTGATCGCCGACACGCTCGCGCGTACGGTGCTCGCGCCACGCCAGTTGCCGGTTGGAGCCATCACGGCGCTGGTCGGCGTGCCGCTGTTCCTGGTGCTGCTCAGACGGGGTGCGCGGGCGTCCTCTCGCTGACGTTCAGCTGTCGGCGCGCTGCGACAGATACTGGCGGCCCTGTTCCATCAGCCTGACGAAAGCCTGCTCGTCGCCTTCGCGCACGATGCTGGTAATGCGCTGCACGGCCTGCAGCAGGTCCTCCAGGGCACGCAGCCCATGGGGATTGAGCTGCTGAATCTCGAAATACAACTGCGGGCTTTCCCGGGCGACTTTCGCCGCCACGTCGAGCTGGGCGTCGAAGGTAGTGCTGGAGAGTCCGGCAAGCCGGGGCGCCGCTTCGCCGCTCTCTGCCAGCGCCGTAAAAAACGCGATATTCAGCGCATGTGACAGGCCAAGCACATAGGCGATGAGCCGGTCATGCTCCTCGAGCGGCATCTCGATCTGCGATGCCATGGTCGACGCAAACAGCTGGCGGGCCTCGCGCAGCGCGTCGCTGGCTCCGACATCCATGAACAGCACATGGCGGCCGGACAGCAGTTGGGTATCCGGCCCGAACATGGGGTGAATGGAAGTCACCCGCGCGCCGGTCGCGGCCAGCTCCCGCAGCGGCGCGATCAGCGGCGATTTCAGCGAGCCGATGTCGAATATCAGGCCGTGCCGCCGCGCGCCCGCCAGTTCGCGCAGTATCGCCGCCGTGCCACCGAGCGGGGTGGCCACAACAGTCACCGCGAACTCATCCGGCGTTTCCCGCCAGTCGGCGACCTGTCGCAGCGCCGTCGCCTTCCGCGCGGGATCGGCCACAGTCACGTCGAATCCCTGCGAGTCCAGGAACTCGGCAAACCAGCGCCCCATCCTTCCGCCACCACCGATGACCAGCGCACGCTGGCCCAGGCCGGCGCCCTCGGCCCGCACGCGGGCCTGCTCCTGGGTGGTGAGCGAGGAGCGGATCAACAGCTGCATCAGCGCTTCGGCCACGGCGGGCGAAACGGCGAGATCGGCCGCGTGCGCGCGGGCCGCGTCTATCACCTGTTTCTCGCGGCGAAAATCCCGCGTCGCGCGGCCCTCGGTACGCTTGACGTCGCCGATCTGCCGGCTGACGGACTGGCGCTCGGCCACCAGCTCGATGAGCTGGCGATCGATGTCGTTGAGGCGTTTGCGGAGATCTTCGAGCGTCATGGGGATAGCGGCGTCCGGAGCGGTTCTTTTACCGGGTGACGATCACCCCCGCAAGAGCGCCGCAGAGAATCGCGATCCACGCTGGTTGCGCGCAGCGCCGGCTACTACAATTTGCGCCGTGTATGCCTTGGCGCCCATGTGGCGCGGTTTGCGGTCATCGAGAATGCCCGTCATCTCGCGCTATTGCCTGTCGACCTGCAAGCCGATTCAGCGCAGCGCGCGTTGGGCCGCGTGGGCATGGCTGGCGTTCGCCGGCGCGGCCCCCGCGTTCGCCAGCCCGCAGACGCTGCGCCTGCACGAAGGCACCGGCATCGCCGTCAGCGCCAGCGCCGACGGCATGGAAATCCTTACGGATCTCGCCGGACGGCTGTGGCGATTCGAGCGCCACAACGGCACGGCCTCGGCATTGACACCGGAGGGCGAAGTTGCGCAACGGCCCACGGTATCGCCGGATGGCGCGCGTATCGCGTATCAATCGCTGCGCGACGGCTTCTACCAGATCGTGCTGATGAACCGTGAGGGAGGCAGCGCCCGGCAGCTGACCAGTGGCCGATTTCACCACATGGCGCCCAGCTGGTCACCGGACGGGCGCAGGTTGCTGGTGGCGTCGAATCGCGCCGGCAGCTACGACGTGTGGGAACTCGACGCGGAGCAATTGACCCTGAGCCCGCTGAGCTTCGACCCGCGCAACGAGTTCGACCCGGTATGGAGCCCCGGCGGCGATGCCATCGCTTACGTGCGCGACGACGGCCGCGGCAGCAGCCTGTGCATCCGCGAGGCGGGCAATCCGGTGCGCGTCGTGGTGGCCAATGGCCAGCGGCTGCGCGCCCCGGCCTGGCGCCCCGATGGCAGCCTGATCACCTTCGTGGCGCAAAGCTCCGCGGGATCGCAGCTCAACATGGTGATCCTGTCCGAACCGCCGGTGGTGAAAGAGCTGTCGCGCACGGAAGACGTTTTTCCGCTGCCGGCGCACTGGCTCGGGCGCGAACGCTATCTGTATACCGCCAATGGCCGCATTCGCGAGCGCGAACTCGGTGGCCTTGCGCCGGTGGAATTGCCCTTCAGCGCCAGCCTATCGGTGTTGCCCGCCACACCGCTGACCCAGCGGACCGCGCTCGCTCTGGCCCGCGAGTCGCCGGTGCGCGGCCTGCGCGGCATTGCCACCTTACCCGACGGCGGGATGATCGTGGCGGCGCTGGGCAACCTCTGGGAACTCGATGCCAGCGGCGCCTTGCGCCGCCAGATCACCAATGACCCATACGCCGACGCCGACCCGGCGGTCAGCCGGGATGGCAGAAGCCTGGTATTCGTCTCGGATCGCACCGGCAGCCCGCAACTTTGGGTCATGGACGTGCCAACAGGCGAGACGCGTCAACTCACCGCGGAGAATGACCTCGTGAGCCTGCCCGCCTGGAACGGCTCGGGTGATCGGGTGGCGTATCTGGCCCTGCAGGCCGATGCCAACCGCACCGTGACATTGAAAGCAGTCGATGCAAGAACAGGGTCGGCGCGTACCCTGGCCACCGGTCTCGGCGCCGGCGGCACTCCAGCCTGGACCCCAGGCGATACCGGCGTGGCGATGTTACAAGGAACACAGCTGAGCATTTTCCGCACCGATGGCGCTGGATTTTTGCGCCGGATGACGCTGCTCAGCGAAGCGGTAGGTACCGGCGACGGCGAGTTGCAGTGGTCGGCCAGCGGCCGAACGGTCGCCATCGGTTCGCCAGGTGGCATCACGCTGCTGCCGGTCCTCGACAGCGGCATGGTCGGCGCAGAGTGGCGCCGGGTTTCCGCTGCGCCTGCCGATCGCATCCGCTGGGCCCGTGACGATCGCGAGATCGTTTTTATTGGCCCCGGCGGCCTGCAGCGCATTGCTGTAGACGAGCCCGGCGCCGCTCAGCCGGTTGCTCTGCCGCTCTCGGTCCCTGCCGGCGGTACCGCTGGCCGGCTCGTGGTTCGGGCCGGGCGCGTGTTCAATGGCACCGATCCAGCGTACCTGCACGCGCAAGATATCGTCATCGATGGCAATCGCATCGTCGACGTCCGGCCGTGGGGGACGCCGGAACCCGGCGCTCGGGTCATCGATGCGCGCACCCGGACCGTCATGCCGGGATTAATCGATGTTGCGCTGCGACTCGATGCGCCGGTCGGCGAGCGCATCGGCCGGCGCCTGCTCGCCTATGGCATCACGGCCGTGCAGGCCGAATCAACGACCGAGCTGGACCTGCAGGAGGTGTCCGAACGCTGGCAGGCCTCGCGCGCCGGTCCGAGGTTGTTCATGCGGTCGCTGATCTGCGCCGGCGACCTCCGCCTGCCCGCGCCGACCGAGATGGGCGGAATTACCGGCGTACGTTTTTGCGATGGCCAGGTGGCTGGTCCCGATCCGGCCGCCGTCCGTGCCGCTCGCGAGGCCGGGCTGGCGATCTGGGGCCATGGCTGGATGACGTCTCTCTCGAGGCGCGTCGATGTGGTGAGCCAGTTCGAGCCGATCCAGGCAAGCGGAGCCGGCGCGCCGCCGATCCTGTACCAGGACGCGATCGAGACCCTGATCCATTCGGGGGTGGCGTTCGTCCCGGCGCTCAGTACGGGTGGCCTGGCGATCCTCGCCGGTGAAGACGGCGGCCGCTGGCTTGCCCACCGACAATTCGAAGCGTTGACGCCAGCGGCAGAGCGCGAACGCCTGCAAGCTGCATGGCGGCGATCTGCAGGCACGACCAGCGCCCGCCAGCTCTCCGAGCAGCAGCGCACCATCGGACGGATCGCGGCAGGGGGCGGCCGGCTGGCAGTCGCCAGCGGCTCCCCCGCAACGCCTTATGGTCTAGGGCTCCATGCGGAGCTGGCACTGATGGCCCATGCCGGCCTGAAACCGGCGCGCGTGCTGAGCATGGCAACCGCGGAGGCGGCCCGGCTGCTGGGGCTGGCGTCCCATCTGGGCGCCGTCGCACCGGGCCGGCTGGCCGATCTGCTGGTCCTCGCCGGCGACCCGCTGGATGATGTGACTCAGGCCCTGCGGCTCGACATGGTCATCGCCAATGGCGAGCCGCGGACCCTCGACGAACTCCTCGACGTGCGGCCGGCGTTGGAAAAACTTACAGATGACCGGGGAACCGACCTTTGAAAACCTGGTCTCTGAATCTGAAAGGCTGTTTCCGGCAGACGTCGAATTGCGACTCGCAATCGACAGGCCAGCGGAAATTGCATATCTAACAGCGAGTTAGCTTTTCACCCCGAATTCTGCGTGTCACTGGGGGTGTCGATGATTCTTACAACTGTAGCGCCTGACCGCCGAATCTGCGGGACGAAAAATTTGCAATGCCCTGTGTCGGAAGCACTTTTTTCGTAATGGCATGGCTCTTGCTAAATGCCGGTTGCGCACAAAAAAGGTCTCTGACGGCGGCCGTCCAATTCGACATCTGTACACAGACATCGAAGCCAGAAGACGCACACAACAAGAAGAACAAGAAACAGAAGTAGAAGCAGCGCAGACGATAAGAAAAACAAAAACCACTACGGCGCCGCTTACCAGGGACCGAATTCGCGACAACAACAAAAACCCGTGTAAAACCCCGCCTCGAGCGGGGTTTTTTTTGCCCTGAATCTGCACCGTGGGGTTTTCCGGCTATCCTCTCAAGCCACGCTGCACCCGGCTCCGCAAACCATGCCCGCCCTGCTCGAATGCGCTGACCTTACGATCGCGGTCGACGGCCGCATCCTGGTCGACCGGCTGAATCTCGCGCTGCGGCCCGGCGCGCTGCTCGCCATGCTCGGGCCGAACGGGGTCGGCAAAACCCTCACGCTGCACACCCTGGCGGGTATTCGCGCGCGCGAAACCGGCACCGTTCACCTGCATGGCGATGAGCCGGGCGCACTTGCCAGCCGCGAAGTTGCGTTACGAGTCGGCCTGCTGCTGCAGCACCAGGATGATCCGTTCCCGACCTCGGTAGTCGAAACGGCCGTCATGGGCCGGCACGCCCGGCTGGGTCTGTGGCAGTGGGAAACGAACGAGGACATCGAGCGCGCCCGCGCTGCGCTTCGTGCGATGGACCTGGAGGGCCTGGAGTCGCGTCCGGCGGCGAGCCTTTCCGGTGGCGAGCGCCGCCGGCTCGCGCTCGCCACGCTGCTGGTGCAGGACCCCGACGTGCTGCTGCTCGATGAGCCGATGAACCACCTCGACCCGCTGCACCAGTTCTCGGTGCTCGATAAGCTGCGCTCGCTTGCACGCGACGGCCGCGCGGTAGTGGCCAGCCTTCACGATCCGACGCTTGCCGCACGATACTTCGAGCGCGTGCTGCTGCTGTTCGGCGATGGACGCTGGCAGCTGGGGCCGGCCGACGAGCTGCTGACCGCCGCCAACCTCGCTGCTCTGTATCGCGTGCCTTTCGCGAAATTCACCGGCAGCGACGGCGCGGTCATGTTGCCCGCGCCGGCCACCTCCAACATCACGCCGCTGCGCTTGACACTGCCCAAAGGGCGCCGATAAAGTTGCCGCGCTCACCAGGTGCTTCCGGCCGCCAGGCCGGAATAACGGGAAGCCGGTGCAGTCGGATCAACAGCGGTCCGGCGACTCCGGCGCTGCCCCCGCAACGGTGATCGAGAGCGAGGCTGCATCCTCGGGTCGCTCCTGGCGATCCGGAACCACTGCGCGAGGCGCGGGAAGGTGATGCCGCCCGGGACTGCCACAGTCCCTCTCGTAAGCCCGGAGACCGGCCTGATGAGACACCACGGGAGCGCGGCGGGCGCTCGGTGTCTCGGATCTCCGAGGCTCGCCGGCACTCCCCACTGTAACCAACCGCACGCGGGGAAGCGTGCTGAGGGAATATCGGGCATGAGCAGCAGAACCTGCCACGCGCTCGCCGCGGCGCTGATCGCCACGGCCAGCCCTGGCCTGCAGGCGGAGGAGCGCGGCGACAACATCGAAACCATCGTGGTCACCGCCACGCGCACGCCGATCGCCGTGCGCGAGGCGCTGGTACCGGTGACCGTCATCGACCGCGCGCAAATTGAGCGCAGCAGCGCGCGAGATCTCTCCGAGGTGCTGCGCTTTCAAGCCGGCATCGACGTGGTGCGCAGCGGCGGACCCGGCCAGCAGACCTCACTGTTCACGCGGGGCACCAGCAGCGACCAGACCCTGGTCCTCATCGACGGCGTGCGCATGAACTCCGGCTCGGTCGGCATCGCCGCCGTGGAGCACATCGCCCCGGAGATGATCGACCGGGTCGAAATCGTGCGCGGGCCGCGTACCAGCCTGTACGGCGAGGATGCCGTTGGCGGCGTGATCAACGTAATTACCCGGCGCCCGTCAGGCGGAGAGCTGGAAATGGCCGCCGGCTACGGCGCTGATGACACCCGGCAGGCGAGCCTCTCTGGCGGAGCGCGCTGGCGGGATGTCGATGCCGGACTGACCCTCACCAGCCTGACGACGGACGGCTTTCCGGCCGTCGAGGCAGGCACCAGCGACCAGGGCTACGACAACCTGACGCTCAACGCTTTCGCCGCGACGGAGCTGGGGCGCGTGCGAACCGAAGCACGCTTCTGGCAAAGCGACGGCACCACCGATTACCTGACCCAGGACTGCTCGGCGTTTCCCCTGCCCTGCAGCGACTTCGCGGTGGATCAGGACTACCTCAATCGCACCATGGCCCTGCGCGCCAGCCTGCGCCCCGTCGATCGCTGGGAGACAGCGCTGGACGTGAGCACGGCCAGCGACGACATCGACCAGAATCAGTCGCCCGACTTCGCGCACACCGACCGGCTGGTGCTCGACTGGCAGAACACGGTGAGTGTCGCCGACGGGCATGTCGCAGTGGCCGGGCTGTACTTCGCGGACGAGGACGTCGAGGCGGTGTCGTTCGGCTCACCGCTGGTCACGGACGATACCACGGTGGCGGCCGTCTATGCCGAGGACAACGTCAGCGCCGGGCCGCATCAGCTCGGACTGGCCGCCCGTTACAGCGACCACGACGCGTACGGTGCGAAACTTACCTGGAATACCGAATACGGCTACGCGCTGTGGCCGGGACTGCGGCTGATCGGCACAGCAGGCCGCGCGCTGCGCGCACCCAATGCGAGCGAGCGCTACAGCAGCTTTGGCGGCAACCCGGACCTGGCACCGGAAGACTCCACCACCTTCAGCGCCGGGCTGCAGTGGGACGCCGCTTCCGGGCATCGACTCGGCATCACGGTTTACCGCATACGCATCGACGAACTCATCAACTACGCGCTGGTCGAAGTGCCCGGCAGCGACTTTCCGATCTTCCAGTTGCAGAACATCGACGAAGCGCAGATCAGCGGTGTCGAGGCCAGCTGGGATTATTCGGCCGATCAATGGCAGTGGCGCCTGGCGGGAACGGTGCAGGATCCGGAGGATGAGGCCACCGGCGCGACGCTGGCGCGGCGCGCCAAACAATCGTTCACCGCCAGCCTGGCGCGCAACTTCGGGCCGCACCAGCTCGGTCTCGACGCGCTGATGGTCGGCCCGCGAGAGGATTTTCCGGCCGACGCGGGGCTGCCTGGAACGCTCGCCGGCTACGGGCTGATCAACCTGAACGGCCTGTACTCGGCCCACGAGCGGCTGAAACTGCGCGTGCGAGTGGAGTACCTGCTCGACCGGGACTATGCGCCTGCGTTCTACGACTTTTCGCGGCGCTACACAGCGCCCGGGCGTGGCCTTTACGCCGAGCTCCGGTACGATCTGCGCTAGGCCGCTGCGGAGCCAATGCCATGGGTAACCGGCTGACCAGGATCTACACGCGCACCGGGGATGACGGCACCACCGGGCTCGGCAGCGGCGAGCGCGTCGCCAAGGACTGTACGCGGGTGGAAGCCTTCGGCACGGTGGATGAGCTGAACTGCGCCATCGGCACCCTGCTCGCCGTGCCCGGGTTGCCGGCTGACGTGGCGGCCTGCCTCGAACCGATCCAGCACAAGTTGTTCGATCTCGGCGGCGAGCTGTCCATCCCGGGGCACGTGGCACTGCAGGAAGCGGCGGTTACCGGTCTCGAAGAGACCCTGGATCAATTCAATGCCGGCCTGCCGCCGCTCAAGGAATTCGTGCTACCGGGCGGGGGGCCTGCCGCCGCAGCCTGCCACACCGCGCGCGCTGTGTGCCGGCGCGCCGAACGGCGCTGCTGGACGCTTGCGCGCAGCGAGACGATAAACCCGGTGTCGCTGCGGTTCCTCAATCGCCTCTCCGACCTGCTGTTCGTGCTGGCGCGCATCCTCGCCCGCCACGAAGGCGGCCGCGAGGTCACCTGGCAGCACGAGCGGCGCTAGGCGCCGGCGCACCGCCGCTGCGGACTTCGTCGAGAATCGCGCACAGCCGCTCGATGCCGTCGAGAATGCGCGGCCCGGGGCGGCTGAGCAGATCCGCGTCGATCGCGTACAGGTGCCCGCCACGCGCAGCCGGGAGTCCCGGCCATTCGCGCCATGGCGCGAGTTCCGCTTGCACCGCGGCCGCCCCCCCCACCGCACTCGCCACGATGACCTCCGGCGCTGCTTCCAGAATCGCCTCGACCGAGACACTGGCCGTTATCCCGCTGAGCGCACCAAAAACGTTCTCGCCGCCGCAAACCGCCAGCCCCTGGCCAATGAAGTGCCGATCCGTCACCGTGAAATACGGCCGCGCCGAGAGTTGCACGAATGCGCGCAGCGGCCGCGCGTCGCTGTATCGCTGGCGAAGACCGCGCAGGCGCTCGCGAAACTGCGCGGCGGCCGGCTGCGCCACAGCCTCGGTGCCAGCCAGCTCGCCGATGAGCTCGAGTTGCGAGGCGATGTCTTCGAGCTGCTCGGGCTCGATGACAGTAATCCGATAGCCCAGCGATTCCAGCCTATGCAGCGTCTGCGGGGGATTGCCGGAGCCCCACGCCAGCACCACGTCCGGGCGCAGCCCGGCGATGGCTTCATAGTCCACTCGGAACGCATCGCCGACGCGTGGCAGCTGCCGGGCCTCGGCGGGGAAATCGCTGAACTCCACGGTTCCCACCAGCCGCTCGCCGGCGCCTGCGGCGTAGGTCAGTTCCGCCAGATGCGGCGACAGCGTAACGATGCTGCGCACGGCAGCGCCAGCCGCAGGTGAAGCGGGCGGCGCGGGTTTCTCGCAGGCGATGGCAAGGCATGCCGCCAGCGGCGCGACGAGCCAGCGCGCCCGGTTCATCGCAGCCAGTTGGTGAGCGTCAGCAGCGCGATCACCGGATACCAGATCAGCCAGAGCGTGCGGGTAACGAGGCGAATGGCCCGGCGCGGAATCGCAATAGCCGCAGGGCCATCGCCCGGGTCTGGTGCCGCATCGCCTCGCGCGCCGCGGCCGACCCGCGCAAGCAGTTCATCTGTGGCGGCATAGAAGCTCGAGGGGGCGTGCGCCGAACCGTAGCGCCAGGCGGAAACGCCACCGTCGAAACTCCCGGCCAGCACATAACCCGAGGCCACCAGCCTCGCCGGCAGCCATGCCATCATACCGTGCAGGGCCTGTGCGGCGATGAGCCGCGTGCTGCCCTCTGCTTCCACGGCGTAGCATTGCACCGCGCGGCGGCGCATCAGGTCCATGATCCGGAACAGCCACGCACCGGTCGGCCCGAACACGACGAACCAGAACACCACGCCGAAGATTCGATTGTTCGCCTGTCCGTAGATAGCCCCCTGAACCGCCTCGTCAAGTGCAACGGCATCGGCGGGCGGCGGGCGTTCGAGAATCTGCTCGGCGAGGCGCCGCGCCTCTTCGCTGCGCCCGCCATCGACCGCGGCGCAATACTCTTCGACTTCCTCTTTCAGATCATGCGGCCCCAGGCAGAACAACAGCACCAGCACCGCGAAGATGAAATACGGAATGTGCAGCATCTCAGGTTCCAGAGCGATGCTCAGCCAGGCCACCGGCGCGGTCAGCGCCAGGGCGCCCAGAGCCAGGCCGAGCACTACCGCGGGTGGTTCCCTGCCCTGCAACCGACCGAACAGAAAGTCGAGCACGGGATCCAGCCAACGAAACTCGCGCAGGTGAAACAGGTGCGTGAGCAGCCGCTCTATGCCGAGGCCGACCAGTAATGCCAGCAACTTCACGCTCTGTGCCCCACGCTCATGCTAATAAACCGGCGGTCCGCAGCCGTCACACCAGCGAGGTCTGCGCCATGATCCGGACAAGCCGGCCCCAGTCGAAGGCCGGGCCCGGGTCGGTCTTGCGGTCCGGCGCGATGTCGCTGTGCCCGACCAGCGGGGCAGTTCGCAGCGATGGCAGCGCGGCGCGCAGCGCCCGCACCAGCAGCGCCAGTTGCCGGTATTGGGCCTCGGTGTAGGGCTGCTCATCGGTGCCCTCCATCTCGATGCCGATCGAGAAATCGTTACACCGCTCGCGCCCGCAGTAGCTCGACTGCCCGGCGTGCCAGGCGCGCCGGGTCAGCGGTACGAACTGCACCAGCTCGCCATCGCGGCGAATCAGCAGGTGCGAGGAGACTTGCAGGCCCGCGATCTCGGCGAACGACGGATGCGCGGCAGGATCGAGCGTGTTGGTGAAAAGCCGCTCGATCCACGGACCGCCGAACTCGCCCGGCGGCAGCGAAATCCCATGGACCACGATCAGATCGGGGAGAACGCCGGGCGGCCGCTCATCGCAATTCGGCGACAGCACCTGCCGCGCCTCCTGCACGATGCCTGTGCCGGTATCGATTGTGAGGAGCCTGCCGGTCATCTGGGCCGCCAGCGCCAGTCCATAAACCATTCTATCCAGAATTGCGCGACGGATTGTTTAGACTGGCACCATGCCCCTGCGCCGCATTTTCAGCGATGAACCCCTGCGTGAAGGCGCGGCGGCGCGCCTGACCGGCGAGGCGGCCAATCATGTTGCGAAAGTGCTGCGCCTGCGGGTGGGTGAAACGCTGGTGGTGTTCGACGGCTCGGGGCGCGACTTCGAGGCCGAAATCACCGGCTTTCGCCGCGACGAGATCAGCGTCCTGGTTGGCGTGGGCCAGGCCATCGCCGCGGAATCGCCCGCCGATATCACGCTGCTGCAGGGCGTGTGCCGCGGGCCGCGCATGGACACCGTGATCCAGAAAGCGACGGAGCTCGGCGTCAGGCGCATCCAGCCGGTGCTCTGCGAACGCAGCGTGGTGCGGCTCGACGCCGGGCAGGCCGAGCGCAAGCGGCAACACTGGCGCCGCGTGGCCATCGGCGCCTGCGAGCAGTGCGGGCGAAGCGTTCTGCCCGGCGTGGCGGCGCCCCGCGTGCTGGAAACCGCGCTGTCGGCACTGGATCCCGCCCACTGCCGCCTGTTACTCGACCCGGCCGCCGCCGCGACGCTGGCATCGATTGGGCCAGCCCGCCAGCCGGTTACGCTGCTGGTCGGCCCGGAAGGCGGGCTGACCGAGGCCGAGTCGCGGCTCGCCAGCGACTGCGGATTCCAGGGCGTGCGCCTCGGCCCGCGCATACTGCGCACGGACACCGCGCCGCTCGCGGCGCTGGCGATCCTGCAGTTCCTGAGCGGAGACCTCGGCTAGGAAACCGCGACTGGCGCCGCTCCCACGACTAAGGAATCAGCTGAGCGCCGCGGCGCTGCGGTCGAGGCAGCCGTGCAGCAGCTCCTCGACCTTTTCCAGGTCGGGAATCAGCGGGTACTCGTTGATCATGCGGATCTGGCAGACCACCGGCCCGTCCACCGGCCAGGCCTGGCGATCGTCCGGCTTCAACACGTCGCGATTCACCCGCACCAGCTGCGGAAAGCCCTGGCAGAGAATGCCGTAGTAGCCGCTGTCGAGCCGCCCCGAAATCGCATTGAAAATGGCGATGCGGGTGCGCCCGCCAGGCTCTCCCGCGTCGCGGCCGCACAACTCCTCGAAGACAATCACCGGAATCCGCAACTGGTTCCACGGCACAAAGCCGCGAAACCAGCCCGGCGCGCTGAAGGGCTTTCCCGGCGCGGCGTAGCGGATCACCTCGGCCAGGCAGTTGCGCGGCACGAGCAGCCGCAACTGACGCAGCGGCACGAGCTGACAATAGATCTCTTCCATCACCGCGTTCATCGCCGGGACCGTCCGTTGCTCAGGGCGCGGGCAGCAGGTGGCGCACCGCCTGCAGCAGCTCGCGCTCCTGGTAAGGCTTGCCCAGGTAGTCGTTGACGCCCACTTCGATGGCGCGCGCGCGGTGTTTGTCGCTGACCCGCGAGGTAATCATGATGATCGGCAACCCGGCGGTGGCGGGGTTGTTGCGCACGTGCTTGGCGAACTCGTAGCCGTCCATGCGCGGCATCTCGATGTCGAGCAGGATGATGTCGGGGCGATGGTCCTGCAGCACGGCGATCGCCTCGAGCCCGTCCTTCGCCGTAACCACCTGCATGCCGTTGCGCTCGAGCAGGCGCTGCGTGACGCGGCGCATGGTGATGGAATCGTCCACCACCAGCGCGAGCTGCGCCTTGGGCGCAAGTTCGGGCTCCGGCGGCTTCACGGCGAGGGCGCCCGGGCGGGTGGAGCGCACCATGATGCCCATGTCGACGATCACGGCGATGCGCCCGTCGCCGAGAATGGTGGCGCCGGCAATGCCGCGAATGGTCGCCAGCTGCGGCCCGACCGGCTTGACGACGATCTCGCGGCTGTCCTGCATCTCGTCGGCGATCAGCGCCACCGACTGTTCGCCGGACTTCACCAGGATGATGGACACCCGCTGCTGTTCCTCGGGCAGCCGCGAGGCGCCGAGCCCGACATATTCGCCGAGGTGGCGCAGCTGGTAGGTGTGCCCGCCGTAGTCGATAGTGCTGCCGGGTGCGGCGAGCCGCGCCATCAGCTCGCTGCGCGAAATCCGGATGATGCCTTCGACCGTCGGCAGCGGCAGGGCGTAGAGCTCGTTGCCGGCGCGCACGATCAAGGCCTGCGTCACCGCCAGCGTGAACGGCAGCCGGATCGTGAACGTGGTGCCCTGGCCGCGGACCGAGCCGATGCGCAACGTCCCGCCAAGCTTCGCCACCTCGCTTGCCACAACGTCCATGCCGATGCCGCGGCCAGCCGCCTGCGTGAGGCTCGCGGCGGTCGAAAAGCCCGGTCGCAGAATGAACTGCATCGCTTCGTCATCGCTCACTTGCGTGCCGGGCTCGATGAAACCGAGTTCCACGGCCTTGCGGCGGATCGCATCCACGTCGAGGCCGCGACCGTCGTCGCTCATCTCGATCACGACTTCCGAACCGTCACGGTGCAGGCTGATGACGATGTTGCCGGTAGCCGGCTTGCCAGCCACCTCCCGTGCATGCGGCGGCTCGATGCCGTGCACCACCGCATTGCGCAGCATGTGCTCGAACGGCGGCAGCATGCGCTCGAGCACCTGCCGGTCGAGCTCGCCGCCGCCGCGCAACTGCAGCTCTGCCCGCTTGCCGGTCTCCATGGCCATCTGCCGCACCAGCCGCTGCAGACGCGCCATGTGGCTCTGGAACGGCACCATGCGCGTACGCATCAGCCCGTCCTGCAGCTCGGTGGAGGTGCGGGACTGCTGAGTCAACAATGCCTCGGTGTCACGCGCCATGTTCTGCAGCAGATCCTTGAGACTCGACACGTCGTTAGCCGACTCGGCCAGCCCGCGCGTCAGCTGCTGGATGGTCGAGTAGCGGTCCAGCTCCAGCGGGTCGAACCCCCGGTGCGTGCCGGTCTCGTCGATGCGCCCGTGGCGGATCTGCGCCTCGGTCTCGATTTCCAGCTTGCGCATCTGGTCGCGCAGGCGCGCGACGGTCTGGCCGAGCTCTTCGAGGTTGAACTGGATCTGGTTCAGCTGCTGGCCGAGCCGCGACTGGAAGATGCTGATTTCGCCCGCATTATTGAGCAGTTGATCGAGCAGGTTCGAATCGACTCGCGCCGTCTCCCGCCGTTCCGGCGCGGTGCGCGCGGGCGGTGCCGGCACCTCGGCCGGCGCAACAGGCTGCGCGGCAGGCGGTGCTGCCGGCTGTTCGAGCTCGCGAGCCAGCTCGCCCAGCCGATCGAGGGCCGGGCGCAGTGCGCCAATGTCGGGCCGCGCCGGCTCCGCAACGTCCTCTGCCGGCGGCGCGACCGGCGACGCGGGCTCGACAGCCGGCTCCGGCGGAGCGGCAACGGCTGCCGGCGCCTCGCCAGCAGGTTTCGCCTGCAAGGCCTCGCGCACGCGCGCCGCCACCGCCGGCGCGAGTGGCGTCACGGCACCGGTAAGCACGTCCTCGCGCAGCCGGTGCAGTTCGTCGAGGCTCGCCTGCAGCAACCGCACGAACGCCGCATCCGGCGGGACCAGCCCCTCGGTGGCGCGGATCAGCAGCGTTTCGATCTCGTGACTGAAGTCGCCCATCAAAGGCAGTCCCGCCATGCGGGCCCCGCCTTTCAGCGTGTGCAGGTAGCGCTGCAAGTCGGCCAGCGCCTGGCGGTCGTCGGGTGCCAGCGCCAGCCGGCCGACCGCCACGTCCGCCGACTCCAGCAATTCCGCTGCCTCGTCGGCAAAGATCGCGGCGATTTCCGCGTCATACGGCAAAGCCGGTGCCGCGGGCGCCGCCGGCGGCGTCTCGACCGCCGGTCCGGCCGCAACGGTCTCCCCGACCGCTTCGCCGGCCGGCTCCGCCGCGTCAATTTCGGCCACCTCGGCCAGCGGCAATTCGGCCGTAATTTCGCTGAGGCTGGTTTCCGGCAAGACCTCCTGCTCGAGCGCGCCGGTCGCCTCGCGAAGCCGCGCGGTCACCTCGTCCGTCACCGGCGCGGGCCGGCGCGGATCGGTCACGTGCGCAATCACCGCCTCGATGCAGTCGGTGGCCGCCTGGATCGAGGCGACAGCGCCGGCGGACAGCCGTGCGGACCGGCTGAACGCAACGTCGGCCAGGTGATCGAGCGCTTCACTGAGCGCCAGCCCCTGCTCGACCCGCGCCATCGCCATGTTGCCGTGCAGCGTATGACAAGCGCGGTGCAGGTCTTCCGTGACTGCGTAAGGCGGCGAGGCAGCTGCGGCATCGGCGAGGAACCGGCGCAGCACGGCGAGGTGCCCGCCGACCTCGCGGGTGAGAATTTCGACCAGCACCGGGTCGATGGCCAGCGCCGGCTCGCGCGAATCGGGCGCGGTTTCTCCGGCGGGCGGCGTTTCGCTCTCGGCGAGCACCCGCATCTGCTCCATCAGCGCCACTACATCGCCACCCGGCGGCGCGCCGGTCTCCAGTTCCTCCAGCAGCTCCGGCAGCGCTGCGACACTGGCCCTCAGACCAACGAGCAACGCCGGCGAACGCTGCAGGGTGTGGCTCAGCAGGCGATTGAGCACCCGCTCGACCTGCCAGCAGAACTCGCCGATGCGCTGTGCGCCAACCATTCGGCCACTGCCCTTCAGGGTGTGGAACGAGCGGCGCAGGCGGGTAAGCGAATCAGTATCGGACTCGTTCGCCTCCCAAGCGGGGAAGCTGCGCTCCAGGGCGGCGATCTCGTCGCGCGCCTCGTCGATAAAAAGTTCGATCAGTTCCGGGTCGAGCCGATCGGCGGTCGGGGCAAACACCCTGGCTGGTGCCGGCGGCGCAGCGGGCGGCTGGGGAATCATCTCCATCACCGGCGCCGGCTCAGGCGCCGCTTCCATGCCGGCGGCTGGCGCGGATTCGGCCGGCGCCAGGCCTTGCAGGCAGCGCTCGGCGTTGTCCAGCATGTGCTGCGGCTCGGTGCGCCCGGCCTGCAGCGTTTCCAGGTAGTACTCCAGGCTCACGGTGGCATCGGCCAGTCGATCGAGCGCACCGCGATCCGCCGGCTCGTAACCCTGGCGGACCAACGCACGGATCGTGCGCTGGATCTGCTCGACGACGCCGACTGCGCGCTCCTTGCCGAGCATGAGCAGACCCGCCGTCACGCCGCGCAGCAGCTCCGGGATCGCATCGAGTGTCGCCCCATCGCCGCGGCGGTCGATCACCAGCGTGACGGCATCTTTGACCCGGGCCAGGTTCACCAGGCACTCGCGCATGACGGCGCGGGTGATTTCCCGCAGATCGGGGCCCTGCTCGGCCTTCGTTATGCCTGCGCCGGCCGCTGGCTCCTGGTCGGCCGGCGTGATCATGCTGATCAGCTCGGCTTCCAGCCGGTCCTCGGCGCCGAGCAATGCAGCCGCGATCCCCACCAGCGCCGATTCCTCGGGCCGTCGCCCATCAGCGATCAGCTCCTGCAGCTGCTGGCGGCGCGTCTGCACGATTTCGCGCAGCTCCCCCAACCCCAGCACACCGAGCGTGTCGCCGATTTTCTTCAGCAGGTCGAGTTGCGGGTTCAGCTCTTCCACGCGCTGCATGCCGGTGCGCACGAAGATGTCGAGCACGTCCTTGACCCGTGCGAGGTCCTCACGGATCGCGCCGGCCACGGTCTGCATCAACTTGATGCTCGGTGCCGAGAGGCTGCGGCGCGCCTGCTCCACCTGCGCACTGCCCGGCACCATCTCGGAAAGATTGAACGCCGCACGGACGCTCGCCACACGCGGACCGTTGCTGCGGGCCCGGCTGACGTAATAGAGGAGATTATTGACCAGGTCGGTGGCCGGTACGGCCGCGTACTGGGTTTCGCCGAGCATGCGCAGGCGCTTGATCTCGCGATCGGCCTGGCCCATCAGCCGCTTCACCGAGACGCTCGCTTCGAGCCCGCCGTCGATCAACGCCTCCAGCACGGCGGCGACCACCCACCAGAGCTGGCGCACTTCCTCGGCGGCAGCCGCCCGTTCGAGCCGCTCGGCCACGCCGTACATCTGGCGCAGGCCGGGTTCAGCATCTTCGCCGCGAATCAGCCCGAGCAGCGCGAGCTGGAAGCGTGGCCGGATCTCCTGGCAGAGGCTCGCCAGGTCCTCGCCGCTCGCCGGCCGCGACTCTGGTGCGCCGCTGAGCTTCGGCGGCGCGGCGACGTTCAGCAGCAGCAGCGTGCTTTCCGACAGCAGCGGGCGGCCGCGAGCTGCGCGCAGGTCGTTCAACAGGGGCAGGAGCACCAGCGGGATGTCGCGACCGCCGTTGAGTACCCGTTCCGCGTAAGCGGGCAACTGCACCGCGGCGCGCAACAGCGCCTCCAGCGGCTCTTCGGCTCCGCCATCGCGGCGGCGCGCTTTCGCCAGGTGCTGGCAGGTCTGCTCCATTTCCTCGGCCAGCAGGCTCGCGCCATGCGTCTCGGTCATGCGCAGCACGCCACGCGCGGTGTGCAGCAGGGCGGCGACTCGATCGAGTGCCTGCGGCCCGCCTTCGCCTTCGGCGTACTGTTCGAGCGCAATCCTGACGTCGTTGAGCGTCAGCGCGAGTTCATCGCTGACGAGCTGCAACGAAGCTTGCGGGATGGCGGTGCTCATATCGGCATGGCCGGAGGAATTCGCCCCTGCCGCGCTCAGGCGGTCTTCTTGTCAATGAAGCGGATCGGCGACTCGTCGAAATCCCCGCCCTCCGGCACGGGGCCATCCTCGGCGACCGCCGGTTCGCGCGCCGCCAGCCGCCGCGACGTGCCACGCGCGGCGGGCAGCCGGAAACCGGACACCGAGCGGCGCAGCTGCGAGGCAAGCTCGGCGAGCTTGGTGATGGAACTGCGGGTGGCGCTGGCACCGCTCGCGGCCTGCGCGTTGATCTGCTGAAGCATTTCCACGTTCTGGATCACCGCGGAAGCGGCGCGGCCCTGCTCGCGCGCGGAGCTGGAGATGTTCTGCACCAGGGTCGCGATCTGGTTCGACACATGCTCGATCTCCTCCAGCGCGGCGCCGGCGTTTTCCGCCAGCAAGGCGCCGCCGACCACATCGGTGGTACTGCGATCCATCGATACGATGGCCTCGTTGGTGTCCGCCTGGATGGTGCGCACCAGCACCTCGATCTGCTTGGTGGCGTTGGCCGAGCGTTCGGCGAGCCGTTGCACCTCGTCGGCCACCACCGCAAAGCCGCGGCCGGCCTCCCCGGCCATCGACGCCTGGATCGAGGCGTTCAGCGCCAAGACGTTGGTCTGGTCGGCGATGTCGTTGATCAGTTCGACGATATTGCCGATTTCCTGCGAGCTCTCACCAAGGCGCTTGATGCGCTTGGAAGTCTCCTGGATGGTCTCGCGGATGGTGTTCATGCCCTCGATGGTGCGGCGCACGGCCTCGCCGCCCTTGTGCGCAACGTCGACGGAATGGCGGGCTACGTCGGAGGAACGCTCCGCATCGCCAGCGACTTCCTCGATGGAACTCAGCATGCGCGAGATCGCCGCAGAGGCCGCTCCGACCTGCTTCGACTGCGCATCGCTTGCTGCCGCAAACTGCCCGGCAGTCTGCTCCGCCTGGCGGGTCGAGGCATCGAGCAGGATGGCGCTCTCGTTGATGGTGATCACCAGCTCGCGCAGCGCCTCCACAGCGTAATTGATGGAGTCGGCGATCGCCCCGGTGATGTCTTCGGAGACGGTAGCCTGCACCGTCAGGTCACCGTCGGCCAGGCTCGACAGCTCATCGAGCAGGCGCAGGATCGCCTGCTGGTTGCGCTCGTTCTGCTCGGCCTGCGGGTCGACCACGCGCTCGCGCGAGGCCTGGAAGTACATCCAGGCCATCGTGGCGGCGAGCACCACGGCGACCAGCAGCAGCGCCATCAGGCCGAGATCGGCGCCGCCCTCCGCTGTCGCACCGCGCTGGTACACCAGCGCCAGTGCGCCGAACAGCGTTGCCATCAACGACACCGCGAGAATCGCCAGATTCCGCGACCGGTTCTTCGCGTAGCTCATGTTTCTGGTTTCCTCCCGATGCGACTGCCGGCGTCAATACGCCCGCTCGCCGCCCGAAACGGGCCTTGCAGCCCGCTAGTCCTCCGCTGCCCGCTGGAAATCGCGACTTTCCAGCAGCTTTGCCAACTGCAATACAGGCCAGACCTCCAGCCCACGGCGAAACGCACCCTGCAGATACCGATCGCAGCGCATCATCGGCTGCGCGAACTCGGTAGTGTGCTCGCGCTCGAGAAATCGCCGGAAGCCGTACACCTCGTCCACGATCAGCCCGACCGCATACTCCGGGTCGTTCAGCACGATGACCCGGTAGGTTCGCTCCGCCGCCGCCGTGCCCGCGCCGAGAAAAACGCGCAGGTCGACGATCGGCAGCAGGTGGCCGCGCACGTTCGCCAGGCCCTTCATCCAGAGCTTCGCGCCAGGCACCCGGGTTATGTTCGCCGGCAGCATCAGCACCTCGCGGACCTCGTTGCGCGGCACCACGAAACGCTCGGAGCCGATGCGGATGCCGATGCCCTGCC
>CAYOFE010000024.1:18130-28679 GCA_964403135.1 uncultured Chromatiaceae bacterium | reverse complement strand
GCCTGCGGGTTTTTCGCGCAGTACCCGGCCAGCGCCTCGGCCAGCCGGTCGTAGGTCCACGGTGCGTTGCCCGAATCGGCGCCATCCACCACTTCCTGCAGCGACTTGCCGGTCAGCGCCTGCAGATAGCCCGCCGACCACGTCAGCAGCGAGTGCCGCGTGCCCAGCGGCCCAACGACCGTCATCTCGTTGAACACCGAGCAGGGAATGGCGCCGATATCCGGCACGCCGCCCATCCCTCTTGGCATCACCAGCTTCTCGCCGGCCAGAGCGACTGCCGTACACAGCAGGCCGGCACCACCGAGCAGCACGCGCCGCGTGAGCAAACGGTTTATCGTAATGTTCATATGGTATTGTCGTTCGCCCATCACTCGGTCGCCGCTGCGCGCCGGCCAAGCTCCGAGGGCTTCTTCGGCGCAAGCACCAGCAGGCCGATCAGCACCAGGAAGGCGCCGAAGATCACCGACATCTCCAGCGTATAGCTCCACGGATCTACCCAGATCTCCTTGAGCATGCCGAACTTGCTGAGCACCTCGACGTTGATCCAGAACACGTTGCCCACCGGGATCGCATAGCGCAGCGCGGTCGAAGTGCGCTTGAACTGGATCAGCCGCGTGAAGCAGTAGCCGCTCCAGATCGTGGCGACGAATACGGAGGCGAGGTTCACCCCGAGGAACAGCTCGTCGGTACCTACCAGGCCCGGATCGAAACACAGCAGGTTCCACGCGTAGCAGAACCAGGTGACAAAAAAGGTCTCCATGAAAGTGATGATAGCGTAGTTGCGGTCCTTCGCCGTCTTGGTGCTCGGGCCGAGCGCTTCGCGCAGTCCAAGACGCTTCTGGAACCACAGGAACATGTTGCAGCGGGTGTCCTTGTCGAAGGTGTAGAAGCACAACATCGTCAGCAGTACGCCGATCGTCGATCCCATGATCATGTACTCGGGCCATGTACCGCTGACGCGCAGGCCGTCCGGTCCGTCCATACGCGGCAGCATCCCCCAGTTCATGCGGCCGTACCACATGTAGAAAAACTCCACCCAGCACATCCAGACGATGATGCCGGCGAAAAAGCCGATCCAGGTCTGGAAGTTCTCGTTTTTCGACTTCACGCCATACCAGAGCATGACGATGCCGGTGAAGCCGAGCAGCGGCGATACGCCGAGCGTGGTATCACGGCCGAGCTGGTGCTCGATCATTACCATCAGCGTATGCGCCAGTCCGATGGCGATGAACATGAGTACGAAGGTCACGATGCCGACGACCGGCGGTTTCCAGAGCCTGGATTTCGCCGGCGCGGGCCTGTCGAACCTGTCGGAAGATGCAGACATGATCGCTCCTGAAAAACGCTGCTGCCTGTTCAGGCGGTACGTTCCAGTGTAGGAGCGATAGCGGATTTGCCACTGCGGCAGATTGTCGCCGCTCGGTGCACGCGGCTTGACTGCGGCAGCGTGCCGCACCGCTGAAGTGTGCGTCAGTTCAACGTCGATAATGCGACGAACGTGCCGCCGTTACGCTCGCACAATGCCCGCATCAGATTGGCAAAGCGCAGTGCGTTACCCATGCGGCCGTTCGCAATCTGCGTCGGGAATCCCACGCCGTGGATACGCACCAGCCGCCGGCCGGTCTCGTCCGACTTGTTGACCTTTTCCACATAGCGGGCAACGGCCTCGACCTGCCCGGTCGGGAAGTCGTCGCCGAACACGAAAATGCTGATTGGCCGGCCCGGCTCGTAGAACGTGTTGATGGCCTCGGCAATACCCTCCACCGGGCTCGAGTCGCTGTACGGGTTCCAGCGTGACAAAGTGTCGATGATGCGCCGCCGGGCGGTCTGCGAATCCGGGATCCACTTGCCGGCGTAGCTCGAGAACATGTACTTGCCCTCGTCGTTCAGCACCTGGACGCCTTTGACCTTCGGGTATACGGCGAGGGTTTCCGAAACCTTTTTCAGCACCAGCCGCCACGGCCCCTGGAACATGCTGCCGGAGGTGTCGATCACGAAAATAATGTACTCACTGTCGACCGGGATACCACCGACGGTGGTGTCCTCGGCCGGTGGCTGGTAGTCAGCCAGCAGGCGGCGCATTTCCTCGGTGAGCTGCTGGCGCGCGGCCAGCAATTGGCCACGCCGATCGCTGTCAAACCCTTCTTCCTGGGTGGCCGCGAATTGCCCGCGGATCTTCGACAGGTCTCCCTGCAGGCGCGCCAGCTGCGCGCGGTCCTCGGCGAGCTGGCGCTCGGCATCGGTCATGTCGCGATCGATGGTCAGTGCCTCGCCGCGAATCACGGCCAGTTCCTGCTGCAGAGCTGCGATCAGGCCCTGCCGGTCGCTGCGCACCTGCTCGATGATGCGCGGTTCGGCAGCCTTGTTCAGTACCAGCAGCATGATCACCGCGCCGAACCCGCAGCAGATGGCGTCTAGGAACGACAGGCTGAACACCTCGACCTCGCGCCGCCCCTTCGCCATTACGGCCAGTCCCGCGACGGCGTGAGCATCGAGCCGCCGGTTGTTACGGCCAGGTTCCAGAAGTAGCCTGCCGCATCCGGGTCACCATCCATCGGGAACAGCAGCACGTTCACTGGCATGCGCCGCGGCAACGAGCGCACGGCCTTGGCGAAGTAATTGACGCGCTGCTCGGCCTTGACGTCCTCGGGCTCGGGCGGCGCTTTCTCGCCCTGCGTGGGCAGCCCGTCGGTCAGCAGGTACACATTGTCGGGCTGCGGCTCGAGGCGCTTGATTGCTTCGAACGCGTTGATCAGGCTGGTGCCCTTCTGCGGCACCAGGCTGCGCAGGCTGCCTATCGCCTTGTCGAGTTCACTGCCATCGCGCACGTCGAGCCACTGCCCGTCGGTGCCGTCAACGACGCTTCGCGCCTGCTCGTTGAAGGCGTAAATCTGCACCTTCGTGCCCGGCCGGATCTGCGACGTGAGCCAGTCGACGGATTTCACCGCCTGCTGCCACTTCGGCGCGCGCAGCTTGCGTTCGTCGGGCATGCTGTTGAAACGCAAAACGTTCACGTAGGTGCGCCCGAGCATGCTGGCCGAGGCATCGATCAGGATCAGCACGTGGCTGCCGCCCATATTCAACCCGGTCAGGTACTGGCGGTTGCCCTCGCCGACGAAGCGCCTGACTTTCTCGCCCGTAGCTGGTTTTTCCTCGGCGGCGCGCGCCGTGAGCCGCTTGTTGGCCTCTTCGAGCTGGCGCACGTCGGCCTGCAGCTGCTCGATGCTCTCCTTGCGGGCCACGGTCTCGCCCTGGCCGGCCGCCAGCTCGCGCCGCAGTTTTTCCACCAGCTCTGCGGTACGCTTCGCCTCGGCGGCGATGATCTGCTGCTGCTCGCGGCGCTGCTGCAAAGAGTTCCTGAGCCGCGCCAGGTTCTTACGCCCATCGAGCACCTCGTCCTCAATGCGGCTGGTTTCGGCGCCGAGCTCGGCGCTCGCCTCGCTCGCACGCGACGCGACCTGCGAGTTGATGATCACGAACAGCAGCACCACCGCCCCGAACCCGCAGGAGATACAGTCAAGAAAGGACAGGCTGAACACGTCGAACTTCCTGCTACGCGCCATGCGCCACCTCCACGATCAGCCGCAGCTCGCGCGCGGGCTGGCCGATGGTGACGACGTCGCCCGCCTGCAGCACGGCGGACCCGGTGATGCGATGGCCATTGAGCATCGTGCCGTAGCGGCTCTGGTCATGCAGCACGACACGGCCGTCCTCGACCTGCAGCGTGCAGTGGCGGCGCGAGATGCCCTGCGAGCGGTGGTCGAGCCCGATGCCGTATTCGTCGGGAGCGAGTTCCGTGCCCACCAGCACCGGCGTCGCGCCGAGGCGCCAGGCCCGGCCTTCGAACAGCACGTGCGTGGGCGGCGGAGCGCCGCCAGCCGCCGCTGCCGGCAACTCGCTCCCGTCGATCGCCGGCTGGTCCCAGGGCAGCGTACTGACGAGGCGGAAGTTCTGCGCCAGCTGCGCGCCGGTCGCCGCCAGGCGGCTGGCCCCGCGGGCGGCAGCCGCTGGTTCCAGAACGACCACGTTGCAGTTCGCCAGGCCCGCCAGCGCTTCGATGACACCGGGAAACGGCGCCACGACTGCGTGCAACTGCAGCACGGCTGGTTCACGCGGCGAGACCAGGGTGCGCAGACGGCGCAGCAGCGGTTCGCAGGCGGCGCTGAGGGCAGCGCGCAACGCCTCAGCGGGCACGGTCGCGCGAAACTCCCTGGCCTTATGCTCGAAGGCGACCTCGAGCGCTGGCTGGCGCGCCAGGCGCGCCAGCCAGTCCGGCAACTGCTGGTACAGGCGTTGCTCCGTCGCCGCATCGTGGAGGGGATCGAACCGCGCGCATTCGACAAAGCGCCGCGCGATGAACTCGGCGGCAACACGCTCCAGTGCCTCGACACCGAGTCCGGCGATGCGCTCCCGCGCCCCGGCGGCCACCGCGGACGGCTGTTGATCGAGGCGGGTAAGCCAGGCATCGTTCAGCAGCAGCTCCAGATGCCACAACGCGCGGCCGGAATACGGCCGCCGGCTCGCTGCGACCGCGCTCTCAACCAGCCCCGCCACCGGAATACCAGCGTCGCGCGCGATGCCCAGCAACAGCCCGAGCTGGGGCGCAGCCCATGCCGGCGGCACCGCAAGCACCACGCGATCCACCCCACCGGCAATGCCCGACCAGAACTTCTGCAACTGCCCGTGCACCAGGTCGGCGGCGCTACGACATCCGGCAAGTGGCTGCAGCAGCGGCTGCTCGTCGAGCTTCGCCCAATAGCGGCGGCCCGCCTGCCACGGCGCGAGCCGCGCAAGCGCCAGCGCCTCATCGCCGTACACCACGGCGCCGTCGCGCACGGCAGCCCAGCCGCGCTCGTTTGCGCGCAGCTCGCCGTCGATGACAAGGGCGAGCATCGCGTCGTTGAGTTCTAATGCCGCCGTCCTCACCCGCTCTCCTCGTCCGGCCCGAGGCCAACCCGCGCCGGGTTCAGCTCGCGTGCAGGTGACGGATCAACTGGTCGTCGCAATAGCCCTCGGCTTCGAATACCAGTCGTTCCTGCATGAGCTGCAACTGGTGCACCAGGAACATCAGCACGATGCTGATGAGTAGGGCGATCAGCGTCGAATTGAATGCCGTTCCGAGGTTTTCGGTGACGCCGCTGACGTCGCCCTCCACCGCCTTGTGCGCCATGTTCAGCGCCAGCCCGATGCCGCGCACAGTGCCGATGAAGCCGATCGCCGGGATGGCCCACAGGATGTATCGAACCATCGACAGCTCGGATTCGAGCCGCTCGGCCTCCGAGCTGACGAGCTGGTGGGTCGAGGAGGCGACGTCCTGCACGTTGCGGGTTGCGCCGAAACGAGTCAGCGCATGCAGTAGGGTCCGTGGCACGAGCAGGGAACGGTCCGCCTCCGGAAGCGCCTGCAGCGGGCGGGCGTACTCGCGCGTGTCCTCCGGCAGCACGCGCACGCCCTCCGGGATCGGCAGGAGCTGCCGATCGAGCAGCCGCCGCTCGCGCACCAGCTGATTGGCCTTGTAACCGATGATCGCGAGGCACCAGATCATCAGGGTAAAGCACGACTCCTGCTCGTAGTCCTTGACGATCACGAACAGTGAGGACGACGGTACAAAGTTCGCGTCTTCCTTCATCCTCGCGCGCTGCTCGGTCATGATTGCCTCGGCATTCGGCCAGACGACTGCGACGTAGATCGTGTGCACGATGATGACCGAGATGATCAGCGCAAAGAGCTGGTAGACGAATTCTCGGGAGAATGTCCGGGTCATGTCATGGGACCTTGCAGTCAGAATCAGATGTTCGAAGGCAGAGCGATGGGCAGGTCCGCGGGCAGCGGCTTGCTGGGGCGGAACTCGCGCATGTCATCCTCGGCCTTGCCGGCGAGTTCTCGCTGCGCACGCTTCAGCTCGGCCTCCATTTCCTCGCGGCTCATGTCCTGCACCGGTGACGGTATCTCCGCGCCGGCAGCGCCACCGCCCGGGCTTTGCGGCGCCTCCTCCTGCGCCTGCACCAGCTGCACCACCGGTGCGCCGAACAGCGCGTCGGTCACCTGCTTCGCCGCAAGCGTCGAGCCGAGACCCGCGGCGATGACGAGCGCGATCTTCAACACCTCCATGTCAGTGCAGCCTCCGACCCTGGATCTGTGCGCCAGCGGCCTTTCGGCGATGCGTCTCTCCCGAGCCGGCGCTTCGGCTGCGTAGGGCGGTGACTGAAGCATGCAAGCTGTAACCGGCCCGCTTATAGCGGGCCAGCATCCCAGCTTGCCCCGGTCGAATGACCATGACCGGCTCGTCCGAGGCATCATCGCCTACGGCCGCCGACGCCAATGCAGGCTGCCTCGGGGCGCACGGGTAACTCCCGAGCGGCATCGAGGCCGAGCGACGCAGCGAAAGCGAGGCCGAGATGCTTCGAGCGCAGCCAGGGACGGCGCAGCGAGATTTAGCGAGGGGGTTATCCCGAGCGGACCGAGGCAGCCCGGGCCACCGCGAGCCGCCAGCGTAAAGGCTCAACCGACCCAGCCGTAATTCAGTCCGCATAGCGCGCAATCCGAAAACCCACGTCCAATCGCCCCTGGTCGCCGAAATCACGATACGCATAACGAAGCTCGCTGATGCTCGAATGCCGCCAGCTCGAGCCGCGGATCACGTGGTACGGGCCCGTCGGTGGACCCAGCGGATCGGTCGCCTCAGCCGGCGCGCCGCCCGAGTACACCGTGTAGACGTCATGCACCCACTCTGCGGCGTTGCCGCCGGTGTCATACAGACCAATCGGGCTCGCGACGAACTTGCCGACCGGTGCCGTCACCGGATATCCGTCGTCGTAGCCTGAGATCACGTTCGGCACCACCCCTCGGGCTGACTCGTCCGCGAAATTACCGGCCGCGGGCAACGGCGGCATCTGGTTGCCCCAGGGGTACCGGCGCTGGCCACCGCCGCCATTGTAGCGGGTGGCCCATTCCCACTCCGCCTCCGTCGGCAGGCGGTAGCCGGTGGTGTGTGGCTCGACCAGCCGCAGCGCGCCATCCTTTTGCGCATAGGCACGCGGCAGCGAGTCGCGGTCGCTCAACCAGTTGCAGAATGCCACGGCATCGTCCCAGCTCAGCAGCACCGCCGGGTGCTCGCCGCCGGCCAGCTCCGGGTACTTCTCGGCCCCGGAGGTGTGGTTGGGCTTGAACTCGCGAAACTCGCGGTTGGTGATTTCCCGGGTGCCGATGTAGAAGCGCCGCGTCAACGTGATCATGCGCTGCGACTCGTTCGGGCGGCGGCCCTGCTCGCGCCGCGGCGCACCCATCTCGAACCGGCCCGGCTCGACGAGCCGCAGCACCAGCCCCTGCCCGGTCGCCACCGTACGCGGGCTTGCGGCAAGCACCGCCTGCTCCGGGGTCAGCAGCGTGACGTCCAGCGCCAGAGGTGAAGCCGGGTTCGGTGTGATCTGCGTCGCGTAGGGCGTGTATCCGTCGCGGCGAATCTCCACGCGATGCGGCACAGCAGGCAGGCGCAATTCCTGATTCGCCAGGCCCCGCTTTGCGCCGTCGATCGCCAGCTCCGCATCCTCCGGCACCGCGCGAATACGCACCACGCCGATACGCGGGGTCAATTCCACGCGCAACGACTGTCCGCCGCGCCGCTCCATTGCGACCGTGCGCGTCACGGTCTCGTAACCGGCGCGGGCCACGATGACCTCGTGCGAGCGCCCGGGCGCCACATCGACGTCGACCGGCGTGGTGCCTCGAAAGCGGCCATTGATCGTCACTGCAGCGCCGGGCGGCACGCTTTCCACCGTCAACACGCCATCGGCTTCCTGCAGCTCGATCGTGGGAAGCTCGACGCGATCGCGCGCCGCCACCGTGAGCGACCGGCGCCAGGGCTTGAAGCCTTCCAGCCGGACCTCGATCCGGCGCGTACCGGCCTCGAGGGCAACGGTCGCGGGCGTCAGGCCAGCCTCCACGCCTTCGGCGATGATCGTCGCGCCCGGCGGGCGGCTGCTCACGGTCACGTCGGCCCAGTTCGGCACCAGGTCCACGCTCAGCGCCTGCAACTGGTCGCGCCCTTCCACCTCCAGCGTGGTCTCGAACGGCAGGTAGCGCGGCGCCTCGACGCGAATTGCGCGGGTCCCCGCGGCCATGCGCAGCGGCTGGCCGGCGGTGCGCGGCATCTCCTGGCCGTCGACCCAGATTCGCGCCTCGACACCGGCGGGTGTGGCGAGCTCGATGCGGCCCGGCAATCTCGCCAGCGCAAAGCGCAACTCCTGATTGCCGGCATCGGTAACGACCAGTGCCTGCTCCAACGCCTCGTAACCCGGCGCACGGAGGCGAATGCGGTACTCGCCCGGATGCAGCAGCAGCCGATCGCCGAAGGGCAACGCCAGCCATGCGCCGCCGATATCGATCCGGGCATCGGGCGGATCGACGACGAGCCGCACGGCGCGCGCAGTGAATAGCTGCCATGCGACGACGGCCAGCAGGGCGAGGGCGGCGTAGATCGGCCAGCGTCCCGGCAGGCGCCGCACTGGCGCAGCAACGCCACGTTCCGGCCGGGGTATGGCCTCGATGCTCGGGCCTTCGGCAGCCGACTCGGGCACCGGCGGCAGCGTCGCCGCGCCACCGCCCATGTAGTCCACGACGAGACGCAGCTCCGCGGCCGCGACCCGGCACTCGACGCGCACCGACTCGACGCCGATCACATCGCCGTCCTGCAGCCAGCGGGTCGGCCCCGTCGGCTCGCCGTTCACGCGCAGCGGCGGCTGCTCGGCAATCTTCTGCAGGAGAGGGCGCTCATCCAGCAGGCTGATAAGTGCAATCGCTTCCTCGCCGACCGGGCCCGGCAGGCGAATGTCATCGCGATTGCTGCGACCGACGCGCACCGGCAGCTCGGCGGCGCTCAGTCGGCGCGTGCCGCCCGCCGATGAAATCACCACGGTGCGCGTCAAATCGGCTCCTCGCAGCGCACCACCACCGGCACCGCCGCGCCGTCTGCCGGGACGCGGAAAGCGCGGCGCACGTCGCGGTAGCCCTGGCGGCTGCCAACGGCGACGTACGCGCCGGGACGAAGCTCCAGCGTCGTGGTACTGAAAGCGCCCAGCCTGCCGACCTTGTAGATAACCACCTCGGTGAGGTTATCGGACTCGAACGTCACGCGCACCGGGCGCACCGCCGCCTGCAGCAGCCGGTCGAGCTCGGCTGCCTGGCGCAACAGTGCCGGGCCGGGGTTGGCCACGCGGCGCGCTCGTTCCAGTAATGCCCGTGCGCTGGCGAGCACTGCGTCATCATTGAAGCGATCGGCATTGCCGAGTTCCTTGCGCAGGCGCGTATCGAGATCGAGCCGGTCGCGACTGCGTGCGACTCCCTGCTGCACGCTCACCAGGTTCGGGTCGATCGCGAGGGCTGCTTCGTACGATTTCACCGCCTCGCTCCAGCGCTCCCCGGCCTCGTGCGCGCGCGCCTCCGCCTGCAGCGCCGCGACCCGGCCCAGCCGCTGCTCGGACTCCAGCTGCGCGAGGGCCGCTTTCGCATCGGCATCGCCGGGACGCTGTCGTGCTGCGGCTTCGAACGCATCGCGCGCCGCGGCGAGATCGCCCCTGGCCATGGCGGCATAGCCGCGCGCCATCTGCAGCTGGTAGGCATCGCGCGAGGCCGCCTGCTCCAGCCGCCGCACCGCCGCGGCCGCCGGCGTCCAGGCGCTGTCGAGCGCGAGTGCCTCGCGATACAGACGCAGCGCTTCGCTGCCCTGTCCGGCCGCCTCCGCGGCCGCAGCCTGCCCGACCAGGTCGAGCACGCGATCGAGACTGGCGGCGCGCTCCCGGCCCCGACGGGCGGTTGCATTGCCGGGATCAACAGCAAGCGCCATGTCGAAGTGGCGGATGGCCTCCGCCTGATTAGCCGCATCGAGCGCGGCATCGCCCTGGCGCAGCGCATCGGCCAGCACCCGCGGTATCCGCCCGCGCATGCTGCGCGCGAGATTCAGCGCCTGGCGGTATTCGACCAGGCCCGCCGCGAAGTCGCGCACCCGCGCCGCGCGGTCGCCCGCCTCGGCCAGGCGGCGCAGCTCCGCCCAGTCGGCGCCCCCCCATTTCCCGGCGCCGGCCTCTCGCAGCTCGTCGTCTTCGCGGAGGAATTCGCCCAGCGTCTCCTCGAAGAGCTGGCGTTGCACATCGGCGGCCGCCCCATCGGCTGCCGTTACCGCCGGCGCGGGGTCCTCGGCCGGCTGCGGACGCAGCGGCGGGCCGCGTTCCCGCACCACTGCGGGGAGATAAAAGATCACCAGCAGCGCGGCAAGGCATAGCGCGGCGAGCCCGGCATATACGCTCCAGGCCGGCAAACCGCCGCGGCGTCGCTGCGCTGGCGGTGCAACCGTCGCGCCGGCAGCGGCACGGCCCGTATGTCCGCGCGCCACGGGCGCGATGATCCCGCCGGCAGCGCTGTCGTCATCGGCGAGAATGTCTTCGATCACTGCACGCACCGCACCCATCCCGGCAGGCCGACGCGCGGGGAGCTTCTGCAACAGCGCCTCGATAAGACGCACGAGCTGCTCAGGCAAGGCGGCCCCCGTGAGATC
>CAYOFE010000024.1:0-18120 GCA_964403135.1 uncultured Chromatiaceae bacterium | reverse complement strand
GCCTCCGAGCGTATGCGCTCCGGCGCAGGGTCCGACCCGAACAGCGGCATTCCTGTCAACAGGTCATAGAGCAAGGCGCCGAAGGCGTAGATGTCATCGCTCGCCGCAGCCGGTTCTCCAGCGAGCTGTTGCGGACTCATGGCCGAGGGGGTACCGCCGCCGCGCAGGCCCGCGGCCGGCCCGGTGGCCTGCAATGCTGCCGCAACGCCGAAATCGCTCAGCCAACAGCCCCCGGCGCCGTCCGTGAGGACGTTGTCCGCCTTCAGGTCGCGATGCACGATGCCGTTGCGATGCGCGTATTCGAGCGCATCGGCAACCGGCAACAGCGCGCGCAGGATCTGCCGATAACCCGCACCGCGCAGCCGGCCGATGTTTCCGCCTTCGATCGCCTGCATGGCGATGAACAGCCGGTCGCCATCGGCGTGGATACCGTACAGCCGGACAATATTCGGATGCACGAGGCGGGCCGCCTTGGCGGCTTCGGCCTGCAGCAGGGCGCGGGCGCGTTCGCCGTACGCATCGCCCCTGACGAATTTCAGCGCCGGGCGCCTGCTCGAACTGGCATCGTCGGCCAGCCAGATCTCGCTCGCTGCCCCGCGACCGAGGGGCCTGACCAGCCGGTACCGGCCGGCCAGCAGCATCCCCGCCTCGAGTGAGCGCATGCGAGTCTTCGGTCAGTCCCTGGCGACGGGTGCCGTCGCGTCAGGCGCCGGTGGCGGCGGCAGCGCGGTGTCGCGCCGATAGATTTCGTCGAGCAAATCCCGCCATTCCCGGAACTTCTCTTCGGCGGTGCCGGTGAGACGACGCGTCTGGCCCTCGACCTCGACCACCAGCGGTTCGGCCTCGCTGCTGAGCGATGCGCCCTGCTCGCGCAAGCCTTCGCGGGCGATGTCGGCCTCAGCCGACTTGCCCATGCCCGCCTTGATGCCCTCGATGCCGCCCATCACGCCGACCATCGTGATCGCGGTGTTGTCACCGCCCGCGCCCTCATAGGCGATGGCGCCGAGAATGGCGGCGGCGCCGAGCAGATAGCGCGACCACGCGGCACGGCGCAGATCCTCGTACTTGATGGTTTCCTCGCGCGAAATCTTGCGCCAGTTCTCATAAGGCGGGGCCAGGTCGAAATACAGTCCCGCGTAGTATTCGTTCAGCGTGTCCACCACCATGTACTCGCGCTCGCGCACCGCGCGCATGCGCGCGAGCATCGGGTCGTCCTCGGCCGGCAGGCGCTTGACCGAGTAGACGCCGTTGCGGTCCCTGGCGAGATAGCCCTCGAACGCCGACGGCACCAGCGCCGCCGCGAAGCGCAGCTCGCCTACCTGGCGCACGGTGGCCAGCTCCCGCGCGGAGAGCTTCTGTCGCGCCGCGAGCAGGTCGTTGGCAATACTGTTGTAGATGTTCTGGTACGGATCCTGGCTCCTGTCGCGGTATTTCGAGTAGGCCTTTTCCGGGACCTTTGTCTCGTAGGTCCTGTTGAACCACTCACGCCCCGTCGTGTCCCAGGCGCCGACGCGAATCTCGGCCCGCAGCCCGTCGGAATGATCGATGCGGCCCCACACCAGCACGTCTGCGGCATCGGACTTCGCAGGCAGCACCCACACGGAACCCCACTGCCCGCTCGCCTCCAGCGTGTTCTTCAGGTGATAGGGCATGTAGCGCGCCTCGGCGCGGCGCACTTCCGGGAAAACCATGCTCTTCGGATCGGATTCCTGCTCCCCGATGCCGTCATCGAAAATCAGGATACCGACGTCGAGCAGCGCCTCGGCCGGCACTTCTTCGCTCGCGCGCTTCAGCTCCACCGACTCGTACTGCACCTGCCGCGCGGTCGAGCATCCGCCGAGCAGCGCAATCGCCATCAGCGCCACGGCCAGCTCCGCCGGTCTGACGAATGGAGGCATGCGGTTACTTCCTGATGCCCGTGTGCCGGCGGTATTGCTCCCAGAGTGCATCGCGCACCTTGGGATCTTTCTCGGCCATCGCCGCTTCGCGGATCTGCCGCGCAACCTGGTCCTCGCCCGTGCCGTCGGCCGGGATGTCGGCAGGTATGTCCGGGGCCTTGTCGCTATCGGCCTGACCCGAGGCCGGCTCGCCTTTGCCACCACCCTCGTTGGAATCTCCCGCCTGGCCTTCGCCGCCCTCGCCGCTCGTCGACGCCACGCCACCCGGCTGTTCGGTCGCCGACTTGCCGGACTGGCCGCTGCGGCCGCCTGCGCCCGCCATGCCGCCCGATGCGCCCGCGTCGCCATCGCCTTCCATTTCCCCGGCATCGCCCGGCAGCCCCGCACCGCGGCCGGCCATCTTCACATCACGGGCGTCGCCGCTCTCGCGTTGCACGGCGCCGCGCCCGCTGCCCTTGCCAGCCGACGCCATGCCGGCGCGCTCGCGCGTGATCTCGCCATCGAAATCGCCGAGTGACCGGTCGAACACATCTTCAGGATCGCGGGAGCCGCCACCGCCGGCGCCAACCGCCCCAGGCATGCCGCCGGCATCCCCTGCTGCACCATCTTCGCCGACTGGCGTACCGCCGGACGTATCCCGGCCACTGCCCGCCTCGCTCCCTGACTTGCCGGCATTGGGCAAGCCACCGTTCGGCATCCCACCGCCCATGGAACCAGCGTCAGGGAGACCGCTGCCGGGCATACCGCCGGGCGAACCCGACGAGGGGCTGCCGCTGCCAGCGCCCGAGGGCGCCGATGGCCCACCACCGCCCGTTGGCCCTGATGATCCGCCCGGCATTCCCGCGGGCGTACCGCCGCCACCCGGGCTCTGCACACTCGAATTGCTGCAGGCCGCCAGCAATCCAAGACCGAGTGCCGAAACGACCAGGCGAACGGAGAGAACCTGCGTCAAGCGACAAACTCCACAGACCATGCCGGAATTATAGCCCTGCCCTCACGCCGAGGAATTGGAGCGGGCGGGCCGCGATTGGTTCACCCCGGGCCCGGGTCGTGATGTTCGTGATCCGGCAGCCGCCGGCCAACTTCGGCCGCGCGGGTTGCCACCGATCGCAGCTACTTTTTGCTGGTGGCCGCGCCGGGCAGGTCGGCGAACAGCCGGCGCGCGGCGAGGCTCGACGCCTCGAGAAACGGCGCCGGATTTTCGGCCGCCGATTCGTAGGCATAGTTCAACTCGGCGCTGCCTTCCCAGGCGACGGCGCCGGTCTGGCTGTCCCAGATCTGGATGAACACGCGCATGCTGGCCTGCTTGGTGTCGACCAGGCGCAGCCCCAGAAAACTGAAGCGGCCACGCGAACCCTGGGTGAAGTCCGCGAGGCTGAGTTGAGCCAGATAACGCACCTCGCCGACCTCGCCGAGGCGCTGCAGGATCGACCCCTCGAGGATGCCCGTCTCGAGATAGTCGCGGTACATGCGCTTGTACTGCTGGTCGAGGTCCGCGGCGTTCACCTTGCTCAGGATCGACGGCAGCGGCACCACCTTTACGCCCGGCCGGGCCTGCTCCAGCTGCCGGGAAAAACTCAGCGCCAGCGCCTGCTTGTCGGCCTCGCGGCCGGTGGCGGCGGCCGGCGTCAGGAAGCCGATGCCGTACTGCTCGAGGTCGCTGTTGGCCAGCGTCAGCGTCTTGTGGTCGATCCTGTACTCGACCTGGTCGAGCGCCCTTGCGCAACCGGCCACCACTGCCGGGAGCATCAGCCACCAGAGACAGGACACCAACCTCGATGCACGCTGTGAATCGGTCACTTGGGCAACCCGTCAGAAATCGTGCCGCTATTCTGCCAGATCCGCGTCGCGGTAGATTCGCGGCGCGCATGCCGTCGGCTTCGCGGCACCGCAGCCGTCTGCTAGCATTTGCGCCGCCCGTCCGGACACCAGGGAGTTAAGCATGGGCTTGTCGGAAGTTCTGGCGGATCTGCAAGGTAAGGTTGGCAATGAAGTCCACGTCAGCGAGTGGCTGACGGTGACGCAGGAAATGATCAATGCGTTTGGCCGCGCCACCCGCGACGAACAGTGGATCCACGTCAACCCGGACCGTGCCGCGAAAGACTCGCCCTACAAGGCCACTATCGCACACGGCTATTTCACGCTTTCGCTCTACCCTTACCTGCGCGGACTGGTGCAGGAAGGCAAGCCGATCTTCCCGGGTGTAAAAAACGTCATCAATTACGGCATCAACAAGCTGCGCTTCCCAAATGCCGTGGTGGTGGGCAGCCGCATCCGGGCCCGCTGCAAGATCCTCGCCGTCGAGGACGTGAAGAACAGCCTGCAGTTGACCGAAGAGTACACCGTCGAGATCGAAGGCCAGGGTCGCCCGGCCTGCGTGGCCGAATGCGTGATGCGGCTGTACTTCTGAACCGATGCCGGACGCTCCACTGCTGGTTTCCCGTGACGGCGCATTATTGCGCCTGACCATCAATCGGCCGGAAAAACGCAACGCGCTCAGCCTCGCGCTGCTCGACGAGATCGGCGCGGTGTTTTCCACGCATGCCGCCGATACGGCGATTCGCATCGCCGTGATCACCGGCAGCGGCGAGAAGTGTTTCGCCGCCGGCGGCGACCTGCAGGAACTCGATGCGATCCGCTCTGTCGAGGATACGCGCGCCATGTCGAAACGCGGCCGGGCCGCGCTGCAGGCAGTCCGCGATTTCCCGGTGCCCGTAGTAGCTGCATTGAATGGCCATGCGCTCGGCGGCGGGGCGGAACTGGCGCTCGCCTGCGACCTGCGTGTGGCCGCGCGGCATGCGGAGATCGGCTTTCTGCAGGCGCAGCTCGCCGTGACCACGGCATGGGGCGGCGGCACCGATCTCGCCGGCGCCATCGGCGCGCAACAGGCGCAGCGGCTGCTGGCGAGCGCGCGGCGCGTACCGGCCATCGAGGGTGAGCGGCTCGGTGTGGTGGATCGGGTCTGCGAACCGGAGCAAGGCTTCGGGGACTGCCTCGCCGATTTCCTGCAACCGTATCTCGCGCGCCCGCGCCAGGTTCTGGTCGGCATAAAGGCCCTGATGGCGGCAGCGCGCCGCCGCCTGCATGCCGATCTCGCCGCTATCGAGGAAGAACAGTTCGTTCGCGCCTGGACGCACCCCGATCACTGGGCGGCCGTGGCCGCGGCGATGCCGACGAAGCGGTGAGCCGGGCATCCCCCCGGGCGCCAGTCGCGGTAGCCCTGTCGCGGCTTGCGCCGCTCCCGCGGACGAGCCTCGCCTTCCTTGTGGGAGCAACGCCTGTCGCGACCACCCGCACCGGCGTCTTGTGGGAGCGACGCCCGTCGCGACCACCCGCACCAGCCTCTTGTGGGAGCGACGCCCGTCGCGATCAGCCTACCGGCTACTGACGGCGTAACGCCCCGCGCCAAGCAACGCGATCGCGATCGCAGTTGCCAGGTAGAACCCCTGCAGTTCCAGCGCCCAGCCGCCCATCGGGCCGAGCGTAAAGATGTCCGCGCGATGTGCGAGCGCGACGGCGGCTACCATGTTGACGGCGATGACCATTGCCGCAATGCGCGCGTACCAGCCGACGATGACCATGATCGGCGCCAGCACTTCGCCGACGTACACGCCATTGGCTACCCACGGCGGCAGTCCAGCAACGGTCACCATGCCGGCGATGGGCTCGATGCCATGCTGCAACTTCGCGAAGCCGTGAAGCAGCAGCAGGATACCGAGGGTCAGTCGCAGGATCAGCAGGGCAGTGTCGTTCATGGCGCATCTCCCAGCACTACGCAGCAATCGAAAGGTCCGGCCTGAAAGCCCTCCCAGCAGGGGCTATGTTCCTCCCGCGCGCAACTCGCGCCGCAGGATCTTGCCGACGTTGGACTTGGGCAGCGCGGCGCGGAATTCGATGTGCTTCGGCACCTTGTAGGCGGCGAGGTTTTCCTTGCACAGCGCGCGGATCTCGGCGACCGTCGCCGTCATCCCCGGGCGCAGCACCACGAACGCCTTCACCGCCTCGCGGGTCTCGGGGTCGGGCACGCCGATGCAGGCGGCTTCGAGCACAGCCGGGTGCATCATCACGACATTCTCGATCTCGTTCGGATAGGCCTTCAGTCCCGACACCGAGATCATGTCTTTCTTGCGATCGACGATGCGGAAATAACCGTTCTCGTCCATCACCGCGATGTCGCCGGTGCGCAGCCATCCGTCGCTCGTCATCACCTCGCCGGTTGCACCGCCGTTGTTCCAGTAGCCCTGCATGACCTGCGGGCCGCGCACGCAGAGCTCGCCCGGCTCGCCGGCAGGCATCTCGCGATTCTCGTCGTTGCGAAGCGAGACATCGGTGCCGGGCACCGGCAGGCCGATCGAGCCATTGTAAGCGGTAAGATCCGGCGGGTTGGTGCACACCACCGGAGAAGCCTCCGACAATCCATACCCCTCGATGATCGGCCGACCCGTCACCTCGGCCCAGCGCCGCGCGGTTGCCTCCATCACCGCCATGCCGCCCGCGGAAACCAGCCGCAGCGCGGAAAAATCCACGTGCCGTATCCCCGGATGACTGGCCAGGTGCTGGTAAAGGGTGTTCACTCCGGTAATCGCGGTGAACTTCCAGCGACGCAGCTCGCGCACCAGTCCACGCACGTCGCGGGGATCGGCGATCAGCACGTTGAGCCCGCCTAGATCCGTATAGGCGAGGCAATTACACGTAAGCGCGTAGACGTGATAGAGCGGCAGCGCGGTGATGACGATGTCGTGGCCGGGATGCGTCACGCTCGCAAACCAGGTGTTGATCTGGCGCACGTTGGCGATCAGGTTGCCATGCGTCAGCATCGCGCCGCGCGAAACGCCCGTCGTGCCGCCGGTGTACTGCAGGCAGGCGAGATCCGCGCCGGACAACGGCACCGTGGATGGCGCGGTTGCAGGCCCGCGCAGGGTATCGAGAAACGGCACGGAGTCCGGCAGATCGTAGGGCCTGACCATGCGCCGGATCCGCCGCACCACGAAATTCACCAGCCAGCGCCGCGCACTGCCGAGCAGGTCGCCGATCTCGGTGATGATGACGTGCGGAACGGCGACTTCGCGGCGTGCCTCCTCGAGCTCGCGGGCGCTGTTGGCGACGATCACGATGGCCTGCGCGCCGGAATCGCGAAGCTGGTGGGCCAGCTCGCGGTGCGTATAGAGCGGGTTGACGTTGACCACCACCATCCCCGCCCGCAGCACCCCATATAGCGCCACCGGGTACTGCAGCAGGTTCGGCATCATGATCGCCACCCGGGCGCCGCGCGGCAGCTTCAGCACCTGGCGCAGATAGGCCGCGAATCGCGCCGACAGATCGTCCAGCTCGCGGTAAGTGATGGTGCGACCCAGGCTGTGGAATGCCGGACGATCGGCGTAGCGCGAGACGCTGCGCGCGAGCATGGCGGGAATGCTGTCGGCCGGATCGAGCGTCAGACTCGCCGGCATGCCGGGGGGGTAACTCTTCAGCCAGGCTCGCTCCACGGTTACGCAGCTCGGCGTGCGATCACTCGATAGCCAGCTCGGCGATCAGCTCCGTGGCGCCGTACACCTCGCCGAGCGCCAGTAACATCGCCGCCGGATGGACCGCTATGGCGCGATTGAGCGATTCGTCGAACCAGTAGCTGCCGCCGATCGAGTGAATATTGCCGTCGAAGATCAGCCCGACCAGGCGCCCTCGCGCGTCCACCACCGGACTGCCGGAGTTGCCACCGACGATGTCGTTGGTCGTGGCGAAATTGAATCGCGTGCCGAGGTTGATGCGGTCCTGCGCCTGCGCCCAGCGCGGCGGCAGCACGAACGGCGGCTGGCCGGTCGCCCGCAGGTACAGCGTCTCGAGCGTGGTAAACGGATCGATCTCGCGTCCGCTCTCGCGCCACCCCTGCACCGATCCATAGCTCAGGCGCAGCGTGAACGTGGCATCCGGATATGTGGCAGTGCCTTTGAGCGCGAAACGCACGCGGGCAATGCGTTCCTCGGCCGCGGCCACCACCGCCTCGACCTCGTCGTCGTAACGTTTCCTGATCAGGCGCGCCTCGGGCTCGATGCGTTGCGCCAGCACGATCATCGGATCGGCGGCCGATTCGATCGCGGCGCGGCCTCCTTCCCAGAGTTCGGTGCGATACGCCGGATCCGCCAGCCGCGTGCCGCGCACGAGGCGGGTGGCGAGCGCACGCGGCGACTCGGTGGCGAGCAGCGAGCGCACGATCGCATGGTCGGGACCGAGATACTCCTGGAGCTTGTCCAGCGAAAACGTCAGCCGGAGGATTTCGAGCTCCGGATAGACCGGTTGCGGCGCCAGCAAGCGCTGGCGCATGCCGGGCAGCGCCGCGTCGGTAAATTCGCGCAGTCGCTGGTCGTTGGGTTTGGCGCGCTCGGCAGCAGCCCTCACCAGCGTCCGCGCGAATTCCATCAATTCGCCCTGAAAGCCCGCACCAACCTCGATAAAAACGTGCTCGTCGTAGAAGCTGCGGTATCCGGCCAGCGCGCCATCGATGTCGTCCCACGCTCGCGCGGCGGCGCGCAGTTTCGGGCTCGCCGCGGCTGCCCCGCGCAGCTTATCCTCTTCACGTGACTTGACCGCCATGAATTCCCGTCCGAGCAGCACGTCGAATTCGTTGCGCCGCACTTTCAGGGCATTCTCCAGCGAAAAGAGATTCGACTGCACGATACGCGCCGGTTCGGCGCCGCCGGCCGCGAACTGCAGGTAGCGGCCACGCAGTTCCGCGGCGCGCGGCAACCAGCGCGCCAGGACCACCTCGCGCTCGAACAACAGCTGCGCCACCGTGCGCAGCCGCTCGGTACTCCCCGGATGCCCGGCCACGAATACTGCCTCGCCCGGTTGCGCACCGCCGCGGCGCCAGCGCAGGAAATCCGGCGTCGCTGCGGGCTTACCCTGCTCGTAGACGCGCAGCAGGCCCATGTCCAGGTTCCAGCGCGGGAACTGGAAGTTATCGAGGTCGCCGCCGAAAAATGCTACGTCGTTTTCCGGCGCGAAAACCAGGCGCGCGTCGGCGAACCGCTTGTAGTGATAGAGGAAATACTGCCCGCCGCCGTAGAGCGTTACCGCCTCGCAGCTGTGCGGGTCATTGCGGCTGCGATAGGCCTCCTCGCACTGCTGCTCGAGCCGCGTCAGCTCCGCCTTGCGCCGCTCGTTGGCTTCGGCGCCGGCGCTGTCGGCAATTGCCGCAGCGATCGCCGGGGTGACGTCTTCCAGACGGGTCAGCACCGACACCTGCTCGGCTGCACACTGCCGTTCCTGCGCCTGCGTCCGGGCCAGAAAACCCTGCCTGGAGAAATCCTGGGCAGCCGTCGACAACTGCTGCACGCAGTCGCGCACGCAATGGTGATTGGTCAGCACCAGGCCGGCCGGCGAAACGAACGAACCCGTGCAACCGCCTTCGAGACGCACTGTGGCGCGGCGCAATCGTTCCAGCCATGCCGCGCCGAGATCCGCCCCGTAACGGCTTTGCACGGCAGCCCGGGGTGGATTGTCGAAGGTCCACATGCCCTCCTCGCCAACGGCATGCGATGTCGCACCAACCGAGAAGAAAACCACCAGCAATGCCCTTCGCATACAGCCACTCCCGCAAGCCATCCCGGCAATTCTCGCATCCGTCCGCCGGCGTTGCACGAATAGCTGACGACCGGGCGCGCCGGTGCTTGGCATCGCACTGGCTTCCTGCTAGTGTGCGGCGCGCTACGCGACTTCCAGAGGCCGAGCACCGCCAAACAACAGCCCTGGAGCAACCGATGTCCCGGTCGAGAATACCTCGCTTCTACAAGATGTCCCCCGCTGAGCGCGTGCGTGCCGTGCATGAGCTGGGGCTGCTCACCGACAGCGACATGGAGCGGCTGGCGACCGGCGAGGCGACGCTCGATATCGGCGCTGCCGACAAGATGATCGAGAACGTCATCGGCGTGCTGGGCATGCCGATCGGCCTCGGCCTGAACTTCCTCATCAACGGGCGCGACTACGTCGTGCCGCTGGTGGTGGAGGAGCCGTCCATCGTTGCGGCACTGAGTGCCGCGGCAAAAATCGCGCGCGAGGCCGGCGGCTTCCGCTCCGAGTCCACGCCGCCGGTACTGATCGGCCAGATCCAGGTCATCGAGATACCCGATCTGCCGCGCGCCATGAATGCGCTGCTGGCCCGCAAGCAGGAAGTACTGGATCTCGCCAACAGCTTCCACCCGCGCATGGTGGCCCGCGGCGGCGGCGCCGTGGACATGGAGGTGCGCAGCTACCCGATGACCACCATGGAGGGCGACATGCTGGTGGTGCACCTGCTGGTGGACACCCGCGACGCCATGGGCGCCAACCTGGTCAACGGCATGTGCGAGGGCGTGGCCTCGCTCGTGGAATCGATCACCGAGGGCAAGGTATTCCTGCGCATTCTCTCGAACCTGACCGACCGCGCGCTGGCCCGCGCCGAGGTGACGCTGCCGGTCGAGCAACTCGCCGGCAAGGGCTTCAGCGGCGACCGGGTGCGCGACGGCATCATCGTCGCCTCGGAATTCGCCTGCGTGGATCCCTACCGGGCCGCCACGCACAACAAGGGCATCATGAATGGCGTCGACGCGGTGGCACTGGCCACCGGCAACGACTGGCGCGCGATCGAAGCCGGCGCGCATGCCTATGCCGCCCGCCATGGCCGCTACAGCTCGCTGTCGCAGTGGTGGAAGGACGAAAAGGGCAATCTTCGCGGCCGTATCGAGCTGCCCCTGAAAGTCGGCATCGTCGGCGGGCCGCTCGAATCCAACCCGGGGGTGGCGATGAACCTGCGGCTCATCGGCGTGCAAAGCGCCCGCGAGCTCGCCGAGGTCATGGCTGCCGTCGGGCTGGCACAGAACTTCGCGGCGCTGCGCGCGCTGGCCACCGAGGGCATCCAGACCGGACACATGACGCTCCACGCTCGCAGCGTGGTGAAGGCTGCCGGAACGCCCGTGGAGCTGTTCGATGACGTGCTCGAACGCGTCCTGCGCGATGGAGAGATCAAGGTCTGGAAGGCGCAGCAGATTCTCGGCGAGCTGCAGGCCGAGCGGCGCGGCGGTCCGGTCATCCGCCAGCGCACCGACACCGAGCTTGGTGTGGGTTTCGGCAAGGTCATCCTGCTCGGCGAGCACGCCGTGGTCTATGGGCGGCATGCGATTGCCTGTCCCCTGCCCTTGACGACGCGTGCTGTGGTCGAGGACGCCGGCCAGGGCGTAGAACTGCTGATCCCCCGCTGGGGGGTGGAATACCAGCTGGCGAAGCCCGCCGAGCAGCGGCGCTCGTTCGAAAAGGCCGCCGGGGCCATCCTCGACCGGCTCGGGCTCACCGACCGCAATCTGCGCATCGAAGTGTTTCCCGACGTTCCGCGCGGCATGGGCCTCGGTGGATCGGCCGCGCTGGCGGTGGCCATCATCCGCGCCCTCGACCGGCATTTCCGCCTCGGGCTCACCGACGAGCAGGTGAACGAGCTCGCTTATCTTTCCGAGGAAATCGCGCACGGCACGCCGAGCGGCATCGACAACACGCTGGCCACCTACGGCCAGCCGCTGGTGTTTCGTCGCAGCGCACCGCCGCTGGTGGAACTGTTGAACATCCCGCAGCCACTGCACCTTGTCATTGGCATGACCCGCGCCGAAGGGCTCACCGCCAGGACCGTCGGTCACGTGGCCGAGGCCCGCCAGCGCAACCCGCGGCTCTACGAAAAGATTTTCGATGACATCGACGCACTGGTGTTGCAGGCCGTCTCTGCTTTGCAGGACAACCAGCTGCGCACGGTAGGTGAGCTGATGAACGTCTGCCAGGGACTGTTGAACGCCCTGCAGGTGTCCACGCCCGAACTCGAGCGCCTGATCGGTGTCGCGCGCGGCGCCGGGGCGCTCGGTGCCAAACTCACCGGTGGAGGCGGCGGTGGGGCGATGATCGCGCTCTGCGACGGCGACACCATGGCCGTGCACAACGCCATCGAGCGCCAGGGTTTTCGCGCTGTCAGCGTCACCGTCGGAGGCCGGGCATGAGCGCGCTAAGCGCGCCAGCCAACAAGCCAGGCGACATGCTGATCCTGGTCGACGGCCAGGACCGCGAGACCGGGTTCCTCTCGAAGGAGGAATGCCACCGCGGGCAAGGCACGTTGCACCGGGCATTCTCGGTATTCCTGTTCGATCGCAACGGCAGGCTGCTGTTGCAGCAGCGCAGCGCGCAGAAGCCGCTGTGGCCTCTTTACTGGTCGAACAGCTGCTGCAGCCATCCGCGGCGCGGCGAGACAGCCGAGAGCGCCGCAGTCCGTCGCGTTCGCGAGGAACTCGGCGTCACGTGCTCGTTGCAGTTCCTCTACAAGTTCGAATATCAGGCGCAGTTCGCCGAGGTAGGCGCCGAGCACGAGTTGTGCTGGGTATTCGCCGGCGCCGCCGACGGCGCCATTCGCGTCGACGACACCGAGATCGCCGCCGTACGGTTCGTCTCTCCGGCCGACCTCACGCGTGAGATTGCCGCCGACGGCACACGCTTCACGCCCTGGCTGAAGCTCGAGTGGGCGCGCATCGAAGCCGAATTCCTGCCCGGCATCCTTGCCCCGTTGCAGGTCGGGCCTATGGTCCTGCGGGAGTGACAGCAGATCCTGCGGGAGCGACGCCAGATCCTGTGGGAGCGACGCCAGTCGCGATTCGAGCACGATTCACCATGGCCAACGTGATCATCACCGGCAGCAGCAAGGGCATCGGCCGCGGGCTTGCCGAGCAGTTCGTCCGTCGCGGCCACAACGTGCTCGTTTCCAGTCGCGGCACCGCGGACGTCGAGCGCGCAGTGGGCGAGCTGAACGCCATCGGCCCGGGCCGGGCCGCCGGACAAACCTGCGACGTGACGCGCAAGAACGACCTGCAGGGCCTGTGGGACCGCGCACGGCGCGACTTTGGCCGGGTGGACTACTGGATCAACAACGCCGGTCACGCCACCAGCCGCCATCAGGTGCACGAACTGCCGGAAAGCGCGGTGCAGCAGTTGGTGGACGGCAACCTGAAGGGCACGATTTTCGGCTCGCAGGTTGCGATCACCGGGTTTCGCGCGCAGGGCGGCGGCGCCCTCTACAACATGCTGGGCGGGGCGTTCGACGGTAAGCGTCTGATTCCCAACATGGGCGTGTACAGCGCGACGAAAGCTGCGGTGTGGCTGCTGACGCGCTACCTGGTCAGCGAGAACAAGGACAACGGCATTGTCATTGGCACGATCAGCCCGGGAATGCTGATCAGCGAGAATTGGTTTGAGGAGCAGAAGCAGGTTCCCGCAGAGGAGTGGCGCAAGATCCGCCCGCTGCTGAACGTGCTCTGCGACTACGTGGAGACAGCCACACCATGGCTGGTCGAGCAGCTCCTCGCCAACCGCGACAGCGGCCGGCGCATCGCCTGGCTCAGTACCGGGCGGGTGACCCGCCGTTTCGTCGAGGCCTACGTCCTGCGCCGCAAGCGCGACCTGTTTGCCCGTTACGGGTTGTAACGGCAAGGAATCCACCCGGCCGCACCGGGCGAAAACCCCGGGTGTCGCGGCCCAGCGCCGCCTGTTGGTCCTCAATCCCATGGATAACCAAGACGAGCTGGCGTTGCGGCTGCGCGAGCGTATCGAGCGCCGCCTCGACCAGCTTCTGCCGCCGGAAACCGATGCGCCACAGAACCTGCACCGGGCCATGCGCTACAGCGCCATGGCACCGGGAAAACGTCTGCGAGCCACCATTGCGCTGCTTGCCGCGCAGACCCGCCCGGGTGGCGACGACCTGGCGCTGGGATTCGCCTGCGCCATCGAAATGGTGCACGCCGCCTCGTTGGTCATCGACGACCTGCCGATGATGGACGATGCCAGCATGCGCCGAGGCCAGCCCGCCGCACATCGTATCTTCGGCGAGGACACAGCGACTCTGGCCGCATTTGCGCTTCTTAACCGCGCCTACGGTGTCCTCGCTGCGGAGCAGGCGCTTTCCATGAACCTGCGGGTGGAGCTGATCGGCATGCTGCACGATGCTGTCGGCAGCGCCGGGCTGACGGGCGGGCAGGAATTGGACCTGCATCGGGACAACGCAACGGGCGGTGTGGATGCCGTCAGCGACATGTATCACCGCAAGACCGGCGTGCTGTTCATTGTGGCGGCGGAGGGCGGCGCGCGAATCGCCGGGTTGACCGGTGAGCAGCTTCATGCCATCAGCGCATTCGCCCGGCAGGTGGGGCTCGCTTACCAGCTGGCCGACGATCTCGCCGACGACCTCGCGCCGGGCGGTGGCGAGGCACCTGGCGTCATCCCCCTGCTCGGCCGCCGTCGCAGCCAGCGCCTGCTGGTGCGGCTGCTGGAGCGCGCCGTCCGCAGCATCGACCCGCTCGGGGATGCTGGCGTTCCCCTTGCGGCATTCATACGCCGCGTGTTCAATACCGCTACCCTGAACACGTCGCGCACAAGCCGGATCGCCAGTGGCTGAACACGAGGCCGATCGCTCCCCCAGAGACAGTATCGTTCTCGATATCCGCGGTGCACACCGGCGCTTCGGGCACAGGGCGGCGCTGGCCGGTGTGGATTTGCGGCTCCGGCGCGGCGAGATTCTCGCGCTGCTCGGTCCGAACGGCGCGGGCAAGACCACCTTGCTTGGCGCCATCAGCGGTCGCGTAAGCCTGGATAGCGGCACTATTCGCATCGGTACTGAAGGCAGTCACGGCACGGCGGCGCGGCGGCGCATCGGCGTCGTGCCGCAATCAGTGGCGCTGTATCCCGCCCTTTCCGCGCGCGCCAATCTGGAAGTTTTCGGCCGCCTGGCAGGCGTCATGCCTGGCCGGATCGATGCGGCCGTAACCGAGGCTCTGGCCTGGTGCGGGCTGGAGGCGCGCGCCGGCGACCCGGTGAAAAGTCTTTCCGGCGGAATGCAGCGGCGACTGAACATTGCCGCCGGTGCGCTGCACGATCCGGACCTCCTGCTTCTCGACGAACCGACCACCGGTCTCGATCCGACCGCGCGCGGGCAGATCCACGCGGCGCTGCGCCGCCTGCGCTCCGGCGGCATGGCCATGTTGCTCGCGACACATGACCTGCACGAGGCTCAGGATCTCGCGGATCGGGTTGCGATCCTTCTCGACGGCCGAATCTGTGCGCTCGACACGCCAGGCGCGCTGATTGCCGCGGCATTTGGCGATCGCAAGGAATTGAATCTGCTCCTGGAGCACGATCCGGACGATCGTTGTCGCGAGCGGCTCGCCGCCGCCGGGTTGCAGCCGACCGCGATCCCGCGCTTGTGGGTCGGATTGACCGATGACGACTTCCAGGACCTGGCGGCCTTGCGCACACATCTGCGCGAGGGCGGCGTCCCACTGCAGGGGTTACGGGTCCTGGAGCCCGGCCTGCACGGCGTGTTCCTGCGCATGACCGGGCGGGACATCGAACCATGACCGTTACCGTCATCCGGGCAATGTGGCTGTTGCTGCTGCGCGATCGCGGCCTGCTCGCGATGACCTTCCTGACACCGGTGGTGTTCTTCGTGATATTCGCCGAGGTCTTTGCCACGGCGGCTGGTGGCGAATTTGCACTGGAGATCGCCGTTACCGACGAAGTGAGAAGCGAGGAGTCGCGCCGACTGCTCGCCGAACTCGCGCGCAGCCCGGTTGTACACCGGCTTGACGCCGCAGCCGATCGCGACACCGTGCGGCGCCGGGTGCGCGGCGGGCAGGCCGATGCGGGGCTGGTGGTGCGCAGCGACGGAGCCCCGCTCGGCGCGGCGGGCGGCGACGGCGCGGCGCCACTGCTGCTGGTGGTGGAGCCCTCGCGCGCCGTGGCGGCCACCGTGCTCGCCGGGCAACTGCAGCAAGCCTATTTCCTCGGCATGCCGGACGTGGCGCTGCGCAGTGCCGTCGCGCTGATCGACAGCGAGTTCACCAGCCTCGATGAGGCCCAGCGCAGGGAGATCGATGCAGGGCTCGCGGATCTGCGCACCGCCGCCGGCGCAGCGGATTCCAGCCGCCGCGGCCTGGCAAATCTCTACCAGGAAGATGCCGTAGCCGGAAAGTCGGCAGCCATGAACGAGATCGCCTACTACGCCGGTGCGCTCGCGTTCCTGTTCGTGCTGCTGTCGGCCTCTCACAGCGCGCTCAGCCTGCACGAAGAACGCGAAGCGGGCATTCTCGACCGGGCGGTGGCCGGTCCGGGCGGCGTGGCCGCGGTGATTAACGGCAAGTTCCTTTTCCTGGCGCTGCAGGGCCTGGCGCAGACGCTGATCATCTTCCTGGTGGCGTCGCTGCTTTACGGGGTGGATATTTCTGCCGAATTCGCGCCCTGGCTGCTGGTCGTGGTCATTTCGGCCGCTGCAGCAGCCGCGATCAGTCTCGCGCTGGTCTGCGCCTGTCGCTCCCGCGCCCAGGCGCAGACGCTCTCGACGATCGTGATCCTGCTGCTGTCGGCGGTCGGCGGCAGCATGGTGCCGCGGTTTTTCATGCCGGAACTGTTGCAGGACATCGGCTGGCTCACGCCGAATGCCTGGGCGCTGGAGGTCTACACCGGGCTGCTGTGGCGGGGCGAGTCGCTGCAGGCACTCTGGCTGCCGTGCGCGCTCCTGCTGGGAGCTGCCGCCCTGGCGATTCCGTTGTCGCACCTGCTCGCGCGCGGACTGGTGCGCGATTGAAAGCACCGTCGCTGCCGGTCAGTCCGGCAGTGTGCCCGCCACCCACAACTCCGTATCGCGAGGACGCATGCGTCTCCAGCGATCGACGGTAACCGCACCCAGGGCGCGTAACCCGCCCGCCAGCGCGTGCCGCAGCTTGCGGCCACCGCTGACGACCGCGCGCTGGTCCCAGGCGCGGGCGCCACGGGCCCGGACCAGCTCACCGATCTCGCGATAAACGCCGAGCGCGGTAGCCACGGCCCAAGCGGAGCGAAACCCCAGCGTCTGCAGGCCCTGCAGCGCGGAAGCGTAGTAGCGATCGGCCTCGCAGAGCAGTCGCTCCACGACAATGACCAGCCGCTCGCGCTGCGCGGGATCGGCGTGACTGCCGGGGGCGATGCCCGCCTCGGCCCGCCACGCCGCCGGCAGGTAGCAGCGGCCGAGCCGCGCGTCGTCGAGCACGTCACGCGCAATGTTGGTCAGCTGAAACGCGATGCCGAGATCAGCCGCGCGTTGCAGGGCGGCCGCATCGCGCACGCCCATGACATACGCCATCATCACGCCGACCACGCCAGCCACCCGATAGCAATAAAGAAGCGTGTCCGCCAGGGACTCGTAGCGGTATCCGGTAACGTCCATCTCGAAGCCGGCGAGCAGCTCCAGCGGATAGCGCTCGGGTATCGCGCAGTCCTGCGCGACGCGCCGAAAAGCCTCGAAAACCGGGTCGTCGGCGGGCTCGCCGGCAAGCGCCCGGCGGGTGCGCAGCCGCAACTCGGCGAGCGCCGGCGCGCCTTCGCGGCGCGGACTGCCGTCGCGGGCGAAGCCCAGCTCCTGGCCGTCGATCTCGTCGTCGCAGTGACGGCACCACGCGTACAACAGGTGGGCGCGCTCGCGAATGGCGGGACTGAACAGGCGCGCAGCGGCCGCAAAGCTCTTCGAGCCGCGCTCGATCATGTCCCGGCTGTTGGCGAGCACCGTATCGTTCATACCGCGAGCCCCAGGTCTTTGAGCATCAGCCCCGCAGTCGCGCGCGCCGAGCCGATCACGCCCGGCACGCCGGCGCCCGGATGCGTGCCGGCACCCACGAAATACAGGTTGCCGATGTGTGCGTCGCGATTATGCACGCGGAAGAACGCGCTCTGGGTGAGCAGCGGTTCCAGCGAGAAAGCCGCACCCTGGTATGAGTTCAGCTCACGCTCGAAATCGAGCGGCGTAAACACGCGGCTGGTGACCAGGTCCGCCCTCAGGCCCGGCATGCAGCGCTTTTCCAGGTAATCAAGAATCCGGTCGCGGAACCCCGGCGCGATGCGCTCCCAGTCGAGGGGCGCCTTGCCGAGATTCGGCACCGGCGCAAGCGCGTAAAACGCCGCCTGTCCCGGGGGCGCCAGCGAGGCGTCGGTGCGGCCCGGCGCATGCAGGTACAGCGAGAAGTCGTCCGCCAGCACGCCGCGATTGAAGATGTCGGCGAGCAATTCGCGGTAGCGCGGCCCGAACAGCACCGTGTGATGGGCAAGGTCGGGCTGCGGCCGGCGTAGCCCGAAGTACACAACGAACAGGGAGTTGCTGAAACGACTCCGCTCCAACGACCGGGCCCTGCGCGCCGCGCAGCGGCAC
>CAYOFE010000023.1:23191-29059 GCA_964403135.1 uncultured Chromatiaceae bacterium | reverse complement strand
CCAGGTCTCGATCGGAACAGCGGCATTCGGCGCTCTGCCGGCCGGTGATGGGAAATACGGCTCCGATAGCAGATCGTCACTGCGAAACTGCGACCCGGCACCGTTTCCCGGTCCCTCACGGCCAGCGGCTACGTCGCGTCGGGCGCGATGACGTCGGCATGAGCTGCCGGTATGGTTGGCGCGGTGTCAAGCGCCTCGTCCGGCGCAGACCCCGGCGGCGCCGGTTCAGGGGCGGCGGGCGGTACGGGCGGCTGCGGGCGCAGAGGGGCGTTCGCGGCGCAACTCGCGCCCATGCGCGGGGCGCGGCTGATCTCCTCCTGCAGGATGGGCGCGAGGGCTTTGAGGACCTGCGTCGGCAGGGCACTCGTGAAACGGTAGCTTTCGGCCTGCGGACCTTTGACATAGGCGGTCAGCGTGCCGAAATACCGGTTGCCAATGAAAAACACGAACGTACCCGAACGACTGATCACGCGGGACGACAGCAGCACGCCGCCGCGGCCGTAAGTCTCGAAGCGGTGATCGCCGGTGCCGGTCTTGCCGCCAACCGTCAGCGGTTCGCCGTCTGGCGTGGTGAACACGCCGTCGAGCCGCCGTGCGGTGCCGCCGGCGACGACGAGGGCCAGGGCGCGCCGCGCGGCGGCCGCGACTTCGACCGGTAACACGCGCTCGCCGCCGTTGAGTCGGGCGGCGAAATGCGTCTCGTAAGGAGTCCCCTCGGCGGCACGGATGTCGCTGAGGCGCAGTACCGGCATGCGCACGCCGTCATTGAGCACAATGCCGACAAGCTCGGCCAGCGCCGCGGGGCGGTCCGCCGAGCTGCCGAGGGCCGTGGCGTAGGATGGCGTAAGGGACTTGAAGGGATAGCCGAGCCGCTGCCAGGCCCGGTGAATCTCCTGAAAGGCCTCCAGTTCCACCAGCGTGCGGATGCGACGATCCTGCGCGCCCTTGCGCCGCGTTTTGAACAGCCAGGCATACGCGTTCTGCCGCTCGCTGACGCTCGCCTCCAGGATCTGCCGCAGGTCCGCCTGCGGGTTGGCGCGCAGGTAGCCGACCAGCCAGAGTTCCAGCGGATGCACACCGGCGATGTAGCCCCGGTCGGCGAGGTCGAAGCGCTCCAGCGCGTAGTCCCGGTACAGGCGCCCGAGCGAAGCGTCGTCGATGCGCGCTTCGGGCAGGTTCGTGAGCACGAAGCCACGGAACGCATCGAGATCCGCCCCGGGATCGAGGAAACGGAATATCGCCGCCAGGCGACGGGGAGTTGGCCGAAACGCCCGCAACAGTTGCGCTACGATTTCGTCCGCGTCCTTGCCGCGATATTTGCGGTAGAAGCGCCGCAGGTATTCGCGGCCCTCGCGCTCGGCGAACCGGGCGAGATAGGCCTGGCGCCTTGGGTCGCTGTCATCGTCGAGCAGCGTAGCGCTCGAGCTCGGCATGGTAAACATCACGTGAAAGACAATGTCGCGCATCAGCCGGATGAAGACCAGGTTGACCGAGCGTTGCAGTGCCTCGCGCACCGTGAGGAAACGGCCATTATCGGCAGGCTCGAAGTTCTGAAAGCGCAGCACGCCGCCGCCGGTGAAGAAGGACTCGGCGGGACTTGCGGAGTAGCGTCGGTCGAGGGCTGCCTCCAGCATGGCATCGAGATTGCGGTTCCCGCCCTCTGCGGTCAGCAGGTAGTCCACCGCCCAGCGGCCAATGTTGTCGCGGCTCGCCACCGGCGTGCGGCGCAGCGCCTCCGCGTCGAGTCCCTTCAGTCGCGCGTGCAGTAGTGCCACTATCTCGAGATAGGTGACCAGCGTGCGCAGCTTCGCCGTCGACCCCAGGTCCAGGCGGACCCCTTCGTTGATGTCGAGGGGCTGATCGAGATTGTCCGTCTGCACGCGGATGAGGTTGGCTTCGGGCGTGCTCTCGTAAAGCGTGAGGCTATAGGTAACGCCCGCAGGATCGGCGCCAGCCAGCAGGCGGGGCTCCATCAGCCCGGCGGCTGCCGCAGCCGCCGGATCTGACAGCTGCAGCAGCAGCGCGGTCACCCGGTCCTGCAGGCGCTTATTTATGGTGCTGGTTGCAGAGAGGTCGAGCCGGTCCAGTTCATAGAGCTGCCGCGTGCCGAGCTGCGAGGCGAGATGCGTGCGTACGGCGTTGGCCGCCTTGTGCTGCACGAAGGAGGTGCGCGGCGGCTCGATCGCGTCCCGCCGTGGCGTGATGCGGATGCCCAGAGCGGCATCCCGCAGCTCCGGCGTGATGACCCCGGCCTGCGTCAGCAGGCGCAGGTGAGCGTCGGTCAGCCTTTCGAGCGCGGCGAGATCGCGCAGCAGAAATCCGGATGGCCGGCGCTGGGAGATGATCAGCGACAGCACCTGCCGGTAGGCAAGCGCACGGGCGTCGAGCGGTGCCGTCGCGTCGCGCAGCAGCCGGTTGATCTCGTCGAAATCGCTGCCGTACCACACCCACAGCCCATCCCCGATGCCGATCACCTCGCCGTAACCGCGGCGCGCGGCCAGCGGTACGGTATTCAGGTAATCGACGACCAGCTGGCGACGTACGGCGGTGGTGTCCGGCCCGCCGAGATAGGCGCGCAGCGTGGCGGAGGCCATCTGACGCAGTTTTTCTTCGGGTGAGTCCGTCACGCCACGCGGCGAGTGGCGATACTTCTCGATCTGGGTGGCCAGCGTGCTGGCACCAGCTTGCGCGCGCGCCAGGCCCATCCGGCGCAATAACTGGTCGCCTGCCGCACGGGCCAGGCGTCCCCATTCGATGGCGGGATTGCGCGTCGGGTGAGCGTTGGAAAGCAGCTCGCGGTTCTCGATGAACAGCAGGCTGTCGACGACCAACCTGGGCACGGCATCGAAGTCTGGGTAGATCCGCTGCGGGTAGCGCGCCAGATACAGGTTTTCGTCGGCGCAGTCGAGAATCCTGAGCCCGGCCTGGGTCTTCTCGCGATAGGGCAGGAACAGGCCCAGGTCGTCAATCTCAGCCATTTCGGGCGAGATGCGCGCCTGCGCCGTGATGGCATAACCGCGTTGCGCGAGGCGCTGTGCGCCTGCCGGCAGCCCGGAATAGCCGAGGCGGATGTCGAAGGGACCGGCAGACGGGAAGCGCACTGCGTCGCTTTCACCGGGCGCGACGGCGAATGTCATCTGCCGGCCGAGGGTGCTGAAATAGCGTGCCTGGAGCGGCGAGCGGGTGATTTCGACCCAACCGGCCAGCGCGCCCGCCACGAGGGCGAGCGCGATGATGCTACAGATTATCAGCCGGAGGCGTCGCCAGAAGCCTCGTCCCTGGCGTGGCGGCATTGCGGTGATGCGGAGGTCTGCGAGGGGGCATCATTCTAACCGAACGCAGGTTGGACGGTGCAAACACCGCGGCAACGCCTCGGTCCGTGTTTCTGGCGTCGGGTCGCGGCGTGCGCGCGTCGAACGGCCGACGCCGTTCGGTGGCGCCGGCAGATCCGCCGCCTCGTGAAAATCAGGGCGGCGTCGGCGAGACGCCAGCCACGCGCTGGCCGTTTCTGATCGCGATGCGGCGGCCGGGCGCCTGATCCATGCGGACCGCGCGGTCCTGACCATTCCAGCGGTAGGCCACCTCGTATACTACGACCTGCTCATGCGTCTGAGTGACTTGGGCGCAATGCCGCTCAGTGGTGGTGCAGGTGCCAGCGGCCTGCGCTTTTTCCTGAACCTCGTTGCCAGCATAGCTGCCGGCATGGGTTGCCACGGCTGTCGCCGGCCACCGCCGGCGCCGATCGCAGCGCGCGACCCCACGCGGGTGCTACACAGCAGAAATTTCTTAAGATGCGCATCGGCCGGCCCGATCTGCGCGACAACGTGTCCGGCCGACCCGGGCTGCCTGCTGATCGGGAGCGACGCGCCAGTCACGCCCATGAACTCGCGCGTCGACGAAGCAGAGTGGGCCATCGAGAATGACTTCTGGCCTACGGCGCAGGTACCTGCCAGGCGCGGGAGCTCGTACTGGGAGCACGTCGTGCCAATCGGTGGCCGGCCCTGGGCGGCATCAGCACGAGCGGCTGGGTGCTGGACTCTGCGAGGCAGGCTGCCCGAGCTGAGTCGCTGCCATCCGCCCATGTAACCGTCACGTTTTACAAGGCCGCGTGCGTTGTCGGTCCGATCGGGAAGCAGGAAACTTGCACGCTCGGGCCGGGCCAGTTCGCGCTCTACCACTGGGACCGGTTGTCCTTCGACGACAAGGTCGGCACCGGGTGCCTGTTTGTCGCCCGCGATCAGCCGGTCGTTACCTTCAACGGTGCCGTCTGCGACATCGCCTACAGCCCGGCAAGCGACGAGCAGTCGCGCGCGGTAGTCGCCATCACGTTCCGGTCCGTCGACTGGGGCGCCGCGGCAGCGCCGTAGCTCAGCGCCTGATCGGCTCGAAGAATTCCCGGGTGGAGCGTGACAGGTCGCTGCCCTGGGGAAGTCCCGTCGCCGCATTCGGTTGCCGTGCTGGTGGTAACCGCGTTGCCAGGGGCTTTGCGGAGCACAGAATTACACTTGCATGTCGCTGTCATGCTGGAGCGTTTGTGATCAGCCATCCCGAGACCTCGATCCGAGGTCAGCGAGCGTGGTAACTGCGCGGGCAATTCGCTCTCCGCCGGGGCCACCGTCCATCGGTCGCCGGTGACGAAAACGATGCGCCAGAACGAGGCGGTTGTTGCCTCAGGCGCAGACGGGCTCTTCACTCTCAGCAATGGTCCGGATGGCGGTGAAGCTCGCCCAGACGGCGCCCATGATCGAGTCCACCTTCACGCAATCGCCGGCGCAAAGAATCTTGCTGGTACAGCCCAGTTCGGCAAGCTCCTTGACCAGCGCATCCTGGCGCAGCATGCGACCGGCGAACACCAGACTGTCCGCGGTAACGGTGATCTCGCCATCCAGCCCGCCATCGTCCGCACCTGCACTGACCCCGCGTTTGGCGTTGGCATTGACCAGTTGCACCAGCTCGTCGCGCTCGGAGCGTTTGCCGGCACCGGCTCCACGCCGGTCCTTGCGGATTTCCACCACGATGCCGCGGGCCTCGGCCCGGAGTGGTATGGCATATTCCAGTATGCGAATGCCGGCGTCGTCGACCATCGCGAGCAGCATGTCCCGGTTGGAACGGTCGACGACATCGCTGCAGAGCTTGTTCTTGCCGCGCCGGGTGCTGAGCGTGACCTGCTTGCCGTGCCGGGCGAGATGCACGGCGGTTTCGCAGCCGACCTCGCCACCACCCATGACCAGGATATGGTCGCCGCGAATCGCGTCCTTGCCGGTCAGCAGGTCGATCGCCGACAGCACCTTGACTGTGCCGGTGCTCTGAAACGGCAGCGCTTCCATGGTCGCGCCGGTCGCCAGCACGACATAGTCGGCGCCGAACGCGACGATGTCGGCTGCCGTGGCGCGCTTGTTCAGCGCCAGCGTGATCGGCAACCCGCGGGCCAGGCGTCGCACGTAGGCCAGGTATCTGGCGATATCCAGCTTGAAAGCCGGTGCCGCCGCCGGGATGAGATTGCCACCGAGTTGCCCGCCCGCTTCCCAGAGGGTCACGTTGAAGCCGCGCTCCACGCCGGCACGCGCTGCCTCGATACCCGCCGGGCCGCCACCGACAACCAGCAACGAGGCTTTTTTCCCGAGCGGCAGCAGGGGCCATTCGATTTCATGCCCGGTAGTTGGCCGCACGGCACAACTGGTGGGCTTCCCTTCCGCCATCTGCCAGAGACAGCCTTCGTGACAGCCGATGCAGGGAATGATGTCGTCGGCCTTGCCGGCCGCAATCTTGTTGACCAGATCCGGATCGGCGAGCAGGCCGCGGCCGATGGCGACGAAGTCCGCCTTGTTTCCGGCGAGCACCTGTTCGGCAAGCTCCGGGTACTGCAGA
>CAYOFE010000023.1:0-23181 GCA_964403135.1 uncultured Chromatiaceae bacterium | reverse complement strand
ATCACCGGGATCGATACCCGCGCCTTGACCTGTTCGGCCAGCGGCACCATGCAGCCCGGTTCCTGGTACTGCGGTGGATGCGGCCACCAATGGGTTTCGTAGCAGCCGGCATCGACATGCAGGGCATCCACGCCCATTTTTTCGAGTTCCCCGGCGATCCACAGGCCCTCGTCCGGTTGCCGGCCGTCGGGCAGGTAATGCGTCAGACCGAAGCGATAGATCACCGGAAAGTCTTCGCCGGCCTCGCGCTTGATGGCGGCGATCGCCTCGCGGGCGAAGTTCAGGCGTTTTTCCCGGCTGCCACCATAGTGATCATCGCGGCGATTCCACAATCCGGTCATGAACTGGTCGAGCAGATAGCCTTCATGGCCATGCAGTTCGACGCAGGCTGCGCCGGCTTCACGCGCGCGCCGTGCCGCCGGGCCAAAGCTTTGCGCCAGGGCTGCGGCCTCCTCGGTGGCCAGCGGCCGGGCATCGAATTTGCGTCTGGCGGGCAGATAGTGGTTATCGTTGATCGACGCCGATACCGGTCGCAGATGCTCCGGCAAGGGCGCGTCGGTCCACCATTCCGGCAGGATAAAGGGCGGCACGACCCTGCCGAAGCCGGCGGTGAGTTGCACGCAGAGCCTGCAATCGTACCGACCGAGCGACTCGGCGAGTCGGCGCACGGATTGCAGGTGCCGGTCGTTGGCGAGATCGAGGCAGAAGCTCGCAGCCAGCTCCAGGGCCCGCGAGACAAAGACCATCTCTGGCGTGATCAGCCCGACACCACCGGCTGCCCGCGCGGTGTAATAGGCGATGGCCCGGTCACCCCACTCGCCGTCCTTTTCCACCGTGCCGCGTATGCCCATCGCCGGCATGATGACGCGGTTTTTCAGTTTCAGCGTGCCGATGTGGCCTGGCTCCAGTAGTCGCATCCGAGCATAAACCTGATCGCCCCTCACCGCGTCCATTCTCGCACTACTCTGTGTGAGGCGTGGAGAAGACCCCAAGACCCCGACCGTGCTGGTCGGCTTTCGCTGCACCACCGGCATCGCGGTGCCCCACCCCTGCGGGTGACCTTCGGTCGTGCAAATCAGCAGTCCTGCCGATTTATCCACGTGGGTGGCCATCTCGCCCGCATTTGCCTCGGACCGGCTGGTGCTGGCAGGAACGAACAACGGCATTTTCCGTTCCGCTGACGGCGGCACGAACTGGCAGCCTATCGGTCGGGCCGAGGTCGGTGCGGGGACCGTAGTGCCGCGCGTGGAATTCTCGCCGGCCTACGCGACCGACCGGACCGTGTTTGCCGTGGCGAGCGGGCGCGGCTTGATGCCCATCACGCTAGACACCGCCGGCGCGGCAGGCCTGCACGTCCTCGTCGGGCCGAATGCCGGCGAGCAAATCTCGGCAGTGGCGCTCGCCATCGAAATGGCCTGCGAGGCTGGGGGCATCCGGTTTACCATGCGCCCGCCGATGAGGTCTACGACGGTATGCTGACGGATCTCTACGCGCCGAAGAGGATCTGGCGCAGTTGGCCTGCTGCGAGGGACGAGATGACTCCCGTACAATTTCGCCTCGTGAAGCACCTCACGGCGACGCTGTTTGCCGTCGCCATGGTTGGGCTGTTCCTGCTTGGCGTGGACGGCCTGATCGGCGCAATGCAGAAGCTCTCGCGCGTTTTTACCAGCGCGCCACGCCCGGCTCCGGTCGAGTTACCCGCCCCGGAGGGTGTTGCAACCCATGGCGTCGTACCGGCATTCGTCGTCCCCGCTGAAGATACCGCGCCGGAGCCGGCCACCAGCCGCGATCGGGAGTGAGCAATCCAATGGGGCTGGCCTGTGACGTATGAGTCGTTTCCGTATGGACAAGGCGCAGTGACGCATGGGCCGGAGATTACGTAGCCACTCGCCGCGGTGCCTGCAGACGATTACCGCGGGTAACGTTGCGGCTGCCATGATTCTGATCGCCGGCTGCCGCAGCGGAATATCCGACCCGATCGGCGTGGTTGGGGTGCCGTCGCCAGCCGCCCCAGGCGCAACCGCCCCGCATCTGTCGCTCGCGGCTGATGGCCGTGTGCTGATGAGCGGGCTCGAGCCGGCCAGCGAGAGTCACCAATCGCTGCGCTTCGCGGTTCTCGACGGCGCGGCCTGGTCGCCGGCCGGGACGGTGGTATCAGGAAACGACTGGTTCATCAATTGGGCCGACTTCCCCTCGGTGACCCCAATCACTGCGACCGACTGGACCGCGCACTGGCTGGTGAAGCGCCCGGGCGGCACCTACGCCTACGACATGGCGATCGCCATCTCGCGCGATGCCGGCGCGATCTGGAGCACGGCACTGGTGCCGCACGACGATGGCACGCGCACCGAGCACGGCTTCGCGACGCTGTTTCCCTGGGACGACGGTTTCGGCGCCGTCTGGCTCGACGGGCGCAACACCCGGCAGGACACCGGCGGCGACCGCGAGCAACAACCCGATACGGGCGCGACCGGGGCGTTGCACGGCATGACGGTGCGCTATGCCCGCATCGGCCTGGACGGGGCGATTCGCGAGGCCGGCGAGATCGACGATCTCGCCGGCGACTGCTGCGCAACCGATGTCGCGCTCGCCGCCGCCGGGCCGGTGGCGACCTGGCGCAATCGCACGCCCGAGGAGATTCGCGATATCGCGGTCAGCCGCTATGCTGAGGGTCGCTGGCAGCCGCCGGTCATTCTCGGCAACGATGGGTGGTATCTGCCCGGCTGCCCGGTGAATGGCTCGACGATCGCCGCACGCGGTGAGCGAGTCGTTGTCCCCTGGTTCACGGTAGTGAATCGGAGTCCGCGCGTGCAGCTTGCATGGTCCACCGACGGGGCGCGACGTTTCAGTGTGCCCGTCCTGGTCGAGGAGGGTGCGGTCAATGGACGCGTCGATGTCGTGCTGGTCAGCGACGCAATCGCGCTGGTGAGCTGGATCGGTAAGACCGCCGAGGGGTTAGGACAAATTCGCATGCGCCGCGTGTCGGTTGCGGGCGAGTTGGGGCCGGTGCAGATCATTGCCGAAGGCGATGTTTCGCGCGCCGCCGGGTTCCCTCAGCTGGTCGAATCCAGGGACGGCCTGGTCTATGCCTGGACAGAACCCGGCGAGCCATCGCGCGTGCTGACGGCGCGCTCGCCTCTCTGACGCGCGCTCAGGGGGCCGGATTACGCGGCGACTCGGTCACCGCGGCCAGCTCCACGTGCAGCTGGCGCTCGCGCCAGATGAGATAGATGCCGCTCGCTACCACCAGTGTCGCGCCGAGAAACATGCGCGCGGAGGGTAGTACCGCCCAGAACAGCCAGTCGATGGCCACGCCCCAGAGCAGCGCGGTGTACTCGAATGGCGCCACTACGGAAGCCGGCGCATAGCGGAACGCCTGCGTGATGAAATGCTGTCCGAGCGCGCCGGTGGCGCCGAGCGCGGCGAGCCACGGCCAGTGCTGCGGTTGCAGGCTCACCCAGGCAGGCAGCGCGAACAGGCCGGCCAGGATGGCGAGCAGCAACATCTGTGAAAACACCAGGCCGACGGTGGTTTCGCTGGAATGCATCAGGCGCACCGTCACGGCGCTGGCGGCATAGGCCGATGCGGAGGCGAGCGCGCCGAGCGCAGCCAGCGTTGCGAACAACCCCGCGGACGGACGCAACATGACCAGCACGCCGCACAGGCCAAAACCGATCGCGAGCCAGCGGCGCCAGTCGACGTGCTCGCCGAGAATCGGCACTGACAATGCGGTCACCAGCAATGGCGCCACGAAAAAAATCGAGTAAGCGTCAGCCAGCGACAGCGCGCGTACCGCATGGACGAAACCGCCGAGAATCACCACCGAAAGCAGGCCGCGAAACAGGTGCAGCCACCAGCGCACCGGTCGCAGGTCGCGCCAGCGCCCGGTGGCCAGTACCGGCAGCAGGATGAAGGGCAGCGATGCGGCTCCGCGCATCGCGCCCACCTGCATGGTCGGATAGTGGCCGGCGAAGACCTTGAGGATGGCATCCATCGCGGCGAACACCGCCACCGCCATGAGCATTGCCGTGATGCCGCGCAGACGCTCGGGTGTCATGGTGACGTACGGGCTGCAATGCCCGCGGCGCTAGGCGGCCGTTTCGTTTGAAGCCGAGAGCAGCTGTCTGATGCCGGCGATGAAGCCCTCGGCATCCGCGCTGGCGACGGCGCAGGCGCGCAGTTCCTCCCAGCCACCGTGCGCCAGGGCGCGGTCGAGGCTCAGGCGCGAGTCCTTGCCATTCCAGATGACGCGGTGGCGCTCGCCGTCGCGAGTCACCGCAACGAGCCAGCTGCCGAACCCGCCGAGTGCGGCGACGAACGTATCGACCTGCAGGCCGAGACTCGCGCAGGCGGCGCCGATCGCGGTCTCGAGATGCGCGGCCGCCGGCCGGCTGGCATCGATCTGCCGCGTGCTGCCCGGTTTGCCGCCGAGCCAGAATACGGGTTGCTCGCTCATGGGCCGGTAGCTTACACCGCGCCGGTCTTTGCCCGGTATTCGCACCAGCGGGCAATGACGCAGCGCGGGCACCCGGGTTTGCGCGCCTTGCACACATAACGGCCGTGCAGGATCAGCCAGTGGTGGGCGTCGCGCCGGAACTCGGGCGGCGTGTGGCGCAGCAGCTGCTCTTCCACCTGCCGTGGCGTCTTGCCCGGCGCGAGCCCGGTGCGGTTACAGACGCGAAAAATATGCGTATCGACGGCGATCGTTTCCTCGCCAAACGCAGTATTGAGCACGACGTTGGCGGTTTTGCGGCCGACCCCGGGCAGCGCCTCCAGCGCCTCGCGGTTGCGCGGCACTTCGCCGCCATGCAGGTCGCAGAGGGCCTGGCAGGTCCGCAGGATGTTGCGCGCCTTGGTGTTGTAGAGGCCGATGGTCTGGATGTAAGGCTTCAGGCCCTCTTCGCCAAGGGCAAGAATGGCCGCCGGCGTGCGCGCCACGGGAAACAGTTTCGCGGTGGCCTTGTTGACGCTGATATCAGTGGCTTGCGCCGAGAGAATGACCGCTACCAGCAGTTCGAAAGGGCTGGAGTACTCGAGCTCCGTTCTCGGCGCGGGATCAGCGGCTCGCAGGGCGCCGAAGATCGCGCGGCGTGCGGTGGCGTTCATGCGGCGGGGGGTTCCCGCCGCTGGCGCACTGCGCTGCGGGCCGCGATGCACGCGGCCAGCGTGAAAAATGCGCCGGCTGGCGCAGCGGCCAGCCCGAGGCCGCCATCCGCCGTAAAATGAATCGCCAGGTCGGCTGCCACGGGGCCAAACACGAGCTCCGCCCCGGCCAGCAGGGTGCCTTGCCCGAACAGCTCGCGCAGCCCGCCCACGGCCGCGAGCATCAGGGCCATGCCGCCACCGTGCCTCAGCGCATCGACAAGTGACGCCTGCACGCGGCTGCCTGACGCGAACTGCATCGCGCGGCACAGGATCGTGGCGTTGATGGCGATCAGAGGCAGGAACAGGCCAAGCGCCAGGTGCAGTTCGAAGAACAGCGCCTGGACCGCCCGTTCGACGGCAACCGCCAGTGAGGCCATCGCCACGAGCAATGCAGGCACGCGCCGTGGGCCGTTTGGTCCGCGTCCCGTCGCCGCGGCAATCAGGCTCGTGGCGCAGGCGACGGCGAGCGTCGCAAGACCCAGGCCAATTCCCGTAACGAGAGTCGTCGCAGCGGCCAGCAGCGGACAGATGCCGAGCAGCGCGAGCGGAGTTGCGGCGGACACCGGGCGTGCGGTGGCGGACGATTTCGTCGGCGGCATCATCTTGTGCCGATTCCCGTTGCTGCCGGAGCCTGTTGTTCGCTGGGACGGCCAAAGATCTCTTCGCGGTGCCGTTCGAAGAACAATGCGGCATCGCGCACCGCGTGGATGACGGCGCGACTGGAAATGGTGGCGCCGCTGATGGCATCGAACCGCCCGCCGTCGCGGCGCACCGCCCAGCCGGCGGTATCCGGATCGCCGGGCGTGCGACCAGCGAACTGCCTGAGCCAGGCGGGATCCTCGACGCGGTCACCGAGACCAGGCGTTTCCTCGTGAGCGAGGACCCGCACTCCCTCGACACGCCCGTCGGCAGCGATGGCAACGAGCATGTGGACGGGTCCGATGTAGCCATGCGACGTCACGGCGGTGATGACTGCCGCGACGGGCTGTCCCGACTTGCGGGCGCGATACAGGGGCAGGGGTTCGTCGCGGCCCAGCAATTCCGGCGAGCGTACGTAGATCCGGTCCCGATGCGGTTCGTTGTCGTAGCTGCCGGGCACCAGCACGGTGGCGATCACTTTCATCAGCTGGTCTGACTCATTGCGTGCGATCGGCTCGCGCGTCATTTCGCTGGCGAGCCAGAGTATCAGCAGGCCTGCGAGCGTGATCGATGCGGGTTGCCGCAGTCCCGGGCCGGCCGTGCGGGCGGCGTCATCGTCGTTTGTAGGAGGTGTCGACATGCAGGGTCAGTGCCCGTAGATTCGCGGCTGCGTGTATCGGTCGATGAGCGGTGCTGCCGCGTTCATCAGCAGCACCGCGAAGGCCACCCCGTCGGGGAAGCTGCCCCAGGTGCGTATCGCAAACGTGAGCAGGCCGCACCCGGCGCCGAAAATCAGGCGCCCGCGAATCGTCGCGCACGACGATACCGGATCCGTGGCGATGAAAAACGCACCGAGCAAGGCCCCACCGCTGTAGAGGTGAAACAGCGGCGAGGGATGGATCTCCGGATCGGCGCCATAGAATAACAACGAGGCGACGAGCAGGCTGCCCAGCATCGCCACGGGAATGTGCCAGCGGATGATGCCCTTATAGAGCAGCCACAGGCCGCCGAAGGTGATGAAGTTACCGATCCATTCCCAGCCAAGGCCGCCAAAATCGCCGAACACAGGATTGGCGAGGATCTCGCCCATGGTGTACATGTTGCCGAGGTCGGTCTTCACGACGTCGAGCGGCGTGGCGCGCGTGATGACGTCCACGGTCAGCCCTGCGGGCAACTGCCCGCTCAGGCTGAACCAGAGCGTTTCGCCGAGCGACAGGGCGCGATAGTCGAGATCGCCGATCTGCGGCGGCAGCCATACCGTCATCGGTTCCGGAAAGGCGACGAGCAGGGCGGCGTAGCCCGCCATGGCGGGATTGAACACGTTGTAGCCGAGCCCGCCGTACAAGTGCTTTGCCACCCCCACAGCGAAGGCGGCGCCGAGCGCGGGAATCCACCACGGCAGCAGTGGCGGCAGGCAGAAAGCGAGCAGCGCGCCGGTCACCAGCGCGCTGCCGTCGCTCAGGAACAGCCGCGTGTCCCGGCCGCGCAGGCGCAGCGCGAGTGCCTCGGTCGCGAGGGCCGTGCTCATGGCTATCGCACAGTTGAGCAGCAATCCTGGTCCGAAGAACCAGGTGTAGACGACTGCCGCCGGCACCAGCGCATACAGCACGTGCCGCATCATCGCGGGCACGCCCTGCGCGGGACGCCAGTGCGGTGCAGTCTGGGTCGCGAATTTCATCGGGATTTCGCTGCCGCAAAGCGTGCCGTCAGCGGAATGTAGCTCGGGCAGACGTAGTCGCAGCAACCGCACTCGATGCAATCAGCGAGACCGAGCTCGCCCAGGCGCCGGGTATCGCCATGTCGTGCTGCGGTGAGCAGATCCTGGGGCAGGAGGCGAGCCGGGCACACGTGCAGGCACTCGCCGCAACGAATGCAGGGCATTTCGGGTCGCGGCGGGGCAATTTCCCCTGCGCCGGCCGCGACGATGCAGTTGGTCGCCTTGGTGACCGGCAGCGCATCGTCGGGCAACGCAAAGCCCATCATCGGCCCGCCCATCAACAGCCGCTCAGGCGTGCCCCGATAGCCGCCGGCCAGCTCGATCAGGTCACGGATCGGTGTACCGATGCGCGCTTCGAAGTTTCCGGGCTTCATCACCGCGCCGCCGGTCACCGTGACGATGCGCGAGATGAGCGGACGGCCGTGCACGAACAGCTCGGCAACCGCCGCAGCTGTGCCGGCATTCTGGCAGACGTAACCGATATCGCGTGGCAGGCCGCCGCTCGGCACTTCCTCGCCGGTTACGAGCTCGATGAGCTGTCGTTCGCCGCCCGCGGGGTATTTCGCAGTGACGACGGAGAGCCCGAAGCGATCGTCGCCGAGGTGCGCAAGCGCATCGTGAATCGCGACGCGCGCCTCGGGCATATCCGCTTCCACCGCGATCACGCAATGTCCGGCGGCGAGTGTGTGCATCATGATCTGCGCGCCGGTGATGACGAGCTGCGTGCGTTCGCGCAGCAGCATTTCGTCGCAGCTGATCCAGGGTTCGCACTCCGCGCCATTGATCAGCAACGCCCGGACCGGTTTGCCGGCTGCCAGCTTGTCGGCCGTCGGAAACAGCGCGCCGCCGAGCCCGACGATGCCGGCTGCGGCAATGCGCGCGCGTATCTCTGCGGGATCGAGTTCGAGCGGCCGGCTGACCGGCCGGCAATCCGGATGCATCAGCTCCGGTCCTTCCCGGCGAATGACAACACACGGCGCGCGCCGCGCAGCCACCGCCGGGACCTCCAGCTCGGCAATGGCCGTGACGGTCCCGGTGAGAGAGGCGTGGACTTGCCCGCCGTCGGCGCGCCGGGCAACGGGTTGGCCGGTGCACACGCGCTCGCCGACCTGTACGAGCGGTTCGGCAGCCCGCCCGGCGGCTTGTGCCAGCGAGATAGTCGCTTCGTCCGGTGGGGGTGCGGGACGAATGGGCTGGGCGGTGGCGGCCTGCTTCATCGAGGGCACGTGCACGCCCCAGGTCGGGCGTGGCGGCTGCCGGTTATAGGTCCACACGTGGTTCATGCCGGTGCTCGGCCCCAGGTGTGGCCACTCAGTTGCGGACGATGCCTGACAGGCCTGTGAACGCCAGCGACAGCATCCCTGCGGTGACCAGGCTGATGCCAATGCCGCGCCATGCCGTCGGCACAGCGGCCGCCTCGATCCGCTCGCTCGCGCTGCTGATCATTGCGCTGACGGCCGCGAATGTCAGGCCGGTCCCGACGCCATACAGCAAGCCGCTCGCCGGCGACAGCTCATCGGTGGTCAGCAGCAGCGTCAGCCCGAGCGCCACGCTGTTAATCGTCACGAGCGGCAGGGCCGGTTCCATGATCGACTCGCCGGCCGGCCCGGCGCGCACGAGCAGCGTTTCGGGGAGCTGTGCAAGGCCGACGACGAGCAGCACAAAGATCGTTATTCGCCACGCATCAAGGTCGAAGGCGTTGATCAGCAATCGATCGAGCAGGCTGGCGACGACCGCCGCTGAGGTCACGACCGCGGTGATGGACAGCAGCTGTAATGCCGTTGCGCGCAGCCTGGCGATATCCAAGGGAAATGGCATCGTCGCGGGCGCCCGGGCCAGCACGAACTGGTTTACGAGGACGAGCCCGATGATGATGGCGAAGTACTCCGCCATCAGCGAACCCGCATGCCGGCCCTGGCGCCGGCATCCGGCCCGATCAGGAAAATTTCACGCCCGCCGTCCCCAGCCGCCAGCAACATGCCCTCGGACGTACCGAAGCGCATCTTGCGGGGCTTGAGATTGGCAACCAGTATCACCTGGCGGCCGATCAGCGCCGCCGGTTCATAGGCGCCACGGATTCCGGCAAGAACGGTGCGCTGGCCATCGCCGGCATCCACGGTGACCCGCACGAGCTTGTCGGCGCCTTCCACTGCCTCGGCGGTGAGAATCGTCGCCACGCGCAGTTCCACTTTCAGAAACTCGTCGATATCGATCTGTGCCGTGTCTGTCGTGGCCTGTGGCATCTGCGCTGCTCCGGCGCCGGTAGTGGGTGGCGGCTTCGATGTCTCGATCATGCGCGTCACGGCCAGCGGGTCGACGCGCATCATCAGCGGCTCGTAAGCGCCGATTGTGCTGCCCAGCAGGGGCGTTGCGGCGTCCGCCCAGCGTAGCGGACCCATGCCGAGGAATTTCTCGGCCTGCGCCGCCATCGCGGGCAGAACCGGTTTGAGGTACAGCATCAGAACACGAAACAGATTGAGCCCGTCGGTGCACACCGATTGCACGTCGGCAGCCCGGCCGGGGTCCCTCGCCAGAACCCAGGGCTTGCGCTCGTCGATGTACTGGTTGGCGCGGTCGGCCAATCGCATGATTTCCCGCATGGTGCGTCCGTACTGGCGCGCCTCGTACCACTCGGCGATCTGTCCGGCGGCGGCGGCGAATTCCGCATACAGGGCGGTGTTGCCGAGCTGCGGTGCGAGGCGCCCGCCGGCCTGCTTGTGAATGAAGCCGGCACAGCGGCTGGCGATGTTCACGAACTTGCCGACCAGATCCGCGTTGATGCGCGCGGTGAAGTCCTCGAGATTCAGGTCAAGATCCTCCATTCCCGGGCCGAGCTTGAATGCGTAGTAGTAACGCAGGTACTCCGGGTGCAGGTGGTCGAGATAGGTCGCTGCCGATACGAAGGTGCCGCGCGACTTCGACATCTTTTGCCCGTTGACGGTGAGAAACCCATGGACGAACACGCCGCTGGGCTTGCGAAAACCCGCACCCTCGAGCACCGCCGGCCAGAACAGCGTATGGAAGTAGGCGATGTCCTTGCCAATGAAGTGGTAGAGCTCGGCCTGGCTGCCGCTGTCCCAGTAACTTTCAAAATCAATATCTTGAGAGCTTTTATTCAAGCGATCACAGAGATTCTGGAAGCTCGCCATGTAGCCGACCGGGGCATCGAGCCAAACGTAGAAGTACTTGTCCTTGGCCCCCGGAATCGGGAAACCGAAATAGGGCGCATCGCGCGAGATGTCCCAGTCTTTCAGGCCCGCCTCGAACCATTCGTCGAGCTTGCGCGCTACGCTCTCGTCGAGATGCCCGGCCGCAGTCCAGCGGCGCAGTGACTGCTCGAATTCGCCCAACCGGAAGAACAGGTGCTCCGAATCACGCTGCACGGGCGTCGTGCCCGTCACGGCCGAGCGCGGGTTCTTCAGGTCGGCCGGCGAATAGGTGGCGCCGCAGGCCTCGCAGCTGTCGCCGTACTGGTCCTCGGCGCCACATACCGGGCAGGTCCCGCGGATGAAGCGATCCGGCAGGAACATCCCGGCCTGCTCGTCGTAGGCCTGGCGAATGGTGCGCCAGGTGACGAGCCCCCGCTCCTGCAGGCGCGCATATATATGCCCGACCAGCGCCTGGTTTTCCGGCGAGTGCGTGGTGTAGTAGTTGTCGAACTCGATATGGAAGCGCGCGAAGTCGCGCTGGTGCTCAGCGCGGAAGCGGCTGACGAGTTCCTCAGGGCTTATGCCGAGTTCGCGGGCCTTCAGCATGGCCGGCGTCCCGTGAGCGTCGCTGGCGCACACGTACAGGCAATGGTTGCCCATGAGTTTCTGAAACCGTACCCAGATGTCGGTCTGTATGTACTCCACCAGATGCCCGATGTGAATTGACCCGTTCGCATAGGGCAGGGCGCTGGTGACCAGTATTTTTCGCGCGGTTGATGCCATGGAATGGCATTCTATCTTGTAGCAGCGGCGACCGTCGCGATCCCGTCTTGCACCTGTCTATAATGGACCACCGCTCGATCCGGTACACGCCTATGCGCGCTATTCTGCTATTGCCCTTATTCGCGCTCAGTATCGCCGCCTGCGCGCCGCCGCCGGCCACCCCCAAAACGGACTGCGCGCGGGTCACGAGCTGGGTTCAGGCCGCCATCGAGACTAAAGATGCGCCACCGGCCGATGGCAGCCGCGACGCGGCCTATGAGGCTGCTATCGCCGAGAAGAAGAAGCTGCAAGGCGAGCTCAGCGAACATGAGCGGCGTTTTGCCGAGAGCCTGCAGACCAAGCTCAACAATCCCGGGCCGAATGACTACGCGGCGATCTATGCTCTGTGCCGCAAGTGGGAGAGCGGCAACTATTGAGGCCAGCAGCGACCCGGGTGGCATCCGCCAGCCATCGGGGCGGGAAAATCGCGGCCTGCGCCGCTGCTACAGGTCCTTCACGTCCTCGAATTTCTTTTTGTCGATGGCCGCCTCGTAGGCGGCCCGGCCGCTGATCACGTTGCGGTCGTACAGATCCTTGAGCGCTGAATCCATGGTGCGCATGCCCGAGGCCCGCCCGCCCTGCATGGCGTTTTCGAGCTGGTCGAGCTTGCCCTGGCGGATCAGGTTCGCCACCGCTGGCGTGTTGACCAGGATTTCGAGTGCGCCGATCAGGCCAGGCTCGTCCTTACGTGGCACGAGTTGCTGAGAGATTACCCCGCGCAGCGACGTCGACAGCATCGTGCGCACGTGAGACTGCTTGTCGGTCGGAAACGAATTGACGATGCGATCCACGGTCTGCGCGGCGCCGTTCGTGTGCAGTGTACCCATCACCAGGATGCCCATCTCGGCAGCGGTGACTGCGATGCTGACTGTCTCGAGGTCGCGCATTTCGCCGACCAGGATCACGTCGGGGTCCTCGCGCAGCGCCGAGTGCAATGCCGCCGAAAAGCTCGCCGAGTGCACGCCGATCTCGCGCTGACTGATCAGGCAGCGCTTGCGCTTATGAACGAACTCGATCGGGTCCTCGATGGTCAGGATGTGTCCAGGAATGCGGCTGTTGATTTCGTCGATCATCGCCGCGAGTGTCGTGGATTTGCCCGAGCCGGTCTTGCCGGTCACAAGGATCATGCCCTGCGGCTGCCGGCAAAGGCTGGCGAGCGCCGGCGGCAGATCCAGCTCCTTCAGCGTTTTTGCCTGAGAAGGAATGGCGCGAAACACCGCGCCCATCCCGCCGAGGTGCCGGAACACGTTGACGCGAAAGCGCGCCACGCCTTCCAGGGTGTACGCGAAATCGGTCGAGTCCCGTTTCTGGAAGTCCTCGCGGGCCGGGGCGCTCATGATCTGCATCAGCGTTTCCTCGGTCTTGATCGCGGTCAGGGTGTCCGGGGAGAGAATCTCCAGCTCGCCGAACAGCCGCAGCCGCGCCGGCTCGCCAGCGATGAAGTGCAGGTCCGAGCCGCGCTTCACGGCAACCTGGCGCAGGTACTCGTCAATGGCGTTGCTCATGAGTGCGCGTTTCGTCAGTTCGGCTCGATGCGGGCCAGCATCGTCGTATCGGTGACGAAGCGCTGGAACAGCGACCGGTCGGTTGCGTAGCGGACGGCGTCGTCGGGGTCGATTTCCTTGCGCTGGATGGCCTCGATCAGGGCCTGATCCATCATCTGCATGCCGAGATCTCGCCCGGTCTGCAGCTGCGCGGGAATCTGGTGCGTCTGGTCGGTCATGATCAGCTTGGCGATGGCGCGCGTCATCACCATGATCTCCACCACGGCCTTACGCCCGCGATTGTCAGGGGTTTTTACCAGCGCCTGGGTGATTACGGCATTCAGGCTCTGCGACAGGAAGCTCTTGGTCTGCTCGCGCATGTCGCCGGGCAATGCATCGATGACCCGATCGATAGTCTTGACGGCCCCGGTGGTGTGCAGCGTGCCAAGCACGAGATGGCCGGTTTCCGCGGCCGTCATGGCCATGGAAATCGTGTCCGGATCGCGCAATTCGCCGACCAGGATGACGTCCGGATCCTCGCGAAGCGCTGCGCGAATGCCCTCCGCAAAGGTGGGCAGGTGCGTGCCGAGTTCGCGCTGGATCACCTGCGACTTCTTGCTCTTGTGTACGAACTCGATCGGGTCTTCGAGACTGATGATATTCAGGTTCTGATTCCGGTTCAGGTAGTCGATCATCGCTGCGAGGGTGGTGGACTTGCCCGTGCCGGTGGAGCCGGTGACCAGGATCATGCCCTGGTGATGATCGCAGAGCTTCTGGATTACCTTCGGTAGTCCGAGCTTCTCGAGGCTGGGAATCTCGCCTGGAATGAAACGGAAGGTTGCGCCAACGCCGGTCTCCTTGCGGAACACATTGACGCGGAATCGCCCCCCATCTTCCGACACGTACGAGAAGTCCAGATCGTGGCCTTCGCCAAAACGGGTCTTTTGCGTAGCCGTGAGGATCTCGCTGACGTAGGTTTCCAGTTCTGTCTGCCCCAGGTCGCGGAACTTGATCGGCATCAGATCGCCATGCAGCCGTAACATTGGCGGCACGCCGACAGCGAGGTGTACGTCGGAGCAGCCCTGTGCGAGACCGAGCTTCAGGAAGGCATCGAGGCGCGGCATGGCAATCAGACCGTAACTTGCTGTAGAGCTTCGCGCAGTTCTTCCATGGACGCGTAGCGCTTGTTTTTGTCCACTTCCATGGCCTTGCGGACGATTGCTGCGAGCGCCGGCGGGATTGCCGGGTTGACCTCTTCGCAGGGTTTGCACTTGCCCTGCACGTGCTGGTACATCACCGCCATGTGATCGCCTTTGGAATAGGGCGGCGCGCCGGCAAGCATCTCGTACATGATCACGCCCACACTGTAGATGTCGGCGCGGTGGTCGACTTTTTTGCCGAGAATCTGCTCCGGGGCCATGTATTTCGGCGAGCCGATCACGTAGCCGGTCTTGGTGAGCTGAGTGTCGGCCTGGGTGGCCACCGAAGCGACGCCGAAGTCGACGATCTTCAGCAGTCCCTCGTCGTTGATGAGGATGTTGGCCGGCTTCAGGTCGCGATGCACGATGCCGACCTGGTGCGCCACGGCCATGCCTGTGGCGAGGTCGATGGACCATGCGACCGCTTTCTGGAACGGCAGGGGCTTCTTCTCGCTCAGTTCCGCCGCCAGCGTGTGCGACGGGAAGTACTCCATCGAGATGGCGTAGTTGCCGCTCAGGCTGACGAAGTCGTAGATCCGAATGACGTTCTTGTGGGTGATCTTCCGCGAGTAGCGCAGCTCGTGGACGAAGCGCTTCATCATTTCCTCGTCCTGGCTGACATTGGCGTTCAGGAACTTGAGAATGAGCCGCTCGTCGACCACGGTGTCCTCCACCAGCAGCACCGTGCCGAACGCGCCCTTGCCGATCTTCTGGATGAACCGGTAGCGGTTTTCAATCACGTCGCCCGGGTTCAGGGTAGTGATGTCGAGCCTGGTGGCGGGATCTGCGGTGCTGACCAGGTTGGCGAGGTCGGCGCCATCCGCGAGCATCGTGCCGCCACCGGACTGCTGGCGGCGCCTGGCGCTGATGCTGGCGGTCGGGGAGAAGCGGCTGTCGATGCGGATAACGGCGTTGGCGGCGGCCTTGGCGATGGTGTCGTCCGCACCGGCCATGAATGGCTGCAGACGGGCCTTGACGGTTGCGGCGCTGGCTTCGTCGGTGAGCTGGGCCACGGCATTTACCGTTTCGAGGCGAATCGCCTTGTCGGCATTGCCGAGCAGGGGCAGCAGCACCGGCAGCCAGCGCGACTCGCCGAGCCGGCCGAGCGCGCGTACCGCCGCCGGCACGGAGCGCGGATCGCCGGACAGCATCTTGACCAGGGCCGGGGCTGCCTCGGGATTGCCGATCTCGGCCAGCGCGTCGGCAGCGCGCTCGCGGACCCACCAGTCACTGTCGGTGGTTGCCTTCATCAGGTGCTGTACCGCGCGCTGGTCCTTGGTCTGGTTGAGGATCTCGATGGCGGCCCGCCGGATGTTCTCGTCGCGATCGCCGACCAGTTGCAGGACGGCATCCATGACTTTCGGGCCGCCAATTTTTGCCAGGGCGTCCGAGGCGCGTGACCTTACCCACCAGTCCTGGTCTTCGAGGGCCGCCAGCAGGTACTTAATCATGCTGACGTCGGCAATGCCGTTCAGTACCTCGACCGCTGCACGCCTGGCGTCTTCGGACTCGTCGCGAAGTACCTCCACGAGGTGCTTCATGGTTGCTGGCGACTGAATCCGGATCAGCAGGTCGATTGCCTTGTTGCGCGCTTCCAGGTCGGGGTCGCGCAGCACGGTGGCGATCAGCGCGACGTTTCGTTCGCCCGGCATACGCTCAAGCGCATTGAGCGCTGCCTTGCGCACGATCTTGTTGCGATCGCGCAGCTGCAGCTCGAGGGCCCGCCCGACGTCGGGCCGGTTGAACTTCGACAGCACCTCGATCAGGTGCACGCGCACGGCCGGATCCTTGCCTTCGAGACGATTGATGAGGTCCGGAACGATCTCGGGGGTGGCGATCTCGCTGATGATGCGGAATACCGCGGCTTTTTCGCGGGGTTGCAGATCGTAGGCCCGGCGCAGCAGTTCTCGGGCGTTCAGCCGCTGCCGGTTGGCGCGCAACACTTCGATCAGCGCCCCGACCGCGACGTCATCGCGGCCCAGCAACTCGAGCAACTGGTTCACGTCGTAGTTGGCGGCGCTGGCAAGAGCCGAGGCGGTTCCCGCCACACAACGCTGATTGCTGTGGCCGAGTCCGGCGGCCACGTCGTGCAGCGTACGGTCGCTGATGTGACTGGAAAGTGTATGGACCAGCGCGCTCATGTGGTCTTTTTCCGCCGCCGCGAACGCCTCGATCACCTTGGGGATCACTTCGGGGCCAAGGCGGCGCAGATTGTCGATGGCTTTGCGCGCTTCCGGAGTATGCGTATCGCGCTCGCCGAGAAGCTGGGCGAGAGATCGCTCTGCCTTAAAGGTGCTGATGAATTTCATGACCCCGGCACAAACCCCGTTCCACGCACATGGACCACCGCACCGGCCCCGGCTGGCCGCACGGTTATGTCAACGAGGTCACCGCCGGTGCATCGGCTGGCCGGGCGGCGTGCCACCAGCTGGCATCCTCGCCGGATGGCCGTGGCCCGTGGCTCTCGGCCAAGCGGGGCACGGGCTGTCCTCGTGATTGGGTTACAATGTTTGGCCTGAAGCCCGCCGGATACTGTTAACAACGTCACGAATCATGTCGGACCCGAGCATTCCCGCCATCGAGCGGGCTGTTGCCGCTGTGCCGCTCGTTCCCGCCGGGGTGGAGCTCGGGGCCGCACATGTGCCGGTTGAGACCTCGGTCACGGCATCCGGGGTCCAGGTGCGGGTCACGCTGGGCTTTCCGGCCGCCGGCATCAAGATCGCGCTGGAACAGCAGATCGGCCAGGCCGTGCGAGGCGAGACCGGCGCGGCCGACGTTGCGGTCACCGTGGACTGGCGCATCGTGCCCCACGCCGTGCAGGGAAATCTGTCGCCCCTGCCGGGAGTCAAGAACGTAATTGCGATTGCCTCGGGCAAAGGCGGCGTCGGCAAGTCCACGACCGCGGCGAACCTGGCGCTGGCCCTTGCTCGCGAAGGTGCCGCGGTCGGCATTCTCGATGCCGATGTCTATGGTCCCAGTCAGCCACTGATGCTGGGGCTGGTCGGGGGCCAGCCCGAGAGTCTCGACGGCAAGAATTTCGAGCCGCTCACCGCGCACGGGGTGGAGGCAATCTCTATCGGCTTTCTGGTCGGCGAGGAAACGCCGGTGATCTGGCGCGGGCCGATGGTGACCCAGGCGATCGTTCAGCTTGCGCTGCAGACCAACTGGCACCACCTCGATTACCTGATCGTGGATCTGCCGCCCGGCACCGGCGATGCCCAGCTCACGTTGAGCCAGAAGGTGCCGCTGGCCGGCGTGGTCATCGTCACGACCCCGCAGGACATGGCCACCCAGGTGGCGCGGCGGGGACTGGCGATGTTCGAGAAAGTCGGCGTGCCGGTGATCGGCGTGGTCGAGAACATGAGCGGATTCATCTGCTCGGCCTGCGGTCAGGAGGAAGCCCTGTTCGGCACCGCCGGCGGTGAGCGGCTCGCTGCGGCGTGCGGCACCGCGTTTCTCGGCAAGGTCCCGCTCAACGCGGGCATCCGCGCCCAGACCGATGCCGGTCGCCCGCCACTGGTGGCTGATCCCGATGGGGCGGTCGCTGGCCGCTATCGCGAGATCGCCCGGCGCATGGCGGCGCTGCTGGCGCTGCGGCCGCGGGACCAGCGGCACAAGTTCGGGCGCATCGTTGTCGAGGATCGCAAGTGAGCATCAAGTCGGACAAGTGGATTCGGCGCATGGTGGATCAGGCGCGCATGATCGAGCCGTTCGAACCGGCTCAGGTCCGGGAAGTCGACGGCCGGCGCGTGATTTCTTTCGGTACGTCCAGCTATGGCTACGATGTGCGCTGCGGGCCGCATTTCAAGGTATTCACGAATATCAACTCGACAATTGTCGATCCCAAGCAGTTTGACGAGCAGAGTTTCGTCGACATGGAAAGCGATGTCTGCATCATTCCGCCGAACTCGTTCGCGCTGGCCTCTACGGTGGAATATTTCCGCATCCCCCGCAACGTGCTCACGGTGTGCCTGGGCAAATCCACCTATGCCCGGTGCGGCATCATCGTCAACGTGACGCCGCTGGAGCCGGAGTGGGAAGGGCACGTGACACTGGAGTTCTCCAATACGACCCCTCTGCCGGCAAAGATCTACGCCAACGAGGGCGTGGCGCAGGTGCTGTTTTTCGAGTCCGATGAGCCCTGCGCGACCTCGTACAAGGACCGGGGCGGCAAGTACCAGGGCCAACGCGGAGTTACCTTGCCCAGGGCCTGAGCGGGAGTGGTTGGTGGCGCCCGGCCGGGGCGCTGTGTTAGGCTTGGCCGTGATCGTTGCCTTTCAGTTTCTGTAGATGAGCCCCGCGATCCGCGGATTTCCTTTGCTAAGCCGAATCTTCGATCAGGTGACGGGAGTCACCCCGATGACCCGCCGGTCAGGCTTGCGCTTGCCCGCGGGTTGTGGCGTGGCTTCTGCCTTTCGTTACTTCAGTAGAGAGTGTTGTTGAGATGGCCAAGATCTATGTAGGTAACCTGCCGTTTACCGCCGATGAAGAGCAGGTGCGAGCGTTGTTCGCACAGCACGGCACGGTGGACTCGGTTTCCCTGCCCACTGACCGCGAGACCGGCCGCAAGCGCGGTTTCGGTTTCGTCGAGATGCCACAGGCCGACGCCGCGCGCGCCATTCAGAACCTGAACGGGTTCTCGATGGGTGGCCGCGCGCTGCGCGTTAACGAGGCCCAGGATCGTCCCCGCACCGGTGGCGGTGGCGGCGGTCGCGGTCGCGGCGGTTTTGGCGGCGGCGGTGGTGGCGGCGGACGCTGGTAACCCAGGTTCAGCCTGCATCATTCAAAGGCCCGGGAAACCGGGCCTTTCTCTATTCATCGACTATGACCGGTGTGACGATCGGCTGGCCATCGAGCCAGACGCGACCGTCGCGCAACTCGGCCCGGCCGCTCGCCAGCCAACCGACGGCGCGGGGGTAAATCAGGTGTTCGCCGCGCTGGACGCGCGAGCGGAGGCTGTCTTCGGTATCGCCCGGTCGGATCGCAACGCGGTACTGGATAAGCGCCGGGCCGGCATCGAGCTCGGGGGTGACAAAATGCACGGTTGAACCGTGCCATGCGTCATTTGCTTCGAGTGCGCGGCGATAGGTATGCAGGCCAGGATATCTCGGCAATAGCGAAGGGTGCACATTGAGCATGCGCCCACTGAAAGGCTGCACGACCTGCGGCGTCAGTATTCTCATGAAGCCGGCGAGCACCACCAGGTCCGGGGCCAGCGCGGCAAGTTCGCCGGCGAGGGTCTCGCAGAAGCCCGAGCGATCGCCGAAACGGCTGTAATCGATGGTGATCGCGGGAATCCCGGCCTGCGCGGCGCGCTCGAGCGCCAGCACACCCGGCCGATCGCTGATCACCGCAACGATGCGTGTAGCAACCCGGCCGGCCGCGACCTGGTCGATCAGTGCCTGCAGGTTGCTGCCGCTGCCGGAGACCAGGACTGCGCTGCGGTGCCGCCCGGGGCGAGCGTCGCTCATGAACCGATGCGCACGTGCCCGGTGCCCGCGCGAATTTCGCCGATGACTGTGACGGACTCGCCTTGCGCCGTGAGCAGCGCCTGGGCTGCGTCCGCGGCGGAACGCGGCACGACCGCGACCATGCCGACGCCGCGATTGAAGGTGCGGTACATCTCGTCGTCGGCGATCCCGCCTGCCTTGCGCAGCCAGTGGAACACATCGGGCTCTGGCCAGCTGCCCGGCCTGATGCAGGCGTCGAGATGCCCCGGAATCACCCGAACGACGTTGCCTGGCAGGCCGCCACCCGTGATGTGGGCGAGAGCGTGCACCGGGTGGCGCGCAATCAATTCGAGCAGGGAGCGCACGTAGATCCGCGTCGGGGCGAGCAGCACCTCGCCAAGGGTGCTGTCGGCCCAGGGCAGGTGCGCGCTGTGCGGAATGCGTTCGAGCACGCGGCGGATCAGCGAATACCCATTGGAATGCGGCCCTGACGAGGCGAGGCCGAGCAGGATGTCCCCGGCCTGCACCCGTGAGCCGTCGATAAGCCGGTCGCGATCGACCACGCCGACGGCAAAGCCGGCGAGATCGATGTCTCCGGGGGCGTACATTCCGGGCATTTCCGCGGTCTCGCCACCGAGGAGGGCGGCATTGGCCTGGCGGCAGCCCTCGGCCATGCCGCGTATCACCCGTTCGGCATCGTCGACGGACAGCTTGCCCGTGGCGTAGTAGTCGAGAAAGAACAGGGGTTCGGCGCCCTGCACGATGACATCGTTGACGCACATCGCGACCAGGTCGATGCCGACGCCGTCAAGGCGGTTCAGGTCGAGCGCCAGCCGCAGCTTCGTGCCGACGCCATCCGTGCCCGCAACCAGCACCGGCTGGCGGTATTTCTTCAGGTCCAGCTCGAACAGCCCGCCAAAGCCGCCGATGCCGCCCAGCACGCCGTTGCGGCGGGTCTGGCGCGCCAGCGGCCTGATCCGCTCGACGAGGGCATCGCCCGCATCGATGTCGACACCGGCATCCTTGTAGGTGAGTGAGGTGTTGTCGCCCATCTGATCCTGGTGCTGGCGGTCGGCCGGAGTGGAACGCTACGATCGCTATAATAGTCGAGAGTCGGAAGCGGCCGAATGATGCGGATTTTTCACCAGCGCGCAATGGTTAGATGGTTCCTGCTCGTGTTCTGCGCCGCTTTGCCCGGCGCGGGCACGATTGCGACCGCGTATGCAGCGCGGGTGGAGGGGCTGTACGCGGCCACCGTGCCGGTGGGAGACGTCTCGGCAGAGTCGATGCAGGCGGCCTATGCCGAGGCTTTGCGCCGTGTCCTGGTCAAGGTCACGGGTCGGCGCGATGCCGGGGCGCAGCTGGCTGGCCGCTTCGGCGACCCTGAGCCGCTGGTACAGCAGTACCGCCGCGACGGCTCCGGAGCGCTGTGGGCGCAGTTCGACCCCGCGGCGATACGGCGCGGTCTCGACGCTGCCGGTGCGCCGGTCTGGGGCGAGAATCGCCCGACCACGCTGGCCTGGATTGCCTATGACGCCGGGGACGGTGAGCGCGACATCCTTGGCAGCGAAGCCGCCATGCGCGCCTCCGCGGCCGGACCGGTCGACACCTTGCGCCGCGAACTTCTGGACGCCGCGGCGAGCCGGGGTGTGCCGCTGGTTTTGCCGATGCGCGATTCGCAGGACCTGGCGGCCGTGACGTTTGCCGACATCTGGGGCGAATTCGGCGGACCGGTACTGGCCGCGTCCGCGCGCTATCAGGCCGACGCGGTCCTCGTCGGCCGGGCGCGCCTGGTCCCGGCGGGCATGGCGGACGTGCGGTGGACTCTGCACCTCGGCGACGAGCGCGTCGAGTGGCGTGGCGGCGTGGCCGATGGCCCGCACGGCCTCGCGGATCGACTGGCCGAGCGGCTCGCCAGTGCCGGTGCAGCCGGCCAGACGCTGATCGTGGCGGTGACGGGTGTGGCAGATCTCGACAGTTATGGCCAGATCAGCGCCTATTTGCGCGGCCTCGATCTGGTCGAGGCGCTGGAAGTGCCCTACGTCAAGGGCGATGCCGTGGTTTATCGGCTGCGCGTTCGTGGGGGCGCCGAGCAACTGGTTCGCACCTTCGCGATCGGGCGCCTGTTGTATGCGGACGCCCCGGCTTCGCTCGCGATACCACCGCAAGGCCGCCCGCCGGACCTGACGTATCGCCTGGGTCGCGGGCCGTGACCGCAATCTGTAACTGAGCGGATCCGGACCCATGTTTCGTGCCCGGGATATCCCTAATCTGATCTGCGTGGCGCGAATCCTGCTGGTTGCGCCGACGGTGTGGGCGCTCGCCTCCGGGCATCACGCCGTTGCGACCGCATTGGTGGTGATCGCGGGCCTGTCGGATGGCCTCGATGGCTATCTCGCCAAGCGCTACGACTGGCGAAGCCGGCTGGGCGGCCTGCTGGACCCGCTCGCCGACAAGCTACTGCTCGTGTCGCTGTTCCTGACACTGGCCTGGGCCGGTTCGATTCCGGCCTGGCTGGCGGCGGTGGTGCTCGGGCGGGACCTGGTGATCGTTATCGGAGGTGTTGCCTACAATCTGCTGATCGGGACCCTGCAGCCGGAGCCTTCCGCGGCGAGCAAGCTCAATACGCTGGTACAGCTCGCGTTCCTGCTGGCCGTGTTGGTATCACCAGCGCTGAACGACGCACTCGCCCTGCTGGTTGTGATGTTGGGCGCCGGCGTCCTGGTGACCAGTGTCGTCAGCGGGCTCGATTACGTCATTCGCTGGAGCGGTCGCGCCATTGCGGCGGCCCGCGGCTGACGCCGCCGCGCGTTTAGCGATGCGTCAGCTTGCACTCGATGTCCGGCTCGCCGATCACGCCGTGTTCGGTAATTTTACCCCTGGCACGAATGTTGCGCTGGTCGACAGCCTGCGACGAGCTGCGGCCGGCGAGGGACTGAGCCCGGTATGGTGCTGGGGTGCGCAGGGCAGCGGCAAGTCTCACCTGCTGCAGGCGAGCGTGGCCGCGGCGCACGAGCGCGGCGCCGCGGCGGCCTATCTGCCACTGCGCGGCCTGCGGTCGCTCACCGCCGATATCCTCGACGGCATGGCTGGCCTCGAGCTGGTGGCCATAGACGACGTGTCCTGCGTAGCGGGTGAGGCGCACTGGGAGGCCGCGTTATTCCGGCTGTACGAAGGGCTCGTGCCGCGCGGCGGACATCTGGTGCTGGCGGCCGATGTGACGCCGGCGCAGGCGGGTTTTCGTTTGCCTGACCTGGCTTCGCGGATGGCGGCGGGGGTGGTTTACCGGCTGCAGCGGCTTACCGACGAGGAATGGCTGCAGGCGCTGCAGCGACGGGCACTATGGCGTGGTTTTGAGTTGCCTGAGGAAACCGGCCGTTACCTGCTTGGTCGCGTCGCGCGCGGTGCCGCGAGTCTGTTCGGGCTGCTCGACCAACTGGATCGCGCAGCGCTGCTCGAGCAAAAACGCCTGACCATTCCGTTCGTGCGCCGGGTGATCGACGCTGAATCAGCCGAGTGAGCTAGCGCCGCCGCTCACAGTCGAGCCCGGCAAGAAAGGTCATGACCGTGACCAGC
>CAYOFE010000022.1:24715-30003 GCA_964403135.1 uncultured Chromatiaceae bacterium | reverse complement strand
CACGCTGGCGCAGACGGCTGGCCTGCTTTCGCAGGCGCGCCTGTCGCTCAGTGCCGACACCAGCGTGCTGCACCTGGCATATGGCGTTGGCACGCCGACCGTTGCCCTGTTCGGCCCGGCGCTGTACCGCAAGTGGGCGCCGCCCGGCCGCGCGCACCGCCGGGTGCGCCGCGGGCTCGCGTGCAGCCCGTGCATGCGCTTCGGGGTGCTGCCGCCGTGCCCTTATGGCGTGGCGTGCATGCAGGAGATCACGGTTGATGAAGTGATCGCGGCGATGGAGGAGTTATTGCCACAGCCGGGGTAGGGCTTGGGGGCTGGCTGATATCGCGGCTGGCGCCGCTCCCACAGAAGGTGGCGCGGGAGCGAGCAGCGCTTGTGGGAGCGGCGCCAGCCGCGACTGGTCCTGTGGGAGCGGCGCCAGCCGCGATCCTTCTGTCGCGACTTGCGTCGCTCCCACAAGAGAGGCGAGGCGCTTCTGTGGGAGCGGCGCCAGCCGCGACACATGACGTCGCGATTCACTCCAGTCCGTAGATCCGCAGCACATTGTCGCGCATCAGCTTGCGGCGCACTTCGGGCTTCAGGCCGATCTCGTCAATATCCTCGACGGTGCGCCGGAAGGGCAGCACCGGGAAGTCCGTGCCGAAGATCACCTTGTCCTGCCCGAAGGAATTGATGTAGCGCTTGAAGCTTTCCGGCCAGTATTTCGGCCGGTGCGCGTCGCAGCCGATATAGATGTGTTCGTGCTTCCAGGCCATCGCGATCATTTCGTCGTGCCAGGGAATACCGACGTGGATGCCGATCAGCTTCAACCCCGGGAAGTCGCAGGCCACCTGGTCGAGCGCGATCGGCCGGCCGACGCTCTTGCAGGGAAAGTCCTTCGCGTAAACCATCGATTGGCCGACCTGCATCTGGATCGGCACGTTCAGTTCCCAGCACTTGGCGTAGAACGGGTAGTACTTGGCGTGATCGGGCGCCAGCTCAAACCAGTGCGGGTAAAGGTGCGCGCCGATGAAGCCCATGTTGACGACGGCATCCTCGAAGGCCTTCACGCCGCGCATGCCGTCGAACGGATCAATGCCCGCAAGTCCGCAGAATCGCTCGGGGTATTTCTCGCAGGCGCGCGCCACGATCTCGTAGGGCATGTGATAGCAGCCCGGCAGGCCCGGCCGGCCGCTGTGCGCGGCGATCAGGAAGGCGCGCTCGATGCCGGCCTCGTCGAGCATCTCGATCATGCGCTCGAGGCTGATGCCTTTCGACACCAGGCCCTTGTCGGCCTTCATCTTGCCGGAGAAGAAATCCGTGCCCCAGCCGGGGCGCTTGGACAGCGCTTCGTCGGTCCAGATGTTGACGACGGCGTCAATGGCTCGGTAACCGTGCTCCTGAGGCATGCAGGCGAATCCTCGTTCGAACAACGCCGCGCAAGATACCTGAATCGGGGTCGAACTGCGATTTCCGGGTGTCGGCGATACCGCTATCCCGGATTGCCCGGCCGGGCGAACAGGCCGTCGACCTGGAGCATGAAACCTGTGCGCGGATCCGTGAACCCGCGCTCCAGCCAGACCGGGCGGAAGCCCTGTTCGTGCAGCAGGCTCCACAGTTCCGGCAGCAGGGGCTGTCCGGCATAGAGCTGCGCGAGTGACAACTCGACCTCGACCGCGTGCACGCGGGGCAGCGTCTGGTGCGCGCCGAGCAGGACTTCGCGTTCGTAGCCCTGCGTGTCGATCTTGAGATACACGCGGTCGTCGGCCCGAAGCACCTCGTCGCGAATCGTATCCAGCCGCGCGACCCGCACCGTCTCCACGCCGACCGCGGTCGATTCCGGACAGGCCGCGACGGCCTCGTCGGTGATCTGGAACAACGAGCTCGACACCACGTTGCCCGACACCTGCATGACCTGCGCCCGGTCGGAGTTGCCGAGCGCGACCCTGAGGCACTCGTGTCGCGGGTCGCTGGCGGCCATGCGACTCAGCAGCTCGTAGGGAGCGGATAGCGGCTCGAACGATACGATTCGACCGTCAAACCCGTGGCGGCGCAATTCGGCGGCGTACTGCCCGGTGTTCGCGCCGACGTCCAGCACGACGGTCGCCCGCGCCTGTCGCAGCAGCGCCAGGCGCTTGCGTGCAAGGGTATTGGCGGCGCGGGTCACGTGCAGCCCGGCCATGCCAAGGGCCGATTGCAGGAGCGCGTACACCTGGTGCGGTTTCAGCATGTCTTCTCGCTCCGTTGTTTGCTCGCCACGGGTCTGCCGTCAGTCCGCATCACTCTCGCCTTTCGTCGCGCAGGCCGAGAAGGGCGAGTGCCAGCGGGCGCACGCGTGCTGGCGCCAGGCTGAGGGTATCGAGCAGGTGGCCTGGCAGGGCGATTCGCACCAGCGCGGCGAACGCTGCAACGAACAGCGTTCCGACGATGATGGTCCGGGTCGCCGGATGCACGGCCGATGATGCCAGCCGGTCGATGCCGAGTGAGGCGGCCGCGGCGACGGCGCCGAGCGCCCAGGCCGGCAAGGTGGCCCGCAGGATCGCGGCGGCGCCGATGTCGAGTGCGCGCAGGGTCGCGAACAGATAGACCATGGTGATCGCGAAGTTCGTTACACCGGTGACGGCTGCGACGCCCGTGGCCGTGCCGGTGGCAGCCGCGCCCGCGGCGGCCGAAGCCAGGCTGACGGCCGATACGGCGATGAGCCCCAGGCCCCATTGGCGAAATTGCCCGCGTGCCTGCTGCAACGACAGGGCGACCGCGAGCATGACGTTCATCGGATAGAACGTGCCGATCAGCAGCACGGCCGGCGCGGCCGACGCCCACTTGCCGTGCCATATCCACGCCTCTAGCGCCGGGTAGGCGGCGGCCAGGCCGAGGCATGCGAGCGCGGCGAGCGGCATAAGCTGGCGAAGCGCGCGCAGGACCGCGGCGCGCTGGCGGGGCACGTCGCCTGCCATGCGGGCAAACACCGGGAACAGCACGATCGCCACGTTCCCCGACAGCACCATCCCGATCTGTGTGACCGCCTGGAACGCGAAAAAATACAGTCCCACCACCTCGGTGCCGGCGAACGGCCTGATCGCGGCGTACGCACCCAGGTTCAGCAGGGAAATGCCGAGGGAGCCGACCAGCAGCCATCCGGATTGCGCGAGGAGCGCGCCCCAGCGGCGCGGTTCGGGTGCGCGGCTCCAGAGGCGTTCGCGATGCAGCCGCCGCGCGAGGGCCCACTCGACCAGCGCGATGAATGGCAGCGGAATTACAAAACTCAGCGGTCCCATGCCCGCGAGTGCCAGCGCAATCGTGGCGGCGTAGCGCAGTACGCCCGAGATCCCGGGAACCAGGGCCACGGCTGCAAAGCGCAGGTCGATGGTAAGACGTGCCGTCAGGATCGCGGCCGGCGTGCCGAGGGGCTGGGCCAGTGCGATCAACAACAGCATGGCGACGAGCGCGGGTTCATCGAACTGCCAGGCGACCAACGGTGCTGCTGCCGCCAGGGCCAGGCCGGTCGCCAGGTTCAACGCGCCAGCCATCCAGAATGCCGGGCCAACCAGCGAAGAATACTCGGCGGCTCGCTGCACGAGCAGCTGACGTACGCCGCCGTCGCGCAGTGATGACGCTATGGCTGCCACCGAGATAGCCAGAGCGTAGAGTCCGAAATCACGCTCGGAGAGTAACCAGCCGAGAACGATCTGCGCGGCAAGGCTCGCGATGCGCGTTGCCGCGGCGATGGACATCGTCCAGGCGCCGCCGCGCACGGCCGTGCGGCCCAGCGTTTCGGTGCCGGGTGCGTTCGTGGAAATGCCGCCAGGTTCGCTCATGCGTTGCGGGCCTGCATGACCCAGTCCCAGGTGCGCACCGTGGGCGCCGGCGGCAGGCCCATGCGCTGGCGAATTCTGTCGGTCCAGCAGGCGGCGAAATTCCCTGGCGAGTGAAATTCGACAAATCGGCGAGCGGCTTCGCTGAGCCGGAACGACGCGGCGTCGTCCAGTGCCCGGGCGATCTGCCGTTCCAGTTCGTTCGGGCGTTGTACGTCACAGGTCTTTCCCAGGCCAAAGGGCCCGACCACTGCGCGCAGCCAGCCGAAATCCGCCGCCAGCACCGGGCGACCCTGCGCCGCCGCATGAATGACGATGCTGACCGAGCCGATATGGCGCGGATACGGCGTGCACACCACGTCCATCGCGGCGACGCCGATGGCGAACTCCTCGTCCGAGACGTAACGGTCGAGCGACACGATCCGGCCGCGACGCACGAGCTCGGGATAAGCCGCAATGGCAGCGCGCACTTCCGGTTCCTGGTGGCCGACCAGCAGCAGGCGATCGGTCGCGCAAAGCCCCGCGGCGGCGAAAGCGTGCACCAGTCGGTCGATGCCCTTGCGGCCATCCAGCCATCCGGCGCTGCCGATGACCCGCCCGTCATCGGCGAGTCCCAGGCGTTGGCGCGCGGCGCGGGCGCTCAGTTGCAGCGGCGCTGCGACCGGGTCCGGCATGAGCCGCAGGCGGTGACGGAGGCCAAACAGGTGTCCGCCCCGTCGCTGGAGAACGTCGCGGATGATCGGATCCGCGTGGTGAAGAATCGACCAGGGAGCCGCGGCTGTGGTCGCAAGCCAGGCGGCGTTGCGGAGTTGTTGCCCGAGTCCGGCAGCGTGCTCGTAGGCCAGCGAGCCACGAAACATCAGGCTCTCGACCTCGACGTTTTCCGGCAGGCGATACAGCCCAGCGAGGCGTCGGGCTCCGGCGATTTGCGTGATGCCGTCGGCATAGGGAAGCACGATGTGATCGGCCGCACCACCGCGCGCAAGCGCCAGTACCTCGGCCGCGCCTGCGCGGGCATGGTTTGCTGCGCCGGCGGCCAGCCCGGCCCGGGTTTCGAGACGGAATCGCCCCTCGAGGGGGGCAATCTGCATCTGATACTCGGTGGAACGGGCGCCCGCAGAGCTGGTGAAAAAGCGCACCTCGGCCTGCAAGTCAGCGAAAGCCTGGATCAGCAGCCGAACGTGCGAGTACCGATGGCCGACTTGATTGGGTTCGTAGATGAGTACTCGCATGCCGCCACCGGTCCGACGGTGGCACCGGGCCGGCAGGCGGGATGATACAACGCTCGCACCGGCGGCTGTGGTATGCTCATATTCGTCTGAGGGGTGGCCCGCAAGGGCCTGAGATCCGTAATCGGGAACCCTTTGAACCTGATCCGGCTAGTACCGGCGGAGGGACAGAACGTGTCGCCAGAGTTTTCTTGCTGCCTCCCTGTTAACCCATCGCGGCTTGCGCCGCTCCTACGTCAGGTATCGCGGCTTGCGCCGCTCCTAC
>CAYOFE010000022.1:0-24615 GCA_964403135.1 uncultured Chromatiaceae bacterium | reverse complement strand
ATCGCGGCTTGCGCCGCTCCTACGTCAGGTATCGCGGCTTGCGCCGCTCCTACAGCCGCTCCTGCGGATCGTCATTGCGCTGCCAATCATGGCGGCGGCTGCGCCGCCGGCGGTCGAAGAAGTCGTCGTCACTGCCACGCTGCGCGAACAGTCGCTTGCCGATCTGCCGGCTAGCGTCGCGGTGCTCGATGCGGAGAACATCGAGGCGGCCAGCCTGCAGCACTTCGAGGAACTGGCCGCGCTGGTGCCGAACCTCAACTGGTCTGGGGAGGGTTCGCGGGCGCGCTATTTCCAGGTTCGCGGCATCGGCGAACTCGAACAGTACGAGGGTGCGCCGAACCCCTCGGTCGGCTTCGTCGTCGATGACATCGACGTTTCGGGCCTCGGCGGTGTCGCCACCGCTTTCGATCTCGATCGCATCGAGGTACTGCGTGGCCCGCAGGCTACCCGTTACGGCGCGAACGCACTGGCGGGGCTGGTCTATGTGCAGTCGGCGGCGCCCGGCGATGATGCCGAGGCCTATGTCGAGACCGCAGCCGGCAGCGACAACACCTGGTCCGTCGGCGGCGCCGCAGGCGGACCCGTGCACGGATTCGAGGACAGGCTGGCCTACCGGGTTTCGGCGCAGCGCTACCGGGGCGATGGTTTCCGCCGCAACGACTATCTCGGGCGCGACGACACTTACGGCCGCGACGAGACGACCCTGCGCGGCAAGCTGCGCTGGCGGCCGTCGGCGGACTGGCGGGCAGATCTGGCGGGCCTTTATGTAGATCTCGACAACGGCTACGATGCCTGGAGCATCGACAACGACCTCGACGTCGAATCGGACCGGCCCGGGGAGGATAGCCAGCGCACCGGTGCGGGGTCGGTGCGCATCACGGGTGATCTCAACGAGGCTGTGCGGCTGGTCAGCATTACCGGCGTCGCCGATTCGGACATTGTCTTCAGCTACGACGCCGACTGGGGCAATCCGGCCCTGTGGGCGCCGTACACCTACGACTTCATCCAGCGCACCGGCCGCGAGCGGCAAACGTGGAACCAGGAACTGCGTCTGGTATCGACACCCGAGGGACGGCTGGCGGGCCGCGCTGACTGGGTGGTCGGCGCCTACGCGCTTGGGCTCGACGAGTCCAACGAGCGGCTGGATCGCGGTCGCTACGATGACCCTGCTACTGCGGGCGAGGACTACTCGCTCGACGCCAGCCTCAACAGCGACTACGACGCAACCAGCCTCTCGGTGTTCGGTGAGATCGACTGGCCGCTGGGCGAACGCGCGCGCCTCGCGCTCGGGCTGCGCGGTGAGAGGCGCGATGCCGATTACGACGACAGCGCGGGCAACCATTTTTCCCCGACCGACCGCATGTGGGGCGGCGACCTGGCGTTGACCCTCGATCCGACCGATGCGATGACCGTTTTTGCGCGCATCGCGCGCGGCTACAAAGCCGGCGGCTTCAACCCGAGCCTGGCCGGGTACGATCTCACCGGTACCGGGCTTAACATTGCGCCCGAGCAGGTCGAGTTCGATCCGGAGTCGCTCTGGAACTATGAAGTCGGCGTACGCACCGCCGGCGTTGCCCGGCGCTGGTGGGCCGACCTGAGCGCCTTCTGGCAGCGCCGCGATGACCTGCAGGTCAAGGTTCCGATACAACTGGTGGCCGGTGACCCGACGACGTTTATTTTCCTGACCGACAACGCCGAGCGTGGCGGCTCGCTCGGGATCGAAGTGGCGCTCGGATGGCAGCCGACCGATGCGCTCGAGATGTTCGCCAGCGCCGCCTGGCTGGAAACCGAACTCGAGCGCTTCACCGCCGCGCCGGCGTTCGCTGGCCGTGAATTTCCGCACGCGCCACCTTACAGCTTTGCCGCCGGCGCGGAATATCGTGGCGCGCGCGGCTGGTTCGGGCGGCTGGATGTCACCGGCCGCGATGGTTTCTATTTCGATTATGACTTCAGCGCAGGCGCCGACCGCAAGGCCGATGCGGCCGCCGTCGTGAACCTGCGACTCGGCCGCGAATGGAGCCACTGGCGGATCGAGGGCTGGGTGAGAAATCTCTTCGACGAAGACTATGCCGTGCGGGGCTTTTTCTTCGGCAACGAGCCCCCCGCGTTCGTGCCGACTCGATATGTTCGCCTCGGGGATCCGCGGCACGCCGGGGTGACGGTGCGGTACCGGTACTGATTGCTGGTGGGAACGCCGTGAGTCGCACGAATAGTCATCTTTGTGGGAGCGGCGCAAGCCGCGCGATGGGATCGTGTGGGAGCGGCGCAAGCCGCGATTTCCCTCGCGACTCGAGTCGCTCCCACAACACGCGGCCAAGCGCATGAGCCCGAATGCTGACCCAGTCGAGGCACTGGCCGTCGCGCTGGCATTGCTCTATCTCGTGCTTGCCATCCGCGAGAACCGCTGGTGCTGGCTGGCCGCCATGGTGAGCGCTGCCATCTACCTCGTGATCATGTATCGCGCGGCGCTGTACATGGAATCCGCGCTGCAGGCCTTCTACGTGGTCGTTTCAGCTTACGGCTGGTGCCATTGGGGCCGGGAGCGGCGGTCATTGCCGATCACGACCTGGCCGTTACCGGCGCATGCGCTGGCGGTGGCGCTGTTGCTGGCGCTGTCCGCCGCCAGCGGCGCGTGGCTGGGCGCCGTCACCGCCGCACCGTTCCCCTATCTCGACTCATTCGTCGCGTGGGGCTCGATCCTGACCACCTGGATGGTGGCGCGAAAGACCTTCGAGAACTGGGCGTACTGGTTCGTCATCGACAGCGTTGCGATCTACGTGTACTGGAACCGCGAGCTGGCGCTGACCGCGGCGTTGTATGGTGTCTACCTGGTGCTGGTCGTGTTCGGGTGGCGGGCATGGTGGCGGCATCTGGCGGAGAGGCGGACATGACGCTGGATCGTGCGCTGGCACGGCTCGGCCGCTTCAGCCGCGGCATTACGCCGTTGCGCGCGCTGCGGCTGGGTCCGCTGAAAAGCAGTTACCTGGTTGCGCGCGGCGCAGAGCGGTTCGTGGTCCGGATCGATCATTCGCCGGCAGCGGCGCTAGGTCTCGACCGCGCGGTGGAGCTGCGCGTGCTGCAGACGGCGGCGCACGCCGCTGTCGCTCCCGAACCCGTGGCCTGGGAGATCCGTGCACCGGCGATTCTGGTTACCCGCTACGTCGCCGGTCGCAACTGGCGACCGGCGGACCTGCGTGATGGCGGGCGCCTGGCTCAGCTGGGTGCGTTGCTGCGGCGTGTCCACGGGGTGGCGGCACCCGACGTACCGGTGCTCGACCTGGGGCGCGCATTGCGCCGCTATGCCCGCCAGGCCGCGGTTCCAGAAGCACGCGAGATCGTGGCGGACGCGCAGTCGCTGCTGGTCCGCCTGCAGCCGCGGTGCGACGGACTCTGCCACCACGATCCGATTGCAGCCAATATCGTGGGATTTCGCCGTCCCATGCTCATCGACTGGGAGTACGCAGGGCAGGGCGACCTGCTGTTCGACTTTGCCGTTCTGATACGCCACCATGGCCTGCCGGCGAGTCGCCTCCGCGCTCTTTGTGGAAGGCTTGTACCGTCAATTAAGAGGCGGCTCGAGGGGTTCGAAGCGCTTTATGATCGGGTCCGGCTGCTCTGGTTGCTCGCCCTGCAGCGCGAGGCGGGTCTTTCCCCACGACAGCAGGCCGAACTGTCCGACCTGAAGGCAAGCATCGGTCGGCCGCTGCGTCCTTTGCGGCTGTGATGTTGCATTGCGAAAATGCAGCGATTCGCCCGGGCGGGTGGCATCGGATCGGGTGCTGAAAGGTCAGGTGCTGTCGGCCGGATTATGCAAAAAAGAGCATTGAATGGCATTCGGCATTCCGATATTCTGCGTTTCAAAGCAAGCCGCTTTGGCGGGCTCACTAATAGACGCAGCAGACAAAGACTGCAACGCCAACAACAGCGAGGGGAAGGAAATGATTTCCAGGTTTTCTCGTTTTGCCGCTGTCGGTGTACTCGTCGCGGCCGCTGCAGCGACACCGGCGTTCGCGGTCGTGCTGCCGGGACTCGCGCCCTCGGGCGACCCGGCCATCGTGTTCGACGATACGCGCATCACCGTGGCGAGCCAGTCGTCCGGAGGATGGAGTCTTTCGGGCAGGGGCAATGGTGAGTTTTCGCTGAGCCAGCCGGGTGGCGTCGGCATGCCCTATTACGGCGAGGGTACGTTCACGCTCGATGCGACATTCAACTCCAGCGGCACGTTGACCGGTGGTTCGGTCTCGATCCTGGGGTTCGTAACGGGGCTCAATGGCAGTCGCAAAGACCCGCTGTTTTCCGCGGACCTGGTCGGCTTTGGCAGCTCCAGCAATATGCTGGGGTTTCAGACAACCAATATCTGGTGTGCCTCTTTCATCGAGGTGAACGGGTTTGAATGCACGCCCGAGGAAACCGTCTACTTCGTGCTGAACGATGCCTTCGAGTGGCTCGGTTTCGGTAATATCAAAAAGAAGCAGACCCTGGTTTCCCAGAGCATCACGACCTTGCCGGTACCGGCCACGCTGCCGCTGTTCCTGACCGGTTTCGCTGTGGCGTTGCGTTGGATGCGTCACCGCCCGAAAGTCTGACGTTTCTCTGACGTATCCTCGGTAATCCACCTGAGGGCGCCTTGGCCCCGCCGGAGGGCGGCACAGGCAGGGCGCCTTCGGCGTTTATGGGCTCGCCATTAATTCTCTCTTAAGCCGCCAACCCCATCCTTCGTTCTCGCCCTTTGGTGGTAAACTGCCCACCCGCTGGCCGCCACGGATCAGGCTAAGGCCATATGCAAGAGCGGGTTACGGCGGTTTTTTTGGGCGGCGTTTCACATACTGCGAAATGCCGGTCGTTTAGCATTCGCCGACAACATCCAGAATAGAAACCGGTCGCAGTTTCCACGGAGTCAACCAGTCCAGCCATGTCGTACGAGATATCCCTCCCGCAGGACGATTCCGGCACTTTTGCCGACTACCTCGACGCACTGCGCCGCCGCCGCGGCGTGGCCATCAAGCTGGCCCTGGCCATCGTCGTGACGGGCGGGCTCGGCATCTATTTCTGGCCGAATACCTACCAATCCACCGCGACGATCCTGATCGAGGATCCTGAAGTGCCGCCGGGACTGGTGCCGACCACAGTCACCACATTCGCCGCCCGGCAGGTGCAGTACATCAATCAGCGCGTCATGACCCGCACCAATCTGGCGCAGATCATCGAGAAATTCAATTTGTACGCCGAGGAGCGCAAGTATCTGCCCACACTGCTCCTGGTCGAGGATGTGCAGAAGAGCGTCTCTATCGGCGTCGTGGATGCCCAGATCGCCGGGCCGGGTGGTCAGGAGGTGAAGTCCATGATCGCGTTCTCGGTCGGCTTCGAGCACGAAGATCCGAGCATCGCCCGCCAGGTCGCCAACGAGATCGTCTCGCTGTATCTCGCCGAGAACGTGAGGGCGCGCACGGAGCAGACCGCCGAGACCAGCCAGTTCATGCAGGCGGAAGTCGATCGCCTCGACGGCGAAGTGCGCGAGATCGAGTCCGAGATCGCCAAGCTCAAGCAGGAGAATGAGGGGCGACTGCCGGAGCAGTCCGCCATGAATTTCAGCTTCATGCAGCGCGTGGAAGGCGAGATCGCCGACATCGATCGCCAGCTCGATTCGCAGCAAGACACCAGGATCATCCTACAGGCGCAGCTCGCGCAGCTCGACCCGATGGATACCATGGTTCTGCCGGACGGAACCGCCGTGATGAGCCCGGCGGACCAGTTGCGCTCCAAGCAGACCGTGCTTGCCGTGCTCGAAGGCAAGTACACGCCGGATCACCCCGATGTGGTGCGAATCAAGCGCGAGATCGCCGCGCTGCAACGCGAAGTGGGCGATGCGGAGCTGGCCGATACAATGGCCGCATTGAGCGCCGCGCGCAGCGAGCTCGCCAAGGCCAGGGAGCGCTACTCGGCGGATCATCCCGAGGTCATTCAATTGGAGCGGCAGGTGGCCGCCCTCGAGGCCAGCGAAGATGCGGCGGGCCAGCGGCCGCGCATGGGCCGCGATGGCAAAGCGCCTGATAACCCTGCGTATCTCGCGGTGCAGGCCGAACTCGCCAGACTCGACGCGCAAAGGGCCTCGTTGATCGCCGAACGCCAGCAACTGAACAATAAGCTCGCACGCTACGAGGAAAACCTCCTGGCCGGTTCGGATGTCGAGCGCCAACTGAGTGCGTTGCTCCGCAAGCTGAGCACCGCGAACGAGACTTACCGCGCGGCTCGCGAACGGCTGTTCATGGCCAAGATGGGACAGTCGCTCGAGACGCAGAGCAAGGGCGAGCGCTTCAGCCTCGTCGAGCCGCCCGACCTGCCGCTGGTGCCGTCGAGCCCCAACCGGCCCGCGCTGCTGGCCCTGCTGTTGCTGCTCACGCTGGCCGCCGGGTTCGGCTGGCCGCAGGTTGCCGAGTCGATGGACAGCTCCATCAACAGCGCACGGGCCGTGGAGCGCGTGCAGGGGGCGCCGCCCATCGCCGAGATTCCCGTCATCGAAACGGCCACGGATCGCAGCCATCGCCGCAAGATACAGATCGCCAGTCTGGTCGTCGTCCCCGTGGCGATCGGCATCGTCGCGCTAGGGGCGCACTTATTCGTGGCGCCACTGGACGTGCTGTGGTACGTGGTTTTGCGGCGGCTCGGCATCTGAGAGACAGGTAAACCCCGATGGAACGCATACGCAAAGCACTGGAACAGGCCAGCCGCGAGCGCGCCGAGACGGGCGCAACGGATACCGGGAGGTTTCCCCGCTTCAACGTTTCGGAGCCCGATCTGACCGCCGGGATGAAATACACCCATACCCGCGTCGTCGAAGTGCCGAAGGCCTTACTGCTCGAGCGCCGCGTTATCGCGGCGGTGCCGGAGCATGAACTGAGGGACTCCTACCGCATGTTGCGCACCCGCGTGCTGCAGACGATGCGCGAAAAAGGCTGGAATTCGCTGGCTGTGACGGGCCCGGCCAGTGGCTGCGGCAAGACGCTCACTGCAATCAATCTCGCGGTGAGCCTGGCAATGGAAGTGACCAGCACGGTGCTGCTCGTGGATCTGGACCTGCGCAAGCCGTCGATCCATGAGTACTTCGGCTATCAACCAGAATTCGGTATCAGCGATTATCTGTTCAACGACGTCAAAATCTCGGAAATGCTCTTCTCGCCAGCCATCGACCGGCTGGTGGTACTGCCGGGGAGGGAGCCGATCCACAATTCCTCGGAGATGCTGCGATCGCCGCGCATGGTGCGTCTGGTCACCGAGCTGAAGACGCGATATCCGGAACGGCTGGTGGTATTCGATCTGCCCCCGGTCCTCGCCGCTGACGACGCGCTGGCTTTCGCGCCGTACACCGACGGGTTCCTGCTGGTCGCGGAAAGCGGCGGCACATCACGCGACGACATGGAGAAAGCCCTGTCGGTGCTGAAGGGCACGCCGATCATTGGCACGGTGCTCAACAAGACCACGGCCCCGTCCCGCGGCGGCTATGGCTACCGGGCCCCCGCCCGGTAGGGTTCGTCCATAGCGCGAGACGGCCGGTACCCGCAGGAAAGTCGCCGCCGGCGATCCGGGTCTTGCGCAGGAGCGACGCAGGTCGCGGCAGCCGATGTACGAGAAGTTCTACAACCTCACGGAACGGCCTTTCCAGATCCTGCCCGATCCGTCGTTCCTTTACATGAGCAAGGCGCACAGCGTGGCACTGACGCTGCTCCAGTACAGTATCCAGAACCGTCAGGGGTTCACGGTCATCACCGGCGAAGTCGGCTGCGGCAAGACCACGCTCATCAACCGCCTGCTCCAGGACATCGACCAGAAACTGACCATAGGGCTGATCAATTTCACGCATAACTCGTTCGGCGAGCTCGCCGAGTGGATGATGATGGCTTTCGGCCTGGATTACAAAGGCAAGAGCAAGGTCGAGCTCTACGACGAATTTGTGAAGTTCCTTATCCGGGAGTATGCCGCCGGGCGGCCGGTGGTGTTGATCGTGGACGAGGCGCAGAACATGGGCGTGCGCGGGCTGGAGGAGGTGCGCATGCTTTCGAATGTGAACGCGCAGAAGGAGCATCTGCTGCACCTGATCCTGGTTGGACAGCCGGAGCTGCGCGATCTGCTGCAGCTCCCTGAGCTGCGCCAGCTCACGCAGCGTGTGTCGGTGGCCTATCACATCGGGCGCCTCACGCCGAAGGAGGTGCACGACTACATCACCCACCGCATGGAAGTGGCGGGCGGCGCCCCTGGAATCTTCGCCGACGAGGCTATCCGCATCGTTGCGCACGCCAGCGAAGGAATTCCGCGACTGATCAACACGCTCTGCGACCTGGCGCTGGTCTACGGCTTTTCGGAAGGCAAGGCGGTAATCGACCGCGCCGTCATGCGCGGGGTGATACAGGACCGCGTGCGGATGGGGTTGCCGGTGGGCCGCCTGCGCCGGGCCCGCGGCCCGGCCGTTGGCGCGCCGACCACGGATACGCCGATTGTGGATACCGGCCTGCCCGTGGGCCGTTGAGCCACGACGGCGCGAGGTCGCGGCTTCGCCAATGCTGATGGCCGGGCCGCAATGCAGCTGACAGACCTGCAAAGAACCAGGGCAACCGTGCGTAATCACCTGCCTCGGCTGATGGCGATTGCGCTGGGGCTTGCCTCTGGCGCCGGCCATGCACAGTCGTTCGTCGTCTTTGACGCCACGCTTTACTCCGCCAAGCCGGATCTGCGCCGCCGCGGTCTGGTGCAATTGCCGGTGGTCTACTCGGAGAAGGGGTGGTGGCCGAAGGACCGCATGGCTCTGCCGCCGCGCCAGGCGTTCGAGGATCGGCTCGGCCGGCTGATCAATCGCTCGCCATGGAATCAGGACGTCCTGATCTGCATCGATATCGAGGAGTGGCGGACACAGGACGCGGGCGAGCGACCGCGCAGCATCGCGAATCTTCGCGAGGTCCTGCGCTGGGCGCGTGCCCGCGCGCCGGCACCCCGTTATCGCTTCGGTTATTACACACTGATGCCGGTTCCAGCCTACTACGACGCATTGCGCCCGGACGGATCTGCGGAAAAGATCGCATGGCAGCAGGCCAATGAAGACATGAGGCCGCTGGCGGCGGAAGTCGACGCGATCTTCCCCTCCCTGTATACCTATTCGTCCGATCGGGACGAATGGCGGACCGCGGCGGTCGCCATCCTGCAGGAGGCCCGCCGCTACGGCAAGCCGGTGTATCCGTTCATCTGGCCCCAATACCACATGTCGGCGGGTTTCTGGCGCGCCCACCAGCCGATTGAACTGGACCTCTGGCGTTTGCAGCTCGAGACGGCGCGCAAGCATGCCGACGGCGTGGTCATCTGGGGCGGTTACGATTTCGAGGCCGATGGCGCGGCACGATGGGACGACAACGCCGGGTGGTGGCGCGTGACCGAAGAGGTCCTGCGGGAATGGAATATCCCGCCTCGTCCGGTAAAGGACGCACGGTGAGTCGCTCCATCTTCGGCGCCTCCATGGCGATCCCATAGCCATGTGTGGAATCGTCGGAATTGCCGCAAGGAACGGCATCGTGCCGGCCGATCGGTTGCTGCTGGAGCGGATGAACGCCCTGCAGGCGCACCGTGGCCCGGACGGCCAGGGGTATTTTTTCGAGACCGCCGGCGATGGCGGGGTCGGTCGGGTGGCACTCGCGATGACGCGGCTGGCGATCATCGACGTCGCCGGCGGACAGCAGCCGATCGGCAATGAGGACGGCACGGTTTTCCTGGTCGCCAACGGCGAGATCTATAACTTCCTTGAACTGCGCCAGCAGCTGGAGGCCCGGGGCCATGCGTTTCGCACCCGCAGCGACTGCGAAACCATATTGCACCTTTATGAGGAGCACGGCCTGCAATGCGTGGACTGCCTGCGTGGCATGTTCGCTTTCGCCTTGTTCGATGCGCGGGCGGGCCGCCTGGTGCTGGTCCGCGATCGGGTGGGGGAAAAACCGCTGTACCTGGCAACGCTCGGCGACAGGCTGATCTTCGCCAGCGAGGCGCGCACGCTGGTCGGCGCCGGGGCCGTACCGTTCGCCGTCGAGCCGGCCGCCATTGTCAGCTACCTGCACTGGGGTTTCGTCCCCGAGCCGCAAGCCGCAGTGCGCGGCGTCCGTAAACTGCCGGCCGGGCGCATGCTGGTCGTCGATCTGCCCGAGTGGCGCCTGGAGGAAAAGACCTACTGGCGGCTAACCGACGCTACCCCCGTTGAGGGAGATGCGCCGCAAGCCATCCGCGCGGAGCTCGACACCGTCAGCCGGCTGGTCGTCCGCTCGGACGTCCCGGTGGGCGTCTGCTTGTCGGCTGGCGTCGATTCCAGTGTCATCGCGGCGCTGGCGAGCCGCCACTACCCGGGCACGGTACACGCAGTCAGCGTCGGCTTCGCCGGCGAAACCATGCAGGATGAGCGCGCCGAAGCGAGGGCATTCGCGCGCCACCTCGACATTCCGTTTCACGACGTCGTCATTTCGCCAGCCGAAGCGGCGCAGTCCCTGCCCGCAGTCTGCGTGGCGCGGGACGAACCGCTGTGCGATCCGGCCGGCGTAAGCATCAGCCACATGATGGCGTTGTGCCGCGACAGTCGCTTGCCGGTGATGCTGAACGGCCTGGGCGGCGATGAACTGTTCTGGGGCTATCCTTGGGTGCTACGGGCGCTGGCCATGACGGAGCGCAAGCGCAGGGCAATGAGCGGCCAGGCGCGTGTTTCCGAGTATCTGGACGGCTACCTTCCGCCGCTGTCGTATACCGGACTGCTGCGATGGATGCGGGATGCCGCCGGCTTGCGCCCGGCCGCCGCGCGGTACTGGCTCGACCGGGCCGAGGATCCCGAGCAGATGGTGTTCTGGAATATCGTGCCCGGATTCATGCGCGCGGCACAGCGGGTTGCGCAGGACCTGGAGGCCGGTTTTCTCGACGGCGTCGATCCCCGATGCGCCGTCGCGCCGTTTTGCCATGAGCAACCGTGGCCTGAGCGTCTCGATATCGAGTTTACCCGCCTGGTCGTCGAGACTTACCTGCGGGTCAACGGACTGGCGCAAAGCGATCGGCTCAGCATGCTGCACTCGGTGGAGCTGCGATCGCCGCTGGTCGATTACCGGCTGATGGAGGTTGCCATTGGGCTGCGCAAGGCGCGCCCGGATCACGACATGCCGCCGAAAGCGCGATTTCGCGCTGCCATAGCCGATATCGTGCCGTCGTGGGTCCTTGCAAGGCGCAAGAGGGGCTTCTCGGCGCCGTGGCGGGCCTGGAATGCCGAAATCGAGCAACGCTACGCGAGCACGGTGGCGGACGGCTACCTGGTCACGGCCGGGCTTCTGACAAGGCGCGCCGGCATCGGGGTGGCGGCTCGGCGCCAGCAGGTCTGGCGTGGCCCCGATCCGTATTGGGAGCGGCTCGTGAGCCTGGAATTGTGGTCTGCCGGGATGGATGCCCTGGCGCGCAATGCCCTGCTAGGATCAGGCAGAGTGCCAGGCTCACCGTAGTGGCGGACGCAATATGACTTTGCCTGTTCTGGTCTCCGCCCTGTTTCTCTGCGGGATCCTGGGACTGATCCTGCTCGCGCAGTGGCGGCGGCCTGCGCTGTGTATCGTCCCACTGCTGCTGATGTTTCCGCTTGAGCAGTGGGCTCATTCGGCGATACCCGCGCTCGCGCTCCAGCGTAACCTGATTAACGTCGTGATTGGCGTCCTCGTGCTGGTCGGCGTGCTGGTGCGGGCGGTGCGCGGGCAGCGCGTGCTGGCCGAATACCCGATAACCGGATACCTGACTCTGGCGCTGTTTGTCTACACTTTGATCTCGGCATTCTGGGCGCCGGCGGCCAGCGGGAGCCTGCGGGTGTGGTCACTGACCTGGCCGTACATTGTGACCACGGTCGTGCTGGCACCACTGACGTTCGGGCAGAAGCGCGACATGAGCGACATCCTCGATGGCCTGGCGCTCGTGGGCGGGGTGCTGGTGGCGTTGTTGTTGTTTTCCACGGAATGGAAGGCGCGCTGGATCGTCATTGGCGGTGAATACGGCAATCCCCTGGCGATCGGCTACCTGGGCGGCGTAGTCGCCATCGTGCTGTTGCTCGGCAACCTGTGGGCGAAATCGCGGTTCTGGGCGATCGCGAGGTGGATCCTCGCTGCCTTGAGCCTGGCGTTGATCGTGCGATCGGGTTCCCGCGGGCAATTGCTCGCGTTACTGCTGGTCGTGCTGGTGGTCTGGCCCAAGAGCCACGGCAGCCGGGAGAACCGGCGACGGTTGGTGTGGGGACTGACGCTCGCCTTCGCGGTTGGCGTGGCTTACCTGGCGGTGCAGGAGTTCTGGGGCACGGACGCCGGAGGATCGACCCGCTGGGAGGACCGCATGATCCGCCAGGACCTCGAGGGCCGAATCGACGGTGCCATCACGCTGCTGCGGACCTGGGCAGGTTCACCGTTAACCCTCTTTTTCGGCCTCGGCAGTTCCGCGTCCTTTGACCCTGACATACTCGGGTTCTATCCGCACATCCTGCCGCTCGAGATCCTCGGGGAGGAGGGGATCGTCGGTTTCACGCTGTTCGGACTGGCGGTCTTTTATACGATGCGCTCTGCCAGCCGTCTTCTGCACGCCACCCGCGACCTGCCGCAGGAGCGTGCCACGATCGCAACGCTGTTCGGTCTTTACCTCTACGCGGTGCTGCTGAGCCTGAAGGAAGGCGCGTTGCTGGGCACGCACGATCTGTTTCTCTACGCCATCCTGATCGGCAAGTACGACATTTTCTTTCACCGTCAGGGGGCACCGAGCGGCGGAATGCATCGTCATGGCCAGGTAGAAATGCGCTATCAGCCGGATAAGGTCAGGTATGGATGAGATCGACGAATGCCTGCAGGGGAAGCGTCTTTACGGCGACGACTTCAGTCCGCGTCAGATCGCCGAATGGCACGCGGACGAAAAGGAGGCATATGCCGGGCTCGGCGTCGGCGACGCCGGTAACTACCGGTACCGCTATCACGCACTGAATATGAATCACGCCTATCGGCATCTGCCCGACAGGACTTTCGAGCACGTACCGGGATTCGGTTCGGCCTACGGCGACGAACTGCGGCCGCTCATTGCGCGGGTCGGGCAGGTCACGATCGTGGATCCGTCCGACGCCTTCGCGGCGGGGAGTGCGCTCGGCGTGCCGACGCATTACGCGAAGCCGGCCGTCGACGGCGCGATCCCGCTCGCGGATCGCACGTTCGACCTGATTACCTGGCTGGGCGTTCTGCGCTACATTCCGAACGTCAGCTTCGTGGTCCGGGAACTGGCGCGAACTCTCAAGCCGGGCGGCTGGATGGTGCTGCGCGAGCCCATCACCTCGATGGGGGATTGGCGACAGCCGCGCCGTGGACTGACCCGACGAGAGCGAGGCATCCCATTGCCGATCCTGGGCGCGATCGTTCACGACGCAGGATTGGCGATCCGGCATCAGTCGCTGTGCGTGGTTTCGCTGAGTTCACGGCTGATGGGCCTGTTACGACCGGATGTGTACAACCGCCGCGTGGCCACGTGGCTGGACGGCTTGTTGTGCAGCGCCTTCGCCTGGAACCTGCGTTACCACGCGCGTTCGATCGTGAAACGACTGCGGCCGACATCGGTATTTCCGGTGCTTCGCAAGTCGCCGGCGCCAATGGCATCGTGAATGTCGGCCAATTACACGATTGGATCGGGTGTCCGCTTGCCGGCTCGTCGGGCCGCGTGGGCCATTGGCGTCAGAGCGAGAGATTGCCGAGTCGCATGGTAGCCCCGTCCGGATTCCAGCCCCTCAACCGTCACAAACTCCGCATCGCGATTGTGACGAATATCATTCCTCACTACCGCGTCGACTTTTATCGACGCCTGTTCGCCGCGCCGGACCTGGAGGTCACGGTTTATTGCCAGGCGGACCTTCCGGGCTCGTCGATTCGATCCGGGCACGACGCGTTTGCCGGACACATCCGCGTGGTCAAGGCGTGGGGTGCGGCCGACCAAAGACTGGCATGGCAGTTCCTGCCTGTCAGAGAGGTGCTTGGACAGAGCGACGTCATCGTTTTCAGCGCCAACCCGCGGGTTCTGTCCACCGTGGTGCTGGCGAGTGTGGCGCGCGCGATGGGCAAGCCCGTGATCATGTGGGGGCAGGGACATGCGGCCGGCGCGCGGCGCTGGTCCGAGGCGCTGCGATTATGGTGGTTGCGGCGATTCGATCACATTTTGCTGTATGTCGATGCGGAGATCGACGCGCTTTGCGGCAAGGGATTCGCGCGGCATGCGTTGCTCGCCATCAACAACGGGCTCGATCAGCAGGCTATCGAGACCGCTGCCGCGCTATGGCCGGCCGAGCGCCTGCGTCGCTGGCGCGACGAGCAGGGGCTGTCCGGGCGGCCAATCATACTGACTTGTGCGCGGCTTATCGCGCGCAACCGCTTCGATCTGCTCCTGCGGGCAATGGAGCACATGGTCGCGAAGGTGCCCCGGTTGTTGTGGTGTGCCGTGGGCGATGGCCCCGAGGCGGCCGCCCTTGCGCGACAGGCAGCCGAGCGTGGTCTGCAAGACAAGGTCCGCTGGGTTGGAGCGCTATACTCAGAAGCCGAATTGGCCCCGTGGTTCATGAGCGCTGCAGTTCTTTGCCACCCCGGCGCGATCGGTCTGACGTTGAACCATGCCTTCGGTTACGGCCTTCCGGTGGTGACGCATGACGACACGGCAGGGCATAACCCCGAGATTCACTACCTGAAGCCGGGAATCAATGGCGCCGTTTACCGCGAGGGTGACCCGGTGTCGCTCGCCGCGGTGCTGATGAGTTTCCTGGCGGCGCCGGCGGCGACGCAATCCGCGGGCAAGGCCGCCATGCAAACCGTGCGGACCGAAGCCAATACCGCGGTCATGGTGCAGCGGTTTCGCGCCGCCGTGGCAGGCGCCGCGGCCGCGCCTGCCGATTGAGTCGTCAGAATCCTGCCCGGGACGAGGAGGTCCAAATCGGTGGTTGCGGCGCGAAGCGGCGTGGGCCCGGTGCCCGGAGGCACAGCGATCACGCATGTCATTGATACGATGGATCCCGCCGCAGGAGGACCACCGCAGGCGGTGGCCGCCCTGGCTTCCGCGCAGCGCGCGGCAGGCTGTAGCGTCAGGGTGATTTATTTCGCGGGCCCGGCGACCGCAGACGGCATCAGCAGGGACTACGCCGATGTTCCTGCTGTTGACGAGGTTTGCTGGAACCGTGTGAGCGCGGATTTCCGCTTCTGGACCGGCCGCCCTGCGAGCCTGGCGCAGCGCCTCGGAATTTCGGGCGATAGTCGCGTCTTGCATCTGCACGGGATGTGGCGACCGGAACTGCTGCGGGTATCCCGGCTGGCCCGACGGGCGGGCGTGCCGTACGTCGTCGCGCCGCTCGGCATGCTGGCGCCCTGGAGCCTGGCCCGGAAGAAGGTCAAGAAGGCCATCGCCTGGCGGCTCGCCTGGAAGCGCGTTCTCGACGCGGCGGCCGCGATCCACGCTCTGAACGAGGAAGAAGCATTGCAGATCAGGGCGCGTGACGTTCAGACGCCGATCGAGATCCTGCCGAACGGGGTGTTCCTCGATCAGGTTCAGGGCCAGGTCGCGTCGTGGCCGTCAGTTGTACCGCCCGGCGAGCGCTACGTGCTGTTTCTCGGCCGTCTCCACGAGGTGAAGGGGCTGGACGTGCTGGCCGAGGCTTTTGCGGCGCTGGCCGCTCGATCGCCCGGCGTGCGATTGCTCATCGCCGGGCCCGATGCGGGTCGGCGCGACGCGTTTACCAGGCAGATTGCCGGACTCGGCATCGCAGAGCGCGTGCACGTGCTCGGACCGGTCTATGGCAGGGCGAAATGGCATCTCGTGGCGCACGCTGCATGCCTGTGTCAGCCGAGCCGCCAGGAAGGATTCAGCATGTCGATCGTCGAGGCGCTCGGCGCCGGCGGGCCGGTGGTCATCAGCGAGCAATGTCATTTCGCAGAGGTTCGCGATGCCGGTGCCGGAGCGGTGGTGCCGCTTGATGCCCGCGCCGTGGCGCGGGCCCTGGAGCAACTGCTGACCGAGCCGGCTCGCTGGGAAGCGGCGAGCCGGGCGGCTCGCGAGCTGGTCCGGGCGCGATACCAGTGGCCGGACATTGCGATCCGCACGCTGGAGCTCTACGGGAAAATACTCAATTCGCAGCCGGCGCCGAGTCATTGAGATGCGTATCGCGGCAGCGTATTCGTCTTCGGTTGTAATTTTGTTTTATCGATCGAATGCCATGGTCGGCAGGGCGGCAGCTTGAGCGAGATCATTATCGGCCTGAACGCGCACCACGCGGACTCCGCGGCGTGTATCCTGATCGACGGGGAGCTGCGCGCGGCCGCCGAAGAAGAGCGCTTCCGCCGCATCAAGCACTGGGCCGGGTTTCCCGCGGAGGCAATCCGCTATTGCCTGACGAGCGCGGGCGTGTCGCTCGCCGACGTCGATGCCATTGCGGTGAACAGCGATCCGCGGGCGAGCCTCGGGCGCAAAGCGCTTTATGCGCTGCGTCGGCGTCCGCAACCCGGATTGCTGCTCGACCGCCTGCGAAATGCGAGGCGGCGCCAGTCGGTGGTCGAGGAGCTGGCCGCCGCCTTTCCGGCGGAACGGTACGACGGCGCGCTCCACACGGTCGAGCATCACCTGGCGCACCTCGCCTCGGCGTTCTACTGCGGGCCGTTCGATCGAGCGGTCGCGGTGTCGGTGGATGGTTTCGGCGATTTTGCGAGCGGCGCATGGGGCCTCGGCGCCGCCGGCCGGGTCCGTGTCGACGGCCGGGTTTACTTTCCGCACTCGCTTGGCATTTTTTACCAGGCCCTCACGCAGTACCTCGGCTTTCGCGCCTATGGCGACGAGTACAAGGTCATGGGCCTCGCGCCCTACGGCAGGCCGGCCCTGGTGAAGGAGCTGCGCCAGGTGGTGCGCAGCCGTGAAGATGGCGGCTATGAGCTCGATCTGCGGTACTTTCGCCATCATCGCGAGAAAATCGAGTATCGCTGGTCAGGCGGATATCCGGAAATCGGCCTGCTGTACTCGCCGGAACTGGAACAGCTGCTCGGCCCGGCGCGCGAGCCGCGTGGCGAGCTGACCGACCGGCATCGGGACATCGCCCACAGCATCCAGGTCTGTTATGAAGATGCTTTCTTTCACCTGCTCGCACGGCTGCATGAGCGTTACGGCGGCGAGGCAGTGGTGATCGCGGGCGGGTGCGGCATGAACTCGGTAGCGAATGGCAAGATCGCGCGGCGTTCGCCATTCCGGCGCTGCTACGTGCAGGCGGCTGCCGGCGACGCGGGCGGAGCAATCGGCGCGGCGCTCGAAGTGGATCGCAGGCTCAATCAGCGTAGCGGTACCGGGCGCATGGCGCATGCCTATTGGGGCCCCTCGTACGACGCTGCGGAGATTCGCGTGCTGCTCGATTCCGCACGCGAGAAGCTGCAGCGCGAAGGCTGCGCGGTGCGTGAAATCGACGATCCGCGCGAGCTCTGCCGCATGACGGCCGCCGCGATCGCCGGCGGCAGCGTGGTCGGGTGGTTCCAGGGCCGCATGGAATGGGGGCCGCGTGCGCTCGGCAACCGCTCCATCGTTTGCGATCCGCGCCGCGCCGACATGAAAGACATCCTGAACCTGAAGATCAAGCGGCGCGAGTCGTTCCGGCCGTTCGCGCCATCCATACTGCGGGAACATACTGCCGCATGGTTCGAGGAGGATGCCGACGTGCCGTTCATGATGCAGGTGTTCCAGGTGCGCCCGGAGCGGCGCGCGCAGATTCCGGCGGTGACTCACGTCGATGGCTCGGGCCGCCTGCAAACGGTGCAGCGCGAGCACAACGCGATGTATTACGATTTGATTTCGGCGTTTTTCGCGCTGACGGGCGTGCCGATCGTTCTCAACACGTCGTTCAATGAGAATGAGCCTGTCGTGTGCCATCCGCAGCAGGCCCTGAACTGCTTCCTGCGCACTCGCATGGACGTGCTGGTGCTGGGGCGGTTCTTCGTCGATCGCCGGGCCGGCAGGTTGCCGGCGTGATCCGCAAAGCCGGATCCGGCGCCGCGCACCGGGCCCTGATGTTATGTCGCAGCAGGCACCGCAGCGTCGACCACCCTGCTGAAAATCAGCACTGGTCCGCAGTTATCGGCGTGGGCGCTCCCGTATGCTGCGCGTACCCAGAACAAGAAACGGGGGCGGTGGTTCTCTGAACGTTGCCCTGCCTTTATCATGGCCCCGATGACCAAGCTGCTGTTCGTTAACAGGTATTTTTCCCCGGACGAGTCGGCTACCAGCCAGTTGCTGAGCGACCTGGCACGGGATCTGGTACTCGCCGGCTATCGGGTCGAAGTGTTGACCAGCCGCCAGCGCTACGAAGACCCGACGGCGCGGTTGATGGCGCGGGAGTCGTTGAGCGGCGTCGAGGCGCATCGCGTCTGGACATCTCGCTGGGGCCGCGACGGGCTGCCTGGTCGCACGATGGATTACGTGACCTTCTACCTGAGTGCCGCGCTATGGCTGGCGAAGCACGCAGCGCGCGGCGACGTCATCATCGCCAAGACCGATCCGCCGCTGATCGGTGTGATTGCCGCCATCGTGGCTCGCATGAAGGGCGCGCGGCTCGTGAACTGGTTGCAGGATTTTTACCCCGAAGTGGCCGAGCAGCTGCAGCTCGGCGGCGTCGGGCTTGCGAGCGGACTGCTGAAGCGCCTGCGCGACTGGGGGCTGCGGCGGGCCCGCATGAATGTCGTGATCGGCCGATGCATGGCGCAGACGCTGCAGTCTCGGGGTATCCCGCCGGAGCGCGTCACGGTGATCCCGAACTGGGTCGATGAAGAGGTCATCCGGCCCTTGCCGCGCGACGGACACCCGTTACGCAAGGAGTGGGAGCTGAACGGCTCCTTCGTCGTCGGCTATTCCGGCAATATGGGACGCGTCCACGAGTTCGAGGCGCTCCTCAACGCAATTTCCATGCTGGTGCGCGAGCGACAGATCCGCTTTTTGTTCGTCGGCGCCGGTGCGCGCAAGAACGAGCTGCGCGACGTGGTCGAGGAGCGCGACCTGGTCAATGCATTGTTCAAGCCTTTCCAGCAGCAGGATCGGCTGAAATTCAGTCTGACGGCGCCCGACGTGCACGTGGTGACGCTGCAGCATGCGCTGGAGGGGCTGATCGTTCCGTCGAAATTTTACGGTGCGCTTGCCGCCGGTAAGCCAGTCATTTTCCTTGGTCCCGCCGGCTGCGAGGTGGCACGGGTGATCCGCGAGTGGGATTGCGGGTTCGTGATCGAGCAGCGCGACGGCGCCGAGCTCGCCCGCATACTGCGCGCGCTGTGCGACGACCCTGCCCGCTGCCAGCTGCTTGGGGACCGCGCACGACGCGCAGCTGAGTCCCGCTACGGCCGTTCGCACGCGCTGACGGCCTGGCGCAGCGTGGTGGACGCAGCGGCGAAGCAGCGCGGGGCCGAGGGACTAACCACGACGTCGCCCGACTCCAAAGCGCCGCTGGGCTGATCGGGTGGCAGGTATGACGGTGGACGTTGCGACAGCCGGCTTGCGCCAGATCCGGGGACCAGCCTTGGGGCTCGGCCTGGTGCTGGTCATTGTCGTTGCGCTGGCAGTCACATTTCGCGACGGTCTCAGTGTCATGTGGGCATGGTGGACCGAGCCGGAGTATCAGCACGGCTATCTCATTCCCGTGGTCAGTCTTTACCTGGTGTGGGCGCGGTCGGTAGACGTCGCCCGGGTACCTATTCAGGAGTGCTGGCCGGGTGTCGTGCTGGTGGCTCTGGGCCTTGCCGGCTTCCTGGTCGGCGAGTTGAGCGCGATCATGACCATCGTCCAGTACGCGTTCCTGCTGACGCTGTGGGGCGTAGTGCTCACCGCGATCGGGTGGCGGGGCGTACGGGTGCTTTGGGCGGGCCTGTTTTTCCTGGTTTTCATGATCCCCTGGCCACGGTTCCTGCAGTGGTCGCTGTCGGCCGAGCTGCAGCTCATTTCGTCGGACATCGGTACGTTGTTCCTGCGCCTGTTCGGCGTGAGCGTATTTCTCGAGGGCAACCTGATCGACCTCGGCTCATACAAACTGCAGGTCGTGGAGGCCTGCAGTGGCCTGCGATACCTGTTTCCGCTGGCGAGCTTTGCTTTCTTCTGCTCCTACGTTTTCAACGGGCCTTTCTGGCAGCGACTGCTGATATTCGCCTCGGCCGCACCGATCACGGTGGTCATGAACAGCTTTCGTATTGCAGTGACCGGGTTGCTCGTTACGACTTACGGCAACGCGGCGGCTGAAGGGTTCCTGCACTATTTCGAGGGCTGGGTGATTTTCGTCGCCTGCATCGCATTGCTGTTTCTCGAGATGGCCTTTTTTGCCAGGCTTGGCAGGCGCCGGCTTGCCGACGTTTTTACCGTGGAGATCCCCGAGCTTTCCGACCTGCGGTTACTGGCGGCGGGCCGGGGCATCGGCGCCCCGCTGCTGGCGGCCACCGCCATGCTGCTGGCGGGAGCGGTCGGTTCCCTGGTGATCCATAATCGCGAGGAGTCGGTGCCCGTGCACCCGTCTTTCGCGACATTCCCGCGGACGATCGGGGAGTGGCGGGGCCAGGACGAGGTCATCGAGCAGCCGGTGCTGGATCAGCTGCAGCTGACCGACTACCTGATCGTGAATTTTGATCGTGCGGCCGACGGTGCACTGGCGCAGCTTTATGTGGCTTATTACGATTCGCAGCGCAAGGGCGCCTCGGTGCACTCGCCCAGGGCATGCCTGCCCGGCGGCGGGTGGCGCATCGACGACATGAGCCGGATGGACATCCCGGGCGTTCGGCCCGACGGCAGTGCGCTGGCCGTGAATCGCGCGCGGATCAGCCTGGGCTCGGAGAAGGCCCTGATCTATTACTGGTTCATGCAGCGTGGCCGCTACCTCACCGATGAGTATCTGGTGAAGTGGTTCATCTTCTGGGATTCGGCAACGAGAAACCGCACCGATGGAGCAATGGTGAGGGTGCTGGTGCCGGTTGACGATACCGCAAATTTCGAGCAGGCAGACCAGTGGGCGGCGGAGTTTATCCGCGAGGCTCACCCGAAGCTTTACTATCATATCCCCCAATGACACATACCCTCGGCATCTCTGCTTATTACCACGATAGCGCCGCAGCGCTGTTGCGCGATGGCGATATCGTGGCGGCCGCGCAGGAAGAGCGCTTTTCGCGCAGGAAACATGATCCGCGGTTCCCGGCGCATGCCATCCGCTATTGCCTTGAGGAGGCAGGAATCGGCCTGCAACAGGTCGACCAGATCGTGTTCTACGACAAGCCGCTGGTGAAATTCGAGCGGCTGCTGGAAACTTATCTCAGTTACGCGCCGAACGGGTTTCGCTCGTTCGTGGCGGCGATGCCGGTGTGGCTCAAGGAGAAGCTGTACCTGAAGAGCACACTCAGGCGCGAGTTCGCCGCGCTTGGCGGCTGCAAGGTCAGCGCGCTGCCGCCGCTGTTGTTCGCCGAGCATCACCAGTCGCATGCGGCCTCGGCGTTTTTCTTTAGCCCGTTCGAGCGTGCCGCGGTGCTGTGCCTCGACGGCGTGGGCGAGTGGGCGACCACCTCCGCATGGAAAGGCGAAGCCAATCACATCGAGCCGCTGTGGGAGATCGACTTTCCGCATTCACTCGGACTGCTGTACTCCGCGTTCACCTACTTCACCGGGTTCAAGGTCAATTCCGGCGAATACAAGCTGATGGGCCTGGCTCCCTATGGGCGGCCGATCTACGCGGAGCGCATCTACGACAAGATCCTCGATCTCAAGCCAGACGGCACCTTCCGGCTCGACATGCAGTATTTTGACTACTGCACCGGCCTGACCATGACGAACCGGCGATTCGATGCGCTGTTCGACGGACCGCCGCGCAGGGCCGAAAGCCAGGTTACGCAGCGGGAGATGGACATTGCCGCCTCGATACAGGTCGTCACCGAGGAGGTGATCCTGCGCCTGACCCGCACCCTGCATCGCGAGACCGACGAGGACAACCTGTGCCTCGCCGGTGGCGTGGCGCTGAACTGCGTGGCCAATGGCCGGGTGTTGCGCGAAGGCCCGTTTAAACGCATCTGGGTGCAGCCGGCGGCCGGCGATGCCGGCGGCGCCATTGGCGCGGCTGCAGTGGCCTGGCACGAATACAAGGGCGCTCCGCGCCGGGTCAATGGCCACGACGCCATGCAAGGTTCCTACCTGGGGCCCCGGTACAGTCGCGAGGAGGTGCGCCGGCAGCTCGATGCGGCGGGCGCGAAATATGTCGAATTGGCGGACCACGCACTGCTGCCGCGGCTGGCCGATATCCTGGCCGCCGAGTATGTCGTGGGCTGGGTCCAGGGCCGTATGGAATTTGGACCGCGGGCACTCGGGGGGCGCTCCATTCTCGGCGACCCGCGCAGCGCGAAGATGCAGACGGTGATGAATCTCAAGATCAAGTACCGCGAGTCGTTCCGCCCGTTCGCGCCCTCGGTGCTCGCCGAGCGGGTGGCCGAGTACTTCGAGCTGGCGAGCGACAGCCCGTATATGTTGATCGTGGCGCCGGTGCGCGAGGAACTGCGCATTCCCCTCACACCGGAGCAACAGCATCTGTTCGGCATCGAGAAGCTCAAGCTGAAGCGCTCGGAGTTGCCGGCGATCACCCATGTGGATTACTCGGCGCGGGTGCAGACGGTGCATGCGGAGACCAATCCACGCTTTCACGCCCTGCTCGAGGCCTTCGCGGCGAGGACCGGCTGCGGCGTGCTGGTGAATACCTCGTTCAACGTGCGGGGCGAGCCGATCGTCTGCACGCCCGCGGATGCCTATCGCTGCTTCATGCGCACCGAAATGGATTACCTGGTCGTGGAGAATTTCCTGCTCGATAAGCGGGATCAGCCTGTGATAGAGCGCGACGAGTCCTGGAAAACTGAATTCGAGCTGGACTGACGACAATGACCGTACAAGCGCACGCGATACCGGAACTCGACCATAAGGGCCTGCGGGAGTTTGGCATTTCGACTGGAGCGATCGTGGCGGCCCTTTTCGGGCTGTTTTTCCCGTGGCTGCTGGAGCGGCCATGGCCGCGTTGGCCGTGGGTGATTTTCGCCGTTCTGGCCCTGTCGGGGCTGGCTGCGCCTGGGACCCTGCGGCCTGCCTATCGCGCCTGGATGAAACTCGGACTGCTGATGAGCCGCGTGACGACGCCGCTGATCATGGGTATTGTGTTCTTCCTGGTGGTGACGCCGATGGGAATTGCGCGCCGCGTGCTGGGTAAGGACTCTCTGGCGCGCCGGTTCGATGATTCCCCCAGTTACCGGGTGCCGAGCCGTAAGGCGCCGGTCAGAAACATGGAGAAGCCTTTCTGATGGTGGACTTTCTCAAGGACCTCTGGGACTTCATGCGTGAGCGGAAGAAATTCTGGCTGGCGCCCATCGTGATTGTCATGGTGCTGCTTGGCGCGCTGATAGTGCTCTCGCAGGGCTCGGCGGTCGCCCCGTTCATCTACACGCTGTTCTAGGGCCGGCAGGCCCGGTGGCGCAATGAGCATTGCGCGGCTGGTCGATCGCTGGCACGCACGGGCACTGTCGCACATTCATGCCGAGGGTTGATCGTCGGTGAAGAAACGCGCGCTAATCACAGGTGTCACCGGCCAGGACGGCGCGTACCTGGCGGAATTTCTGCTGGCCAAGGGCTACGAAGTCCATGGCATCAAGCGGCGCGCCTCGTCGTTCAACACCGAGCGCATTGACCACCTGTATCAGGACCCGCACGAGCCGGACCGGCGGTTCGTGCTGCATTACGGAGACCTGACGGATTCGACCAACCTGATCCGGGTCATCCAGGACTCGCAGCCCGATGAGATCTACAATCTTGCGGCGCAGAGCCACGTGGCGGTCTCGTTCGAGACACCGGAGTATACCGCCAACGCCGACGCACTGGGGTCGCTGCGGCTGCTCGAGGCGATTCGCATCCTGAAGCTCGCGGACCGCACGAAGTTTTATCAGGCTTCCTCGTCCGAGATGTTTGGCATGGTGCGGGAGACGCCGCAGCGGGAAACCACGCCGTTCTATCCCCGCTCGCCCTACGGCGTGGCGAAGGTCTACGCGTACTGGATCGCGGTGAACTACCGCGAAGCGTACGGCGTGTACGCCTGCAATGGCATCCTCTTTAATCACGAGTCGCCCATTCGCGGCGAAACCTTCGTGACCCGCAAGATCACCCGCGGCCTGACTCGCATCAAGGCCGGTCTGCAGAAAGTGCTGTACCTTGGCAATCTGGACGCACGCCGCGATTGGGGTCACGCGCGTGACTATGTCGAGGCGCAGTGGCTGATCCTGCAACAGCCGCAGCCCGACGACTACGTGATTGCCACCGGAGAGCAGCACTCCGTTCGCGAGTTCGTCGATCGGGCAGCCGGGGAACTCGGCCTGGTGCTGGCGTGGGAGGGCGCGGGCATCGACGAATTGGCCCGCGTCGCCGAGAACCGCGATTCTCCGAACGGTCCCGCACCCGGCGACGTCGTGGTGCGGGTTGATCCGCGGTATTTCCGGCCGGCGGAGGTTGACTCCCTGCTGGGCGACGCGAGCAAGGCGCGCAGCCGGCTGGGGTGGCAGC